>JBIOUY010000186.1:0-34440 GCA_044867445.1 Gemmatimonadales bacterium
TCAGCACCGAGAACAGGGCAACGGCCGCCACCGTACTGAGCGCACCCAGGAGGATGGTAAGCTCGAACGCGATGACCACATACGGCGGCACTGATCCGATGGGCTTCCCTCCCACGACCACCGGCCAGTCGTAAGACATCCAGAGCGTCATTCCAAAGCCCGCCGCACAGCCGGTGAGTCCGCCGATCAGGGTGAACAGCCGTACCGGGCTCACCGAATGGTCCAGGGCCTCCTCGATCTCGTGGTTGGGTGCCGCAGTGTAAACCACCAGGTTGCGGAAGCCCTTGGCCCTGAGCGCCCGAATGGCGTCCGTCGCGGCATCCACGTGCGCGAAGGAGGCGAGCAGCCCGGGCACTTGCCTGGAGCGCTTGCGCAAAGCCATCAGTGGTGCCCTCCCCGCTTCCGTGGCATCGGGATCATCTCCTTGATCTCCTGGATCGCCACGATGGGGAAATTCTTGGCGAACAGCAGGAACCACATGCTGAACCAGCCGAACGAGCCGGCCAGAATTCCCCAGTCGGCCCAGGTGGGGCTCAGCTGGTCCCAGGCCCAGGGAACGAAGTCATTGCTGAGCGACGACACGATGATCACGAAACGCTCGAACCACATCCCGATGTTGACGAAGATCGAGATGACGAAGAGCGAGGTCAGATTGGTCCGGATCTTCCGAAACCAGAGAAGTTGCGACACCAAGGGGTTGCAGATGATCATGGTCCAGCCGGCCCACCAGTACGGGCCGAACGCCCGGCGGAAAAACGTGGTCTGCTCGAAGGGGTTGCCGCTGTACCAGGCGACGAAGTACTCCATCGCGTAGGCGTAGAAGAGAATGGAGCCCGTGAGCAGGGTGAGCTTGGCCAGATTGTTCAAGTGGTACTCGGGCGTGATCATGTGCTCGATCTTGAGCGCCTTGCGGAGCGGGATGATGAGCGTCAGCACCATCCCGAGGCCCGAGTAGATCGCACCCGCTACGAAGTAGGGTGCGAAGATCGTCCCATGCCAACCCGGCACGATGCCCATGGCGAAGTCCCACGACACCACCGAGTGCACCGAGAGCACCAGTGGCGTGGCCAGGGCAGCCAGATAGAGATAGGCCCGGGAGTAGTGCCGCCACTGATTGTCGGTGCCCTGCCAGCCCGCCGACGCCATGGAGTAGATCGAGCGGCGCCAGCCCGACACCTTGTCCCGCACCGCGGCCACATCCGGCACCAGCCCGAAGACCAGGAAGGTGGTGGAGACCGTGAGGTAGGTGCCGATGGCGAAGACGTCCCACAGCAGCGGCGACTTGAAGTTGGGCCAGAGGAACCGCTGATTGGGATAGGGCAGCAGCCAGTAGAAGACCCAATTGCGCCCGAGGTGAATGATGGGGAACAGTCCCGCGGTCATCACCGCGAAGACGGTCATCACCTCGGTCGAGCGGTACACCGCCGTGCGCCAGGGGGACCGGAAGAGAAACAAGATCGCGGAGATTAGCGTCCCAGCGTGGCCTATACCCACCCAGAACACGAAGGTGGTGATGTACACACTCCAGAAGACCGGCGGCTGGTAACCGGCATGTCCCAGGCCATCCTTGATGAGCATGAGGAAGGTGAGCAGGCCGACCAGGAACATGCCCACCGCGCTGAGCAGCAACAGCACATAGCCCCGACTGGCCGGCGCGAGCGTGCCGACGACGTCGCGGGTGACCTCAGAGTGCGTCTGGGTGATCGCGTGCCCGTCGTGGTGCGCCGGACGCGGGGGAGCGACGACCGCCATCGTTATGCCTCCGCCGGGTGCAGGACCTTCGCCAGGTAGGTGATTGCCGAACGGGTGTTGAGATCCTCGAGTACCCGGTAGCCCCTGGGATTCTGCTTGATTTGCGCTACCCGACTCGATGGGTCGGCCGCGTTGCCGAACACGATGGCATCAGAGGGGCACGCCTGGGCGCAGGCGGTGGTGAACTCGCCATCGCGAATGGCCCGGTTCTCCAACCGCGCATCGTTCTGCGCCCCTCGGATACGCTGGATGCAGAAGGTGCACTTCTCCATCACCCCGCGAGCCCGCACCGTCACGTCCGGGTTGAGCTGCAGATTCAGTGGCTCGGGCCACGCCATCTCGTTGTACTTGTACCAGTTGAAGTACCGCACCTTGTAGGGGCAGTTGTTGGCGCAATACCGGGTGCCCACGCAGCGGTTGTAGATCTGACCGTTGAGCCCGTCGGGCGTATGGTAGGCGGCATACACCGGGCAGACCGGCTCGCACGGCGCGTTGGCGCAATGCTGGCAGAGCATGGGGATGAAGCGCGCCGACACCGGGTGTCCCGGCTCCGCGCTGGTTTCCCAATAGCGCTCGATCCGCATCCAGGTCAGTTCTCGACCCTTGAGAATCTCTCCCTGGCCGACCGTCGGAATGTTGTTCTCCGCATAACAGGCGGTCACGCAGGCCTGGCAGCCGGTGCACTTGGCCAGATCGATTGCCATTCCCCAGCGGGGGTGCTCCGCCGCGTAGTTACCCAACTTGGTGGCCTGATTCTGCTCCGCGCTCCAGCCCTTCACCGCCGCCACCTCAGTCTCGGTATTGACCTCGTGCAGCCCCTGGCCCGCTGCGAGATAGGCCTGCTCGACCGTCATGCCCTTCTGGGCTGCCGCGAGTGGCATCGCCTCCGCGATGCCTCGCCCGAGCTGCCGAGGCACGCCGGCGATCGAGGCCAGCTTCTGATAACGATCGGTCTTCCGAAGCGTCACTCGAGTCGAGATGTAGGGCAGAAATTCGCCCTTGGGCGCGCCCAGCAGATCCAGCGCGTTCACCCCTCTTCCTTCGGCGAACGCCCCGTAGGCGGTGTGCCCGAAGCCGAGCGGGACCGCGACTACGTCGTCACGCAGACCGGGATAGACATAGACCGGCCCGGCGATGGTGCCGTGCGGTGAGGTGAGCTCGACGATCTCTCCGTCTCTCACATCCAGTCGCCGTGCGGCCTCGGGACCAATTTCCACCCATGAATGCCACGTGATCTTGGTGACCGGATCGGCATTTTCGAGCAACCAGGGTTTGTTGGTCCCCCGGCCATCGTGCAGCAGTGCGTGCGGGTAGGTGAGAAAAATGAACTCACCGTTGCCCTCAAAGGCGGGTTTGCTGAAGCCAATTTGACCGGCGGCGGGAGCCAGAGCGACGACGGGCGCAGGCGGAGCGTCTCGGAAAACACCGCCGTGCTGCAGCGCAGCCCGCCAGAAAGCCTCGAAGTCCTTCTCGCCCGCCTCGCTGGCGAAGGACTGCCAGCGCGCCTTCAGGTGCGACTCGAAGGAAGGAGCGTTGTACTTGGCCAGCGCTCCGCCGACCTTCTGCGAGACCCGCAGGAGCAGGTCTCCCGTGGCCAACGTATTGAACACCGGCTGCATGACCGGCTGGGTGAGGCCGTTGATTCCGACTCGGGGCCGGACGTCGTCCCACCGCTCGAGGGCGTGGCGCTGCGGAAGGAGGAGATCGCACAGCGCGGCGGTCTCGTCCAGGTACATCGAGGTCGACACCTTGTACCCGACCTTCTTGAGCGCTTCGGCAAAGCCGGCCGCTTTGGGCAGGGTGTACACCGGGTTGGCATTGTGAACCAGGAGCACGGCGACCTCCCCGGAGCTCATGGCCTTGGCGGATTGCATCAAGGCGCCCAGGCCATCACCCGAGGCCAGACCCGCGCCAAAACGCACCGTCTCGCCAATGTTGCCTGCTACCCAGTTGAGGATGTTGACCGCCGCGCAGAGCTCTGCTGCGCCGGTGTGCTGGGCCCCTACGCCGCCTGCCACCGCCAGGCTGGGACGCGCCGCGGCAAACTCGTGCGCGGCGCGCTCGATCGCTTCGACGGAAAGACCAGTCTCCTGTGCTGCCATAGCAGGCGTGTAGCGGGCCAGCCCACTCGCCAACTCCCCACCACTCCCTCTCGCCCCGGCGACAATGTTTGCCATGGCAAGGGCCAGTGCCGTCTCTGAGCCCGGTCGAATCGAGAGCCACTGATCGGCGTTGAGCCCGGTGAGATTCATCCGGGGGCCGGCATAGACGAATTTGGCCAGCTCGCCGGCGGTAAAACCGTGGGACTGAGCAAAGCCGCGCTGGTTTTCCATCGGAGCCAGCCAGGACTCCAGGAAGTCGGCACCAAACGAGACGATGTACTTGGCCTTGGCGAAATCGTGCGCCGGGAGCTGATCCAGGCCGAACACCTGACGATTAGCAGCGCGAAGCGGCTCGTGATCGAACGGCTCGTAGCGCACCAGCCGTCCACCCAGAGCAGCAGTCCACTCAGCCAACAGATCGGAAAGGGTCCCGGGCCCGGCGCCGGAAATCACCGTGACCTTGGAGCCCGCCGAGCCGAGCCTTGCAGCCAGCCGCGCGATCGCGTCGTCCCAGGAGATTTCCTGAAAGCTGCCGTTTGCAGCGCGGGCCATCGGCCCCTTGATTCGGCCGGGATTGTAGAGACCCTGCAGCGCCGCTTGGCCACGAGAGCAGAGCTTGCCCCGGTTGATCGGGTGCTCGGGATTGCCTTCCAGCTTGACCGCCCGTCCCTCGCGGGTCCGAACGTGCAGCCCGCATCCCGCAGCGCACTCGGTGCAGCTGCTGGCGTACCAGGTGGCGACGCCGGGGACCTGATCCTCGGATTGCACCAGATAGGGGACCAGCTTCTCGACCTGGCTGGTGGAGCACCCGGAGAGAGCCAGCGCTCCGGCGCCGGTGCCGGCACCCAGCACAGTCAGGAAGCGGCGGCGGTCGAGAGTCGGGCTTTCGTCAGGCATTCGAGCTCCGATGTTCAGCTGACGGCTAACGGCTCACAGCTAACGGCTCACAGCTAACGGCTCACAGCTAACGGCTCACAGCTAACAGCTAACGGCTAACGGCTAACGGCTCACGGCTAACGGCTAACGGCTATGAACTGACAGCTTTTAGCTGATAGCTGACAGCTGATAGCTGATAGCTGATAGCCGGGCGGCGCGGCCGCCCTAGTAATGACACACCGAACAGTCCCGCGATACCTTGCGCTCGACATGACACGTGACGCAGAAACCCATGCTGTTGATGTTGTTCACCTTGAACACCTGAGGCATCCGGCTCACGTCGCCATGACAGGTGGTGCAGGCGTTGGGGCCGAGCACCTTAATGTGTCGCTGGTGAGGGAAGTGGGCGTGCCGAGCCAGGTAGTGAACCCGCACCCATTCGATCGGTTTCTTATCGCTCCAGGCCTGGCGGATCTTCTTGATCTCGGTCTTGCTGCCGCTGTCGCTCCCGCTCACGACAAGGTGGCAGCCCATGCAGGTCTGCACCGACGGGATACCCGGCTCGGGTGAGACCGCCACCGAGTAGTGGCAGTACTGGCACTGCATCTTGAACTGGCCGGCATGAATGTCGTGGCGGAAGAAGATCGGCTGCCGCGGACCCTGCAGCGAACCAGTGTCGGCGAGGGCGGGCGCGGTGATCGAGTCGGCAGCGGGACGAGCCTGTTGGGCTCGAGGAGGGGAGCCGCTCAGGGTAAGCAGGAGCGCGAGTCCGCCGGCCCCGACGCCGCCGACCACGAATGCCAACGTACGCATTGTCGATCCCACGCTGAAGGAGAGGCTCTCTCGGGATCCGATTCGGGCGCGCGTGCGGACCACCGACAGTAGGCTCGCGAGACTCGTTTTAGTTCAATCGTTCGCCAGCGCCACACAGACCGGCGCCGGGCGCGCCGAAGTATAGTGTACGCGGGCGACCACACAACCCAATGACTCAGGTAATCCGATAGAATTATTCGGTATCTAACTCATCATCGTTTGCGGCCGATCGGCGGTTTCCCAGGCGAGGGGCGCGATGAGGCCCCCCGCGCTCGGAGAGCCAGGCCGCCTTCCGGCCGGCGAGCCGGATGAACGTCTCCACCGCCCGGCGGTCGGGTAGCTCCACCCAGCACCATTTGACCGGCCCGGTGCGCTGGCCCTCTTCTACCGCGCGCACCAGCGTGCTCGCGAGCCGCGCCCCTTTGCGTAGGCGGTCTTCCTCACTGTCGCTCAGAGTAAACGTGGCCGAGAGCTCGTCACGCACGATGTGCAGCCAGCACAGCTTGCGATTGCCGATACCGTATTCCCACGCCCATCGCCAGGTATTGCCCATGAAGCGGACGATCTCGGCAATCCCGTCGAGAGCGAGCAGTCCGCTTCGCAGGGCACGAAATCGGGCCGCGGCGGCAGGCGGCAGATCCTCCAGTGGGGCCGTCGCCGCCGGCTCCTGTTCTGGGTCAGGATAACGGTTGGCAGCGAAGTACGCGCTCGACCGACCCATCATTGCTCCTCGTGCTGAGTCACGCCGGAGGTATCTCCCCTGGCCCGCCGGCGGCCAGCACCCCGGCACGAGCCAAATAGCGGACCACTTCGATGCCCATCGCTCTCACGAGAGAGGCTTCTCGGCCGTCCAGCTCGGCCCGATGCAGGATTTCCCGCAGCGAGCGCATGACACTCTCAGAGCGGCGCGTCTTGAAGAAGTCGACCGCCCAGAGCGCGCGCTGCCAGTCGGCGAAGAGCTCCTCGAGCTGCGCAGCAGTGGCGGGCGCCGCGGCCTTGCGGGGCGGTTTCAGGGGAAGCGTTCCCCCGCCCCGAGCGGCCCAGCTCTCGTAGGCCATGATGGCGACCGCCTGGGCGAGGTTAAGGGAGGAATGAGCCGGGTCGGTCGGTATAGTGACGAGCGCATGGCCCAAGTCCAGCTCCGCGTTGGTCAATCCTCGGTCCTCCCGACCGGCCACGATCGCCACGGGACCGTTGGCCGCCTGCTCGGTGAGCAGTTGGGCCGCTTCACGAGGACGGAGCGTGCGGCGCTTGGCAGTGCGCTGACGGGCGGTCAACACCGCGGTGAAGACACAGTCGCCGATCGCCTCCTCCAGGGTGGACAGGATCTCGATCCGTTGCACGAAATCCGCCGTGTTGTGCGCGATACCTTCGATGCGATAGGGATCAAAGGCGCCGGGATCCACCAGGCGCATCCGTTCCAACCCGAAGTTCCTGGCGATGCGGACCGCGCTCGCGATGTTGACGATGTCCTGGGGGTTGACGAGGACCAGGATGGGGGAGTTGGACACGACGAGATCGGCTGATAATCGTCAGTCTTTGGTCTCTGGTCTGTGGTCCGCGTAATCGGAGCCTCGGTGGCGCAGGACCAACGACCAACGACCAATGACCAATGACCCTCCAACGATCACACTTCCCCCAAGAACGAGACATCATGCCGCTTCGCCTTGAGGGCCGCGGCAAAGCCAGCCTTCTCCACCGCTTTCATGTAGGCCTCTTTCGGCTCCACCTGCTTGGAGTCCACCAGCTCCATCAAGGCATCGTTGAGGGTGACCATGCCGGTCCTGCGGTTGGTCTGCATGATGGACGGGATCTGAAACGTCTTTCCCTCCCGAATCAGGTTGGAGACCGCCGGAATCGACAGCAGGATCTCGCGTGCTGCCACGCGCCCGCCTCCGATCTTACGGCAGAGCGTC
Organism: Gemmatimonadales bacterium; assembly: GCA_044867445.1. Classification (GTDB taxonomy): domain Bacteria; phylum Gemmatimonadota; class Gemmatimonadetes; order Gemmatimonadales; family GWC2-71-9; genus CAVVWJ01. Next base: position 7,460 of record JBIOUY010000186.1, read on the forward strand.
TGGGCAATGACACCGCGGAGCGATTCGGAGAGCATCACCCGCACCTGTGACTGACGGTCGGCCGGGAACTGGTCGATGATCCGATCGATGGTGGAGGAGGCCGTAGTCGTGTGGAGCGTGCCGAAGACCAAGTGTCCGGTTTCAGCCGTTTCAATGGCGATGGACACGGTCTCTAGATCGCGCATCTCACCCACCAGAACAATATCGGGGTCCTCTCGGAGCGCGGCGCGCAGCGCGTGCTTGAAGGAGCGCGTGTGCAGCCCAACCTGGCGCTGGGTCACCAAGCACTTCTTGCTCTGATGGACGAACTCGATCGGGTCCTCGATAGTGATGATGTGGTCGGTGCGGGTACGATTGATGAGATCCACCAGCGCCGCCAGCGTCGTGCTCTTGCCGCACCCGGTAGGCCCAGTCACGACCACCAGACCCTTCGTGAGATAGCAGAGATTCTGGACTTCCCGGCTCAGGCCCATCTCATCGGCGGTCCCAACCGTGGTGGGAATCACCCGGAACACCGCCAGAGCTCCGTGCCGGTCCCGGCCGGCGTTGCAGCGGAACCGGGCCAAACCCTCGATTTCATAGGCCCAATCGGTATCGCCGGTCTCTCGATACTCGCCCGCCTCCCGGCTGGACATGATGCTGATCAGCATCGCCTCCAGTCGGTCGCCGGGAATCGGCGCCCTGCCCTCTTCCCGCATCAACTCGCCTTGCCTGCGCAGGAGGGGAGGCTGACCGGTGCGGAGGTGGAGGTCCGAGGCGTGCGACTCGACCAGGAGGTGGAGGAGTTCGTCCATCGTGCGTCGCGCTTCGGCCAGATCCTCGGCGCTCCTCGCGGTAACCGGTACAGCGGTCCCGGGTGCGGAGCCCGCCGGGCGCGCCGGTCGAACCAGAGCCGATGAGCCTTCCGTGCCAGGGCGGAGCTCGACCTGCACCTCACCGCTGGGCGAGTGGTAGGGGAAGACGACCGGGGCCGCGCCATCCAGCTTGCCGGCAGCCTCCGGAGACGCAATCTCCCGCAGGAGGGCAAGGATCTGGCCGTCGCTCAGGTTCTCCCGGGTCACCGGCCGGCCTGCGCCGTTCGTCACCAGCGCGACCGGCTTGCCGACGGCAAGCTGCAGCGCGTCGGCTCGCTGGTCATGCATTATTTGGATGAGGCGGTCGAGTCTAGCCACTATGCTCTCAATCGAGTGGACGTATCAGTCGCACCAGCGACTTGTTGATGTATCGGGTCGTGTCATCGGCCCAGAGCGCAAAGAAGCTGCCCGGCCCGTTCACATAGTCCAGCGCGCGGGCTCTCGAGGGAGGCAGCTCGAGGCTGGCGCGGCCATGATATTCCTCGCCACCCCGAAGCACGACTTCCAGGCCGATCAGCTTGGCCGCGGAGATCCGGTCGGGATCGGTCGGCGTGTCGTCTCGACAGGAGACCACTGAGACCTGGGCCTTGGGCACGAAGGTTACCCCACCGGTTGGCAGCGTGAGGGCAAAGAACGCGTCGCTCCGGTTGAGCATCTCGAGAGGAGACTCCGGACCCGGAGGATAGGCGGGCCGGGTGAGCAGATGCAGCTCACCTTCTAGGACCATGCCTTCGGCCAGAGCAACCCGGGCGGTCACCCGGTTGGTCGATCCCCAATCGCTCATCGGTTCTGCCGTCGCATAGCGCCGGAAACTGAGGGGACACCCCGAGAGCGGCAAGTGGGGGAGGTCATCCGCGGATCTCCGCGCCGGCCCGCCGCTCGATGAGCTTGATCGCTTCCAGATGATCCGCCTGTTCTCCCAGCTCGGCCCGGGCGCGGGTGAGGAGCGCGCCCGCCAAATCAACCACCGGGGCGTCGACTTCGGTCTCCCGTAGAACCTCGCGGGCTATCCCGACATCCTTGTCGAGGAGTGCGAGCCGAAACGTCTTGGGCCAACTCCCCGTCAGGACCCGCTCGGGTACCAGTACCTCGCTCGCAAAGGAGCGGCCGCTCGAGCTGTTTAGGACATTGACCGCGGTTCGCGCCGACACCCCCGCCTTGACCAGGGCGACGAGGCCCTCGCCGAGCGCGAGAATATTGACCGCCAGCAGGGCGTTGGTCACCGCCTTCATCGCATGCCCCGCGCCTACTGGACCAAGGTGCTCGATCCGCTTGCCAAACCTGGCGAGAACGGGGCGAGCCCGCTCAAACGTGCCGGGATCCGCCCCGACCATGACGGTGAGAGTCCCCGCTTCCGCGCCGGCCACTCCACCGCTTACCGGCGCATCGACGAAGGCCACACCATAACGACTCAATCGCTGGGCGATGCGGCGAGAGGTAGCAGGGTCGCCCGAGGTGCAGTCGATAAAGAGGGCACCCGAGCGCAGTCCTGCCTCGAGGCCGTCGGCTCCCTCGAGCAGGGCTTCTACCTCACGAGAGGTCGGCAGACAGGTGATGAGCACCTGGGCCTGGGACGCGAGCTCGCGGGGCGTAGCCGCGGCCCGGCAACCGTAGCGGGCAGAGAACGCCTCGGCCCGAGACGAGGTCCGATTCCAGACCATGAGCTCGTCCCGACGCGCGAGGTGGGCGGCCATCGGTGATCCGATAGCGCCGAGGCCCAGGAACCCGACACGCATCTGCCTGCAACCCTTTCCGATTCGACTCGGGGGAACAGCCGAGCCCGAATACTAGCAGACACGCCCCGCCCCGCCTACTGGATCATCGGTTGGGGACCGGCGAGCCCGAGCGACTACATTGTGGGATCGCCCAACTCAGGCAGGAGGGAGATGTCCGCGCGCATCGTCCATGTCGACCTGGACGCATTCTTCGTGGAGGTATGCCGGCAGCGCCATCCGGAGCTGCGTGACCTCGAGCTGCTGGTCGTGGGCGGTCGCCGCGACCAACGGGGCGTTGTCCAGTCTGCCTCCTATGGGGCTCGGCGATTTGGAATCCGTGCCGGGATCCCCATTGCACAGGCGGTGCGCCTCTGTCCCCAAGCCACGTTTTTCCAAGGATCGTTTGCTCACTACCGCTCGGCCTCGCGAGCGGTGCGTGTCGTGCTGGAGCGCTTCTCGCCTGTTGTCGTCATGGCATCACTCGATGAGGCGTATCTCGATTTCGCCGGGACCGATCGGCTTCACCCGGTTTCGCTGTTGCCGGTCGCCGAGCAGATTCGCGACGCGATCCGCGAGGATACCGGACTCGATTGCAGCGTGGGGATCGGGTCCAATCGGATGGTGGCAAAGCTGGCGTCAGACTATGCCAAGCCACGGGGACTGATGGAAGTTCGCGCGGGATGGGAGGAAGGATTCCTCGCCGGCCTCCCGCTTCGGGCGATGCCGGGCGTCGGGCCCAAGACGGCGGAGCGCTGGGCCGGGCTCGGTCTGATAGATGTGTGGCAGGTGCAGCGGATGGATGAGGCTACGCTGACGCAGATGATCGGTCCCGAAGCCCGCGCCCTCAAGTTGCGGGCGCGGGGCCAGGGCGGCGCAGTGCTTCGCCCCCATCGATTACCCAAGTCGGTGAGCCGGGAGACGACCCTCTCGCGAGATCTGCGAGATCCGAGCGAGCTGGAGGCGATCCTGGCACTGCTCACCGCCTATGTCGCGGCCCAGTTGCGGGAGGAGCAACTGGTGGCGAACACGGTCACCCTCAAGTTGCGCCACGACGACTTTCACACCGTGACTCGGCGCCGCACATTGGAGTCGGCCACCGATCTGGACTCGGATCTCTACCCCGAGGCCCGCGCGCTGTTCCGCCGGGCGTTCGAGGATGTGCGCCGTCGCAATCGGGGCGTACGGCTGATCGGCGTGGCCGCGACCGGTCTGGCCACCGCGGCCGAGGCCGATCTGTTCGAGCCGCCCGACCATCTCCGCCGGCGGCAATTGGCCGATGCCGTCGATCGAGTCCGGGGGAAATTTGGATTCGATGCGGTGACTCCCGGCAAGGTGCTCGAATCGAAAGCGCGCCGGCGACGCTCCTAGCTACTCAGCGAAGGTCCTTGTCCTCGAAGCGGAGACCGACTGTGCCCTCGGGGTCGGACACCTGGGGGCCCAGATCACGGAAGGTCGCCGTTCCCGCCGGTCCCCTCGCCTGCACCGTGCTGTTCTGGTAGAGCCGGTAATAACCGATAAAGGCTCGCTTCGCCCCCGGTCGTACCGCACACCCGCAATCCAGCGCGCCGACCAGCCCGGCATTCACAGTGACTCGGAGATACTGGCTGGTCGCGTTGGTGATCAGGGGAGCGAAGTAGTCGGCATCGGTCGACCGGGTGCTCGCCACCTGGCTGATTGTCCCCCGCGGATTCCGCAGCGCTGCCGCCCCATGCAGCGGCACGCCCATCGCCGTGCTGTCGGCCGAGAGCGGCTGCACCAGATCCCACTGGACCAGCAGCATCCCACGCGATTCAGGCCAGAGCGTGACGCGCTCGCCCGGCGCGAGTACTCTCGGTTGATGGTTTCCTACGACGAGGTTTACTGGTGCCATCAGGCGATTGCTGAAGCGCAGCTGCGTGCGCGTCAGCCATAGAAAAGCTCCCCCGCCTGCCGCGAGCAGAAGGAGCAGCAGGATCCAAAGGGCTCGGGATGCCGGTGGTGTAGATGCGGGTGGTGGAGCGGGCTCGGCGTTCGGAAGAGTCATCCGGGTTCCTGGTGACTTGATGGGGGATCCGATCAATGAACCGGGAGAATACCACGTAGCGGATTGTGCGGCTCGGCCCTGGGCTGAGGGCTGGTTCGGCGGACGCGAGGCCGGTGGAGAGCGCTGAGGGAGCTCGAATCAACGATGAGGGTGACCGCACCCGAGAGGCTATCGCGTTGTCCGGGGAGATCGGTAAACCGCGCCACCCTACCAGCCCGGCTGATCACCCTGATCGCGCTTCTCGCGGACAGCCGGTAGTAGCCCAGCCGTAGAGTGTCACCGGGCCCCACGCGGCAATGACAATCCACGGAATCATCCTGAGTCACCACTGTCGCCTCGAGGCTATCCGAGCTCCGGTTCACGATGATGGGTGCGAACCACGCCTCGCTTCCCCGTCCGGCGTTGACCACCCGTCGGGTCTCTCCTCGCCGAGCCGTCGCCACCAGACTGCCCTCGAGTGCCTCGCCCAGAATGCCTCCGCTTGCGGCAGTGGGCCGAACCATTGCCCAGCGTGCCTCGAAGGGACGACCGGCCCGCAGCGGAAGGTGCGCGCTGTCGCCAGAGGAGATGGTGAGGCCGGTGTCCTCCACAGTGAGGACGATGGCTTCGGTGAGTCCGTTCTGCACGACCAGCTCCGCTCGCGGCCGCAGGGTGAGTGCCCCCAGCAGGGTCGCGGCAGCAATGCCCACCGCGGCCGACCAGCGCGCGCGTCTTCCCGGCGATCGCGCCACCGCAAGCGACTCCGTGGCCGCGTCATCACTCTGGGCGCTCACCAGCGGTGGCAAATCCATGCCCATGGCCAGCCGCCCTGCGCGGAGCGCCTCCAGCAGGGCCTGCGCCGTCGGATAGCGGTCTTCCTTCCGCTTGGCCATGCAGCGCACCACGATTCGGGAAAGCCAGCCCGGAATGCCATCGCGCGACAGGCTCGCCACCGGGACCGGCGCGCTCAGGTGGCGATTCACGATCTCCTGCGAGTCGTTGCCTTCAAACGGCGGCGCCCCGGTCAACATCTGAAATAGCACGGCACCCATGCCATAGATATCGGCGCGCGCGTCGACGTTGCGCTGTCCCGTCGCCTGTTCCGGACTCATGTAGAGCGGCGTGCCGACAATGAAGCCCGTGTCGGTCTGATAGGCGGGTGCGTCCAGGAACTTGGCGATCCCGAAATCCACCAGGAGCGGCCGACCGGTGCGGGCCTCGATCAGGATGTTCTCCGGCTTCACGTCGCGGTGGACCAGCCCTTGCTCGTGCGCGTGTTGCAACGCCTCGAGGATCGGCTCGGCGATCGCCAGCGTGCGCTCTACACCCAGAGCGCCTTCGGTACGCAGCACCTCTCGGAGGGTCTGTCCCTCGAGATAGGGCATGGCATAGAAGACCAGCCCCTCACCTTCGGCAACGAAGTGAATGGGAACGGTATTGGGATGGTTGAGCCGGGCGATGGCTCGAGCTTCCTGCTTGAATCGGGTGAAGGTCCCAGGCCCCCAGGGCAGATCGGAGCGGAGCACCTTGACCGCCAGGCGGCGCGCCAGATCGGTATCCAGGACCTCGTAGACCTCCGCGAAGCCACCCCGCCCGATCAGCCGGGCAACCCGGTAGTGGGAGCCAAGCGCGCGACCCAACCGCACACCTTCGACGTCGGCGGGCGTCGGCACGGCCACCGGCAGGTGCTCGCCCGCGATCAGTACCAGACTGCCCGGGCCACACCGCGGGCAGTGCGTTGCCGCGTCAGGCACCGGCGCGTGGCAGGATGAGCAGACCAGCAGGGTCACAGCTTTCCTCTGGAGAGGCGGAAGGCAGCTCCGGTGAAGCTTAATCCCTGTAGCGGGCCCGAGTTACGGGGGCGAGCCAGCTCCTGGCTCGGCGTCGTAGATATCGCTTGAATTTGACTCGAAGTGCACAAAACCGCAGTCATAAATCCGACTTTGGGCGTCTTTTCGCCGTCTCGCCGACAAAATTGTGCAGGTTTTGCATAATTCTCTTGACACTGCGATTCCTCCCCGGTATACTCCCTCCAGCCACCTCAACCCTTCGACCAGCGCGAGACCTCCCATGGCGACCACGGCACGCGTTTCCTCTCCCCGCACTTCTTCTGCCACCGAAGTCCAGAAGATCCTCGACCTGATCAAGCAGAAGAACCTCCAGGTCGTGGATGTGAAGTTCTGCGATCTCCCGGGGACGTGGCAGCACTTCTCTATCCCGGCCAGCACGCTGGATGAGTCGATGATCCGCGAAGGACTGGGCTTCGATGGCTCCTCGATCCGCGGGTTCCAGGCGATCAACGAGAGCGACATGCTGCTCATGCCGGATGTCTCGACGGCCTTCGTCGATCCGGTGCTCTCGGTGCCGACGCTCTCCCTCACCTGCGATGTTTACGACCCGATCACGCTCGAACCGTATTCCCGTGATCCCCGTTTCGTCGCGTTCAAGGCCGAGGAGTATCTCCGCACCACCGGCATCGCTACGACCTCGTACTGGGGCCCCGAGGCGGAATTTTTCATCTTCAACTCGGTGCGGTTCGACCAGAACGCGTTCGAGGGCTACTACCACGTCGATTCGGAAGAGGGCATCTGGAACTCCGGCCGGAACAGCGGACCCAACCTGGGCCATCGTCCCCGCCATAAGGAAGGCTACTTCCCGGTCCCCCCGGTCGACCGGCTGCAAGACGTTCGCTCCAAGATCATGCTCGCCATGATCGAGGCGGGGATTCCAGTCGAGGTGCACCACCACGAGGTCGGCACCGCTGGCCAGGCAGAGATCGATATGCGGTTCGGGACGCTGGTCCAAACCGCCGACCGGCTGATGCTGTACAAGTACATCGTAAAAAACGTGTGTCACAACCTGGGGTACACAGCGACCTTCATGCCCAAGCCGCTCTTCGGGGATAACGGCTCAGGCATGCATTGTCACCAGTCGCTCTGGAAGGGGGACACCCCGCTCTTCTTCGACAAGGAAGGCTACGCCCTCATCTCGGAGACGGCGCGGTACTACATCGGCGGACTCATCGCGCACTCGCCGGCTCTGCTCGCGCTGTGCGCTCCGACCACGAACAGCTACCGGCGGCTGGTGCCGGGCTTCGAGGCGCCGATCAATCTCATCTATTCCCAGCGCAATCGCTCGGCAATCTGCCGCATCCCGGTGTATTCGACTAATCCCAAGTCGAAGCGCGTCGAGTACCGCGCCCCGGACCCGTCGTGCAACCCGTATCTCGCGTTCTCGGCAATGCTCATGGCCGGTCTGGACGGGATTCAGCGGAAGATCGAGCCCCCGGCACCGATCGACGCGGACCTGTATGAGCTGCACGGCGAGGAGAAGGCCAGGGTCAAGAATACTCCCGGCTCCCTTGGCGAGGTGCTCACAGCACTGGAGCACGACCATGAATTCCTGCTCAAGGGCGAGGTGTTTACCCCGGACGTGATCGAGACCTGGATCACCATGAAGCGGACCAAGGACATCGCGCCGGTCACGCTCCGGCCGCATCCGTACGAGTTCTTCCTGTATTACGACACCTGAGAGAGGCGAACAGCTGACAGCTAACCGCTAACAGCTAACCGCTGACAGCTAGTGGCTCACGGCTTAGGCTGCCCGAGGTGACCCGACCCTTCGGTGACATCATCGGAGGGTCGAGCACATCCGGTCTAGCCTATGGCTGTTAGCCGTTAGCTGTTAGCCCCCCTACATTCCCCCCATGGCTCGCAACCTCCGCAGCAAAGCCATTACCGAGGGCGTGCAGCGCGCCCCCAATCGCGCCATGCTTCGCGCGGTTGGATTCGGTGACGCCGATTTCAGCAAGCCCATTATCGGAATCGCCAACGGATACAGCACCATCACACCCTGCAACGCCGGCCTCGACCTGCTGGCCCAGCGGGCCGAGAGCGCGGCCCGTGCCGCGGGAGCCATGCCGCAACTCTTCGGGACCATCACCGTGAGCGATGGCATCTCGATGGGCACCGAGGGCATGAAGTACTCATTGGTCTCCCGCGAGGTCATCGCGGACTCGATCGAGACCGCCTGTGCGGCCCAGAGCATGGATGGGATCGTGGCCATCGGCGGCTGCGACAAGAACATGCCCGGCGCGATGATCGCCATTGCCCGAATGAACATCCCCGGGATCTTCGTGTACGGCGGCACTATTAAGCCGGGCCACTACGCTGGGCGAGACCTCACCGTGGTCAGTGCATTCGAGGCCGTCGGCCAGTATAGCGCCGGAAAGATCGACGATCGGGAGCTGGGTGAGGTGGAGCGCCGGTCGTGTCCCGGCAAGGGATCCTGCGGCGGCATGTTCACCGCCAACACCATGTCCTCGGTGTTCGAGGCGATGGGGATGAGCCTGCCCTACTCCTCGACCATGGCCGCCGAAGACACCGAGAAGGCCGACAGCGCTGCCCGATCCGCCGAAGTGCTGGTGCAGGCCGTCGAGCGCGGCCTTGTACCGCGCCAGATCCTCACCCGCGCTGCCTTTGAGAACGGCATCAGCGTGACCATGGCCCTGGGCGGATCCACCAATGCGGTCCTGCACCTGCTCGCCATCGCCCACGCGGCGGAGGTACCGCTCGCCCTGGACGAGTTCGAGACCATCCGGGCTCGGGTGCCGGTGCTCTGCGATCTCAAACCTTCCGGACGATTCGTCACCTTAGACCTGCACCGTGCCGGAGGCATTCCCCAGGTCATGAAGATGCTGCTGGCTCACGACCTGCTGCACGGCGATGCGCTCACCATTACCGGCCAGACGGTCGCGGAGGCCCTGCGCGACGTGCCGAAGGAGCCCCGGCCCGATCAAGAGGTGATCCGCCCGTGGGCGCGTCCCGTCTACCCTCAGGGCCATCTCGCCATTCTCAAGGGCAACCTGGCCCCTGAGGGAGCGGTAGCGAAGATCACGGGCGTCAAGTCGCCTCGGATCACGGGGCCGGCTCGGGTCTTCGAATCGGAAGAGGCCTGTCTCGAAGCCATCCTGGGCGGCCGGATACGGCCGGGCGACGTGATCGTCATTCGCTATGAGGGCCCTCGCGGGGGCCCCGGAATGCGAGAGATGCTGGCGCCCACATCCGCCATAATCGGGGCGGGCCTGGGAGATTCGGTGGGTCTCATCACCGATGGACGTTTCTCGGGCGGAACCTACGGGCTGGTCGTGGGCCATGTTGCGCCGGAGGCGGCAGTCGGTGGACCTCTCGCACTGCTGGAACCAGGCGATCTCATCACCATCGACGCCGAGCGGCGGGTGCTGGAGGTGGATGTCGCCGAGGATGAGCTGACGCGCCGCAAGAATCAGTGGACCCCACCTGAGCCACGCTACACCAGAGGGGTGCTACACAAGTATGCCAGCCTCGTGTCCAGCGCGAGCCTCGGCGCGGTGACCGATCTCTAGTACCCTCGCACCGGCAACGTCCAGGTCGTCGCGCCATGCGCTCGGCCTTGGACTGGTCTCGCTCTGCTTGCTGCTGCTCTTCGGGTGGCTGAGTTTAGCAGTTGTGGCGCAACGTACTCTCGCCTGGGACGAGAGTGTCATGCTCGCGGTCGCCCGGTTGAGGTCGGGGCCCATCACCTGGTGGATGAAGATCGTGAGCGTGATGGGCTCCGGGGCCGTGGAGATCCCGGTCGGTCTGCTCCTGCTCTGGTGGCTCTCCTCGCGCGCGCCGAGGGCGGCGCACAGCTACGCGTCAGCCATGCTGAGCAGCTGGGCCTTGTACGGACTCACCAAGCTGGTGGTCCACCGGCCCCGGCCCAAAGTGATCTCCCACCTCACCCATGACGCCGGCTGGTACTCCTTCCCCTCCGGCCACGCGATGCTCGCCCCCCTGGTGTTCGCCCTCGGCGCGATTCTCTGGGCTCGGACCTGGGCTCGGACCGAGGCACGCGTAGGACTCGTGCTGCTGGCCATCAGCCTCTGTCTGGCAATCGGCTTTTCCCGAGTCTACCTCGGTGCCCATTACCCTACCGATGTGATCGGGGGCCTGCTGCTCGGCATTGCATTGAGCGTGGGATGGATGCCGAGACTCTGATGCACGTCTACCGCTCGATCACCGGCTCGACTGCTCGCCCCCAGAGAACCAGACGAGCGATTTCCTCGCCGATCTCCCGGGTGCTCAGTGTCGGTGCACCCCCCGCCGCGATATCGGCCGTGCGGGCGCCGGCGGCCAGAACCGCCCCAATAGCTTGCTCCACCGTGGCGGCGACTTCGGGCAGACGGAACCCGTATCGCAGCAGCATAGCGGCACTGGCGATCGCGCCAATTGGGTTGGCGATCCCTCGACCCGCGATATCCGGCGCCGACCCGTGCACTGGCTCGAACAAACCCGGGCCGTCCCCGATCGAGGCCGACGGGAGCAGACCCAGCGATCCGGCAAGTACCGCGGCCTCATCGCTCAAGATGTCGCCGAAGAGATTCTCCGTAAGCACCACGTCGAAGGCGGCGGGGTTGGATACGAGCCGCATTGCGGCGAAATCGACGTAGAGGTGCTCCAGCCGAACGTCGGGATAGTCTCCGGCCATGCCGGTTACCGTCTCTCGCCAGAGCTGAGACACCTCGAGCACGTTCGCTTTGTCCACTGAGGTCACTAAGCGCCGCCGCTCCCTCGCCGCCTCGAAGGCGACCCGTGCCACCCGCTCAACCTCCTCCACGCTATAGCGCAGCGTGTTCACCGCGCCATTGGCCTCGCGACCGCGCGGCTCACCGTAATAGAGTCCTCCGGTGAGCTCCCGCACGATGAGCAGGTCTACACCCTCGAGGCGTTCGGGCCTGAGCGGAGAGGCGTGGCGCAGCGCAGGATGAACAGCGACGGGTCGCAGGTTGGCATAAACGCAGAGTAGCTTGCGCAACGCCAGCAGCCCGGCCTCTGGTCGCCGCTTGCCTTCGGCCTGGCTCAGCGAGGGATCCCCCACCGCCCCGAGGAGCACGGCATCCGCGTCGGTGACCCCGTCCCGTGTCTCCGCCGGCAAAGACTCCCCCGCCTGCGCCACGCCGGCGGCACCGATTGGGTATTCCCGGGTGACGATCACAAAGCCGAAGAGATCGGCTGCCGCATGAAGTACCCGAACTGCCTCGGACGTGACTTCAGGCCCGATCCCATCGCCCGGCAGCACCGCCAGCGAGAAGCGCTTCATGAGGCTCGGGCCGGTTGCTCAGCCGCACGACGTTGCTCGAACGCGGCGATACTAGGCTCCTGTTGCAGCGTGCGTCCGATCTCGTCGAGGCCCTGAAGCAGCATGTCCCGGCGATAGGGATCGATCTCGAAGCCAGCCTCGAATCCGGTCGCATCGGTCACCCGCTGCGCCCTGAGGTCCACCGTCAGCTCGTAACCATCCTTTGTCGCAGCCGCTCGCCGGCCCAGCTCCGCGATCACGCCCTCCGGCAGGACCACAGGCAAGAGACCATTCTGACAGCAATTGCCGTAGAAGATGTCGGCGAATGAGGGGGCAAGGATTGCGCGAAAGCCGTAGTCGGCCAGCGCCCACGGCGCGTGCTCGCGCGAGGAGCCACAACCGAAGTTAGGTCCGGTGATCAGGATCGTCGCTTTCGCGAAACCAGGCCGGTTGAGCTCGAACTCGAGATTCGGAGAACCGTCGGCAAGGTAGCGCCAATCGAAGAAGAGGCAGGGTCCGAAGCCGGTGCGTTCGATCCGCTTCAGGAACTGCTTTGGAATGATCTGATCGGTATCGACGTTGGCTCTCGGCAGCACGGCGACGCGTCCGACGTGAGTTTCGAAGGGCTGCATACGCCTCTCAATAAATATTCAACAAATCCGATGATTCACGCTGATGAGTAACTTTAAGTCTAATAGTATAACACCTTGTGGTTATTGTCATTAACTGACAAAAATTACATACAACATGAGGTTGCATAAGCCCTGCCAGCCAACGTATATGACCTGCGTTACCCCCGCATACGCTCTCGAACGTCTACCAGACACCCTTCGATCGCCGCTGCGGCTGCCATCGTGGGACTCATCAGGTGGGTACGTCCTCCCTTTCCCTGTCGTCCCTCGAAATTTCGATTCGAAGTCGACGCGCATCGTTCACCCGGCGACAAGATATCCTCGTTCATGCCGAGGCACATCGAGCATCCGGGGTTGCGCCACTCGAATCCGGCCTCGATGAAGATGCGATCCAGTCCTTCGCGCTCTGCGGCTGCTTTGACCGACTGGGAGCCGGGCACCACCATCGCGCGAACATGTCGATTGACCGTGCGGCCTCGGGCAACAGCGGCCGCTTCGCGGAGATCTTCTAGCCTGCCGTTGGTACAGGATCCTAGAAACACTCGGTCCACCGGAAGCCCCTCGAGTGGAGTGCCTGGCCGCAGATCCATGTATTCCAGCGCGCGTTGATAGGACTCGCGCTCGGCCGCAGATGGGGCATCGGATGGATCGGGAACCCGCTCGGTAATGTCCGCGGTCATGCCGGGACTGGTTCCCCAAGTGACCTGCGGACCCAGGGTCCCCGCATCGATGAAGACGGACCGGTCGTATAATGCTCCGGAATCGCTGTGGAGCTCCTGCCAGGCGCGAAGGACGGCTTCGCGCTGAGCGCCTTTGGGCGCTCGGGGAGTACCAGCCAGGTAGCCAAAGGTGACAGCATCCGGCGCGATCATGCCGGCGCGGGCCCCCGCCTCGATCGACATATTGCAGATGGTCATCCGGCCCTCCATGGAAAGGGTCTGGATGGCCTCACCGGTGTATTCGATGACGTGGCCGGTCGCGCCGCCTGTCCCGATCCTGCGAATCAGCGCGAGGATGAGATCTTTCGCCGAGACGCCCGGTGCGGGACGCCCGCTGAAGTGGATCTCCATGGTCTGGGGTCGAGATTGGACGATGCACTGGGTGGCGAGGACATGCTCCACCTCGCTGGTCCCGATCCCGAAGGCCAGCGCTCCGAATGCTCCGTGAGTCGAGGTGTGCGAGTCGCCGCAGACAATAACCATCCCTGGCTGCGTCAGGCCGAGCTCGGGCCCAATCACGTGAACAATGCCTTGCTCGGGGGCACTGAGGTCGAATAGCTCTACCCCGAATTCACGGGCATTGCGCTCCAGCGCCTGCAGCTGGAGCGCCGCCGTCCTGTCGGCGATCGGGAGCCGGCGATCGCCAGTGGGGACGTTGTGATCCACCGTAGCGACGGTGAGGTCCGGACGGCGTATCCGCCTGCCGGCCAGCCTCAGCCCCTCGAATGCCTGCGGCGAGGTCACCTCGTGCACCAGATGTAGGTCCACGTAGAGCAGGGCCGGGCCATCGGCGGCTTGGTGAACGACGTGCGAATCCCAGACCTTCTCAAACAGAGTACGAGGCGCCATGGCTCAGCTGGGCACGCGGGCCGGCGACGCCTGGGCGACGGGCTTGCGTCCGGGCTTCTCCGGGACCGGTTGGGAGGCGGTTCCGGCGGCGCGCTTACCCTCTTCGGACCAGGGCATCATCGCCCGGAGCTCCGCGCCCACTCGCTCGATCTCATGATTCTTGTCGGTCTTGCGAAGCCGCTCGAAGTTGGGTCGACCGGCGCGGTTCTCCCCGAGCCACTCCCGGGCAAAGGAGCCATTCTGGATCTCGTCCAGGATCCTTCGCATCTCGGCGCGGGTCTCGTCGGTGATCACCCGTGGACCGCGGGTATAGTCGCCGTACTCGGCGGTATCACTGATGGAGTAGCGCATGAACTGCATGCCGCCCCGGTACATGAGGTCCACGATCAGCTTGAGCTCGTGCAGGCACTCGAAATACGCCATCTCCGGGCGATAGCCGGCCTGAGTCAGGGTTTCGAACCCGGCTTTCACCAGGGCCGTTACCCCACCACAGAGCACCGCCTGCTCGCCAAACAGATCGGTCTCGGTCTCTTCCCGGAAGGAGGTCTCGATCACCCCCGCCCGGGTGCAGCCGATCCCGGAGGCATACGCCAGGGCATTGGCGAGGGCCTGCCCGCTCGCATCCTGATGGATGGCCACCAAGCCGGGGACTCCCCTGCCGGCCTCGAACTCACTGCGGACCAGATGGCCCGGTGACTTGGGTGCCACCATCGTGACATCCACACCGGCGGGTGCCACGATCTCACCGAAATGAATGTTGAACCCGTGGGCGAACATCAGGGTCTTGCCCGGGCCGAGCGCCTGCTGGACCCCGCCCTCGTACACCGCTCGGGCGTCCTGGTCGGGGACCAGCATCATGATTACATCGGCTGCCGCGGCGGCCTCGGCCACGGCTCGCACGTCGAGCCCAGCCGCCCGGGCCCGGTCCCACGACCCACTGCCCGGTCGCAATCCGACGACCACACGGGCACCGCTGTCGCGAAGGTTCAACGCGTGCGCGTGGCCCTGGCTGCCGTAGCCGATGATGGCAAAGGTGCGGCCGGCGAGACGGCTGCGGTCACTATCAGGGTCGTAGTAGATGCGAACTGGATCAGGCATTGGAATCCTCATAAGTGTAAGAGTCGCGGGTCTCGGGTCTCGGGCTGTACGTCTTACCCCGGGACTCCTACGGCTCGCGACTCGTGGCCCGCGACCCGCGGCTCGCGACTTCCCGCCTCCAGCGCCACGGCTCCACTCCGCGCTACCTGGAGAATCTCGAACCGCTCGAGCGCGCGGATGCAGGAGAGCACGAAGGCCTCGGAGCCGGTGAGCTCCACGATCATCGCCTCGGGTGAATCGTCCACCACTGATGCGTGATACAGCTGGACTACGTCCAGGAGTTCGCCGTATCGCTCCGCCGGAGCGCGAACCTTCACCAGGGCGAGCTCCCGCGCCACGCCGTCCTGCGCGGCGAAGGTGGTTGCCTCGCGCACCCCGATCATCTTTTGCAAGTGCTTCACCGCCCGGTCGGCCGCGGTGTCGTCTGACTGAATCATGATAGTGAGCCTCGAGAGTCCAGGAGTAGCCGTGGGTCCCACGGCAATACTGCGCACTGGCAGGTTCCGCCGGCGAAGCAAGCCGACGGCTCGGGTAAGCGTGATCAGGCGGTCCTCCAGGAGGACCGTGACGGCATGGGCCGCAGTCATACGGGCGCGAGACGCGGGGAGCCCGCTTCCGACTCGATCGGCTCGGACAGGGACGCGCCCGGCGGAATCATGGGATAGACGTTGGCTTCCTGCTCGATCAGGAACTCGACCAGGGCCGGTCCTGGCCGGTCGAGCGCCGCCTGCACCGCCTGCTCCACCTCGGCGGCAGTCTCCACCCGCCAGCCGGGAATCCCGTACGCCTCCGCCAGGCGAACGTAATCCGGACTCCAAATCGGCGTGGCCGAGTAGCGGCGACCGTGAAAGAATTGCTGCCATTGCCGGACCATGCCCAGGTAGCCGTTGTTGAAGATCGCCATCTTCACCGGGATGCCCTCCTGCACCATCGTGGCGATCTCCTGCATGTTCATCTGGAATCCGCCGTCCCCCGAGATCGCCCAGACCGGCTCCCCTGGCCGAGCCAGCACCACGCCCATGGCCGCGGGCACGGCGAAACCCATCGTGCCGAGCCCGCCGGAGGTGATATGGGTGTTGGGGCGCTGGTAGCGGAAGAGCTTGGCGACCCACATCTGATGCTGGCCGACGTCGGACACTACAGTGCAGCGCCCGCCGGAGGCCTGGTCGATTGCCTCCAGAATCCCTTCGGGCGAAAGTCCCCCACGGAAGCTCTCCGCCCTAGGGCGCATGAAGCCCGCAATCTCGTCTCGCCACGCCTCGCAGGTGCGAGCCGGCACCGCGTCGATCAGCTGGCGAAGCAGCTCGCGAGCGTCGCCCACCAGCGCGACCGCGACCGGCACATTCTTACCGATCTCCGAGGGATCGAGCTCGAGGTGAATCACCTTGGCTCCGCGAGCGAAGCCCGCGAGGTTGCCAGTGACCCGATCGTCGAATCGGAGACCGACTCCGAGAATGAGGTCGGCCTGCTGGATCGCCCGATTGACGTGCACCTCACCGTGCATGCCGGGCATGCCGAGGTGCAGGGGATGCGATTCGGGAAAGGCGCTGATGCCGAGGAGGGTGGTGATCACCGGGATCCCGGTCTTTTCGGCGAAGGCGCGAAGCTCGTCGTAGGCACTGCTGAGCACGACGCCGTGGCCCGCCATGATCAGGGGCCGCTGGGCCTCGGCGATGAGCTGGGCGGCCTCGGCGGTAGGGCGGGAGGGTGGCATGGTGGTAGGTTCTACCGCCTTACCGCCGTTCCGCCCTACCGTGCTACCGCCATACTGCCCTCCCGCCCTACCGTCCACCTTCTGATTCTGCACGTCCTTGGGGATGTCGATCAGGACCGGCCCGGGCCGTCCCTCCAGCGCCACCGCGAACGCCTCGTGCACTGCGTCGGCCAGTTCCTCGGCGTCCTCGACCAGCCAGCTGTGTTTGGTGATGGGCTGAGTGATCCCGATGATGTCGGTCTCCTGAAACGCGTCCCGGCCCATCATCGCCCGGGCAACCTGTCCGGTGATTGCGACCACGGGAGTGTTGTCCATGTGCGCCGTGGCCAGTCCGGTCACCAGGTTGGTGGCTCCCGGCCCCGAGGTCGCGACGCAGACGCCTGCACGCCCACTGGCCCGCGCGTATCCATCGGCTGCATGCGCGGCCGCCTGTTCGTGGCGAACCAGCACGTGCCGCAACCCCGGGTGCTCGGGGAGCGCGTGGTAGAACGGCATGATGGCCCCGCCGGGATACCCGAAGAGGATCTCGACTCCCTCTTCCAGCAGGGCACGGCAGAGGATTTGGGCGCCGGTGAGATGCTGATTCATGAGACAACCCTTCTAGCAGAATTGCGTGAACGGTGAACAGTGAACGGTGAATGGGGTGACGGGCTGGGCCGAGTCACCGTTTACCGTTCACGGTTCACGCTTTTCGCTGGCCTCAAACTCCCCACAGATAAACCGAGTTCAACGAGCTCGCCTCCAAGCGGTCGGCGTGGCGCGCTTTGTTGAGCGCGAGCAGCAGCGCGCGCGCGCTGGCTTCCACGATGTCGGTGGAGGCCCCGTGGCCGGAGAGCGACTTGCCATCGATCTTGGCCTGGAGGAATACCTGTCCCACGCTGTCACGGCCTGGCGTCAACGAGCGTAGCGTGAGATTCAGCACCTCGACCTGATGACCGATGATCTCGCTGATCGCGGCAAAGGCGGCGGCGATCGGGCCGTCACCGGTCCCGTGAGCCGTGCGCTCCCCGCTCCAGGGGCCGGTCATCCGCACCTCGGCGGTGGGAGTCACGCTGCCGCACACCACCCGCAGATGGGTGAGCTGGTACTCCTCGGGCGCATCGTGGAAGGTGCCGTGCACCAAGGCAAGCAGATCCTCGTCCAGGATCTCGCGTTTGCGGTCAGCCAGCGCGATAAACTGGTGATAGACTTCGGTCACCTGGCTCTCGTCCAGGTCATAGCCCAAATCGCGGAAGCGGCGTTCCAACGCGTGCCGGCCGGAGTGCTTCCCCAGAACCAGTGTCGATCGGGGGATCCCCACCATCTCCGGCCGGATGATCTCGTAGGTCAGTCCGTTCTGCAGCATGCCGTGCTGATGAATCCCCGCCTCGTGGGCGAAGGCATTGCGCCCAACGACCGCCTTATTGGGTTGAGGCACAACGCCGGTCAGATAGGACAGGAGCTGACTGGTCCGGTAGATCTCGCGCGACTCGATGTTGCAGCGGAACGGGAGCGCAGAGGACCGGACCTGGCCGGCCATGACGATTTCTTCCAGGGCGGCGTTCCCGGCGCGCTCTCCGATCCCGTTCACGGTGCATTCGACTTGCCTCACCCCGGCTTCGATGGCTGCCAGGCTGTTGGCCACCGCGAGCCCCAGATCGTCGTGGCAGTGAGCGCTGAACACCACCCGATCGCTGCCGGGCACCCGGGTTCGGACGTCACCGAACATCGCCGCGTACTCCTGGGGCAGGGCATAGCCGACGGTATCCGGCAGGTTGATGGTCCGTGCTCCTTCAGCGATCGCCAACTCCACGATCCGGCAGAGGAAGTCGCGATCGGTGCGGCTGGCATCCTCGGCCGAAAACTCGACGTCATCGGTGAAGTGCCGGGCCCGGCGAATGGCGCTGCGGGCGAGCTCGAGAACCTCGTCTCGGGTAATCCGCAGTTTTTCCCGGATGTGCAGGTCGGAGGTGGAGATGAACACATGGAGTCGCCCACGGGCCGCCTGACTCAGCGCCTCCCCCGCGAGATCGATGTCCCGCTCGTGGCAGCGGGCCAGGGCGGCGATGACCGGGCGGCGGACCTCGGTGGCGATGTCCCGCACGCTGCGGTAGTCGCCCTCCGAGGCCGCCGGGAAGCCAGCCTCGATCACGTCCACGCCAAGCGCGTCGAGCTGCCGGGCGAGTCGGAGCTTCTCCTCCGCCGAGAGACTGTTCCCGGGAGCTTGTTCGCCATCGCGCAGCGTGGTATCGAAGATCAGGACGTCCGTGGTGCCCATAAGTGCTTTCAGGTTCGATGAAGGTGAACGTAAAAGCGCCGCGGACTGTGAGGTCCGCGGCGCTGGGGGATTCAGAGAGATGCTGCTGCTATCTCACGTTGCTCCGGTCGGCACGCCGTGGACCCCTGGCTTACCAATAAGGATGGTAAGCAGGATGCTAAGGAGGACGACGACGAGCACGAGGTTGAGCAGCATGAGTCCGATCGCGATAGTCCGTTGACGAAGACAACGGTGCTGCCTCAGGAGCACGGCAACGCTCCTGAGGCTAGCGCGTGCCCTGGGCACTGTCAAGTGGGAAATGACCGCTTGACGAATGCCCCGCTGTGCATAATAATACAAATATGACGTACGCGCCGCTCGCCCGAGTTCTTCCGATTACCGTCAACCTCGCCCGCTTCGCGGGGGCGACCGGGTAAGCGAACGCGTTTGCGCTTGATCCCGGCCCGCTCCCCAAGGAGTGGGTCTTTTTTGTTGCCCCGCCGCGGCCTCTCCGGCCGCTGGGGTATCACACCGCAGGAGGTACCATGGCCGCCACTGGGCAGCGGATCCACCCGGCCGGTTCCCGTCAGTTCGACTCCCGCCACTCGGCCACCACGGCGGAGAGTGCCCTCGATCCCTTTCGCGAGCATGACGCCTGCGGTGTCGGATTGGTGGCCTGTGCCTCGGGCACACGCTCCCACGAGGTGGTCTCGATGGCCCTGGAAGCGGTGGCCCGGGTGGCTCACCGCGGGGCCGCTTCCACCGACAACTCGGGGGACGGCGCGGGCCTGCTGACCCAGATTCCCTATCGACTGTTCTACCGTGATGCCTATCGCCTGGGGCTGCACCTCCAACCGGGACTCCCCTTTGGCGTAGGGGTGTTCTTTCTCCCTCGGGATCCCGAGGCTCTGGCCGCGTCGGTCGGATTGATCGAGGCGGTGTTGGCAGCCGACGGCGTCCCATTCCTCGGCTGGCGGGACGTACCCACTAATCCCGCGGCGCTGGGTCGGACAGCGCTGGAATCTTGCCCGGTCATTCGGCAGGTGCTGGTCGGCCGCCCCGCGCTCGCCGGCGACGAGGAGGCGTGGGAACGCGCACTCTATCTCGCACGACGAGAAATGGAGCGGCGGGCGGCGGAGCGCCAGCTGCCCGATTTCTATGCTTGCTCCCTCTCCTGCCGTACCATCGTCTACAAGGCGCTCCTCACCGGGACTCACCTCCCCGCCTTCTTCACCGACTTCCGCTATCCCGAGTACGAGAGCGCGATCGCCGTGTTCCATCAGCGCTACTCGACCAACACGCTTCCCAGTTGGCCGTTAGCGCAGCCGTTCCGGCTGCTGGCCCACAATGGCGAGATCAACACGCTCTGGGGCAACCGCAACAGCATGACCATGCGGCAGCCGATGCTCTCGTCACCGATCTGGGGCGCGAAGATCGAGCGGCTGCGCGACGCCATCTGGCGCGACGGCAGTGACTCGGCCAGCCTGGACAACGCGATGGAACTGCTGGTCCGTTCGGGACGCGACCTGGTCCACACCTCGATGATGATGATCCCCCAGGCGTGGGAGAAGTATCCCGACCTCGATCCCGCGGTAAAGGCGTTCTACGAATACCACCAGTGTGTCCTCGAGCCCTGGGATGGCCCGGCCGCCCTGGCCTTTACCGACGGCGTGCTGGCGGGCGCAGCGGTGGACCGGAACGGGCTCCGCCCTTGCCGCTACAAGGTGCGAGGCGACGGACTCGTGGTGGCCGGCTCGGAAGTGGGCCTGGTCGACCTGGACCCACGGGAGGTGGTGGAGTGCGGGAAGGTGGGGCCGGGCGAGATCCTGGTGGTCGACACCCAGCGGGGCGAAGTGATCCGAAACGTGGATGCCAAGCGCGAGGTGGCCGCGCGGCGGCCGTACGCTCGCTGGGTCGCCCGCTACATGGCGACGCTGGTGCCGGATCCGGCGAGGGTGCCACCAGTCCACTCGGGTGAGGCCCTGCTCCGCCGGCAGCAGGCCTTCGGCTATGGCTTCGAGGACCTGCGTCTGGTGCTCGATCCCATGGGCAACGGTGGAAACGATCCGGTGTGGAGCATGGGAGACGACACCCCCATCCCGCCGCTCTCCGCGGTGCCTCAGAGTGTCTACGCCTACTTCCGCCAGCGATTCGCCCAGGTCACCAATCCGCCGATCGACTCGTTACGCGAATCCATGGTGATGTCGCTCCGCATGCATCTGGGCCGGCGGAGCTCGCCGCTGCTGGATCGGCCCTCTTATGCCCGCATGCTTCGCCTGGAGCATCCCGTGCTTCTGGCCGAGGAGATGGCCGCGCTGCGGAACGTTGCCGGCTTCTCCACGGTCACGCTCGACGCGGTTTGGGATATCACCAGGGGTGTCGATGGCCTCCACCCCGCCCTCACCGCGCTGCGCCGCGCGGCGGAGCGTGCGGCCCGCCGCGGAGCGCGCATCCTGGTGATCAGTGACCGGGCAGCAAACGAGCATCGGGCGCCAATCCCCATGCTGCTCGCCATCGGCGCCGTGCGCCAGCACCTGGTCCACACCGGATTGCGAGCCCGCGTTGGACTCGTCGCCGAAGCCGGCGATGCCTTCGACATCCACCATTTCGCCACCCTCATTGGGTACGGCGCGGAGGCAGTGCACCCTTGGCTTGCGCTGGAGACGATCGACGGACTCTTCGGCGAAGGCCGGGAGCACTCGCGCCGGGAACAGCAAGCGGATGCCGAACCACGGCCGGAGCCCAAGGAGGCGCGGCACCGGTTCCGCAGCGCCGCCGAAAAGGGGCTGCTCAAGATCTTGTCCAAGATGGGCATCTCGACCCTCTCGTCTTACTGCGGAGGGCAGATCTTCGAAGTGCTGGGCCTGGGACACGAGGTGATCTCCACCTGCTTCGCGGGGACCGCGTCACCCATCGGTGGCATCGGATTCGAGGAGATCGCGGAAGACGTCCTCGCCCGCCATCGGGTCGCCTTCTCCTCGGCGGCGTCACCAGCGACCTCGTTGCCGGATCACGGCCGGGTCCGCTTCCGCAAGGAAGGGGAGGACCACGGGTGGGCACCGCCCGTGGTGGTGGCACTGCAGCAGGCGGTCAAGGTACAGGGTCCCGAAGCGTACGGCGGTTTCCTGGTAAAGAATGGTGCTCGCCGCCCGGCGGGGCCTCGCGACCTGCTCACTGTCCGCCAGACCAATCCGATCTCGCTGGACGAGGTGGAGTCCGCCGAGTCGATACGGCGCCGGTTCATCTCTTCGGCCATGTCCCTCGGCGCGCTCTCGCCGGAGGCCCACGCAACGCTCTCGATCGCCATGAACCGGATGGGAGCGAAATCCAACTCCGGCGAAGGTGGCGAGGACCCCTTCAATTACCGCGCGCTACCCAATGGAGACCGGGCCGATAATCGGATCAAGCAGGTTGCCTCCGCTCGGTTTGGAGTGACCACGGAGTATCTCGTCCGGGCTGAGGAGTTGGAGATCAAGATCGTCCAGGGCGCCAAGCCGGGTGAAGGTGGCCAGCTCCCAGGCCATAAGGTGTCCGAGCTGATCGCGCGGCTGCGTCATGCCGTGCCGGGCATCCAGCTCATCTCACCACCACCGCATCACGACATCTACTCGATCGAGGATCTGGCTCAGCTGATCCATGATCTGAAGACGGTGAACCCGCGCGCCCGAGTCGGCGTGAAGCTGGTCTCCGAGGTCGGAGTCGGCACCGTCGCAGCGGGCGTCGCTAAAGCGTACGCGGACTACGTGCTCATCGCGGGGCACAACGGAGGCACCGGCGCGTCGCCCTTGTCCTCGATCAAGCACTCCGGCTCTCCGTGGGAGCTGGGCCTCGCCGAGACCCAAGCGACCCTGGTCCGGAACGGCTTGCGGCATCGGATCGAGGTGCGCACCGATGGGGGGCTCAAGACCGGACGCGATGTCGTCATCGCGGCGTTGCTCGGAGCGGAGAGCTATGGTTTCGGCACCGCGCCCTTGGTTGCAATGGGCTGCGCTATGGCGCGCCAGTGTCATCTCAATACCTGCCCGACCGGCATCGCCACCCAACGGCCCGATCTGCGGGCGAAGTTCAAGGGGACGCCGGAGCAGGTCATCACCTATTTCACCTTCCTCGCTGAGGAGGTCCGGCAGATCCTCGCGAGCATGGGCGCGAGGAACCTGGAGGAGATCATCGGGCGGAACGACCTCCTCGAGCGGTTGGAGCATCCCGAGCTGCCCCGCGCCCAGATGCTGGACCTTTCGGTGCTGTTTGCGCCCACCAACCCCGAGGGACGGCCCCGTCGCCCGACTGGCGTGTTGCACCATACCCAGAGTCGAAACGATCGGCCGGGTCTAGTTGCGCTGGACAGCGAGATTCTGACGGACTTGCGGCCCTATCTGGAAAGCGGCCTGCCGTTCTCGGGGAGCTATCCGATCTACAATCACAATCTGGCGGTGGGCGCCCGGGTGGCCGGCGAGATCGTGCAGCACCACGGAGACGCGGCTCTGGCGGCCGGCGCCATTCGCCTGCGCTTCACCGGGAGTGCGGGCCAGAGCTTCGGGGCGTTCACCTGCCGGGGGATGCATCTGGAGTTGGAGGGCGAGGCCAACGATTACGTCGGCAAAGGTCTGAGCGGGGCGGAGATCACCATCCGTCCGTTCCGCCGGGCGGCGTACGCTGACGTTTCTCATCAACACCTGATCATCGGGAACACCGTCTTGTACGGTGCGACCGGCGGTCGGCTCTTCGCCGCAGGGCAGGCGGGCGATCGGTTCGCAGTGCGCAATTCCGGCGCGGTGGCCGTGATCGAGGGAGCCGGCAACCACTGTTGCGAGTACATGACGTCCGGCATCGTCGCGGTTCTGGGGCGGGTCGGTCGCAACTTCGGCGCGGGCATGTCAAACGGCGTGGCGTATGTGCTGGATGAGGCGGGAACCTTTGACAGCCGGGTGAACCACGACATGGTGGAGCTCGCCGAGATGGAGGAGCAGGACGTCGAGCTGCTTCGGCGTTTGATCCGAGAGCATGAAGAGAAAACGGTGAGCCCCCGTGCCCGGACCATTCTGGTTCAGTGGGAGCACTACCTGCCGCTCTTCCGCAAGGTCAGCCCCAGGGGCGCGGCCGGTCTGGTTTCGGCTGCCCGCCAGGCCTACCTGCAGACGGCTGTGGTCGAGCGAGAGGAGTTGGTAAGCCGGCGGACAGCTTAGAGGGCTATACGGGCGGAAGCGCTGGCCCGAACGGAAGCCGCAGGCCTTCGCGGCGGGAACGGCGGGGCGGGGATCTAGGATCCAGGGCCCCGCAGGTGTTGCCCAAGGAATCGCCCCTACAGCCAGCTTGACGGGGCCTGTGCGAGCAAATAACTTGCTAGTCAGCAAGCAAGCCAAGCCACCTCGAACTGAGCGGCTGCCATGCCCCGACGCCCTGATAGAGAAAGAAACGCCGACCGGAGCCGGGCGGCGATCCTCGATGCCGCCGAATTGCTATTTGCCACAAAGGGTTACGATGCAACCAGCCTGAACGATGTTGGGGCGGCCGCGGGCGTCTCTCGGGGAACGCCGGGGTATTTCTTCGGCTCAAAGTCCGAGCTCTATCAGGCTGTGCTGGATCGCTGTTTCGCCGAGGTGCGAGATGCCGTCCGAAGCGGTCGGGCTCGGGCTCTGGCCAGCGGCGAGGGCAGCGAAACCATCCTCGCCGGCGCAGTTTCCGATTACTTCGACTTCCTGGCGGCCCGGCCCAATTTCGTTCGCCTGATCGAGCGCGAAGCCTTGAACGGCGTAGGCCAGTTGGAGGGCGTCAACCATCTTTCCGCCGGCCAGGAGGCTCTGGCGGCGATCAGCGCCGAGCTGGGCCTCGACGACGCTCCTTCGGGCGAAGCGGCGCAGCTTCTCCTCAGCATTATCGCACTCTGTTGGTTCCCCCTGGTCCACGCCAAAACCGTTGCCCCCGCCGTGGGAGTGAACCTGGAAGACAGCGATGATTTCCGGCGGCGCAGGAGCCATGTGGTGAAGCTCGTCCTCTATGGGGTTCGGGGCATGACCGCGCCGCTCACCACAACCCTCACCGAGTCGCCAACCCATGACTGACCTGCTGGCCCAACCCACCCGCGCCCCGCGCACCCCGCTCGCGACCGAACAGGAAGCCAGAGAGGTCGCCGAGGCCGCTCGCGAGAAAGAGTGGCAGTCGCCGAGCTTCGTCCGCGAACTCTTCGAAGGGTCGTTCCGGCTCGACTTGGTGCATCCCTTCCCCTCCCCCGATCCCGCCGATCTCGAGCGCGCCCGGCCTTTCATGGAGCGGCTCGAGCGCTTCATGAAGGAACGGGTAGACAGCGATCGCATCGATCGTGAGGGCAAGATCCCGGCTGAGGTTGTTCGTGGACTGGGAACAATCGGGGCGTTCGGAATCAAGATCCCGGTCGAGTACGGCGGCCTTGGCTTGAGCCAGTACAGTTACACTCACGCGATCGGCATGGTTACCAGCCAAGACGGGAGCCTCACCGCCCTGCTCTCGGCGGCACAGTCTATCGGCGTGCCCACTCCCCTCGAGCTGTTCGGCACCGAGGAGCAGAAGCAGCGCTATCTGCCCCGGCTGGCCCGAGGTGCGGTCTCGGCTTTCGCCCTGACCGAAAACCAGGTTGGTTCCGATCCGGCCGCGCTCAGTACCACAGCCAAATTGTCAGAGGATGGCAGGCACTACATCCTGAATGGCGAAAAGTTGTGGTGCACCAACGGCACGATCGCCGAGTTGATGGTGGTGATGGCGCGTACCAGTCACAAGAAGATCACGGCGTTCATCGTCGAGACCGACTGGCCCGGGGTCGAGGTGGTGCAGCGGCTTCACTTCATGGGCCTCAAGGGCATCGAGAACGGGGTCATTCGGTTCACCAACGTGAAGGTCCCGGTGGAGAACGTGCTATGGGGCGAGGGGAAGGGCCTCAAGCTCGCGCTAATCACCTTGAACACCGGAAGGCTGACGCTGCCCGCCTCCGCGGTCGCCGGATCGAAGCGGGCCCTGGAGATCGCCCGCCGGTGGGCGGGAGAGCGGGTGCAGTGGGGGCAGCCGATCGGCAAGCACGATGCGATCGCCCAGAAACTCGGCCGGATGGCCGCCGACCTCTTCGCCATGGAAGCCGTTTCCGATCTGGCCTCACTGCTGGCCGATCGCGGCGATGCCGATATCCGGCTGGAGGCGGCCATGGCCAAGATGTGGAACACGGAGATCGGCTGGCGCATCGTGGACGACACCTTGCAGATCAAGGGCGGTCGAGGATACGAAACAGCGGACAGCCTGCGGAGCCGCGGCGAGCGACCGGAAGCGGTCGAGCGCATGATGCGGGACTTCCGCATCAACCTCATCTTCGAAGGGTCCAGCGAAATCATGAGACTGTTCATCGCCCGCGAGGCGGTGGACACTCACATGAAGGTGGCTGGCGACCTCATCGATCCACGAATCCCGCTAGCCAGAAAGCTTCCGGCGCTTCTCAAGGCCGGGCTGTTCTATGCTGGGTGGTACCCGAAGCTCTGGTTGGGCTGGGGACGCTGGCCGCGGTACGGGGAATTCGGTCCGCTCGCCCGCCACCTTCGGTTCGTGGATCGCTCCTGCCGTCTTCTGGCTCGCACGCTCTTTCACTGCATGGTGCGCTTCGGACCCAAACTGGAGAAACGGCAGACGGTCCTCGCGCGATTGGTAGAGATCGGTGCCGAGCTCCTGGCTATCACCGCGGCCTGCAGCCGAGCGCACGCCATCGCCTCGCGGAGTGAGCCCGCCGATGAGTCGGAGGGGCGCAGCGCGGTGGAGCTGGCAGACGTCTTCTGCCGCCATGCCCGGCGACGCGTGGAGGAGCGCTTCGCGGCAGTGTTCGACAACGATGACGTCGCCACCTATCAGCTGGCGCAGGGGGTGTTGCAGGGCGAGCATGACTGGATGGAGAGGGGGATGGTTTCTTAGGAGGGCGGACAGGACGGAGAGGACGCAGAGGACGCAGAGGACGCAGAGGACGCAGAGGACGCAGAGGACGCAGAGGACGCAGAGGACGCAGAGGACGCAGAGGACGCAGAGGACCGTCCGAAGTTGTTCCTCATCCCGAGGGAG
>JBIOUY010000187.1:0-9610 GCA_044867445.1 Gemmatimonadales bacterium
GCTCCCCCCTGGTTAATCAGTGGTGACTAGGGTGTGGCTTGGATCGTGATGACCAAGTCGTCGAAGTCGGGCTCTTTGCCGTTGCAGGTCGGGTCACCAGGGCAGGTGGGCCCCGCCCCCGACTCGCCGTCGTCGAACTCAAGAACCCAGGTGGGGTACGCACTTCCCGCTTTCAACCGCAGCGTTGGCGGGAAGGCGAGATCCTTGGAGCCGGAGATGACCTCGGGCACGATGGTGCTGCCCGAAGTGAACTTCCCGGCGGCAGGCCCGCTGAGCTGATAGCTGGTACCCGCGGGCGTATGACAGCCATCGGTGAACAGCGTTGTGTCAATCGGCGCAGTGATGCGCAGGGTGTTGCCGACAGCGTCACAGCCTTCACTAGTAAGCGTCACGGTCACCGTGGCATCGGCCTGCAGCGTCAGATCGCAAGAGACGCCCGAGCAGGTGGCGGGCGGAGCGACCACGACATTGTGTGTCACCGTATCAGCCGCACCGGCGTTGTCGGTGGCGATCAGCCTGACCGTGAAGGTGTCGGGCGCGGTCGCGCTGCTGTAGGTGTGGTTCGGGTTCGGAGCGGTCGAGGTGTTGTCGCTCCCGCTGCTCGGGTCGCCAAAATCCCAGGCCAGTGAGGCGATGCTTCCATCGGCGTCCGTGCTCTGGTTGGTAAAGCTGCAATCCAACGAGCTGCAGCTCGCGCCGAATTCCGCGGTTGGGGGCTGGTTGGCCGGCGGCTGGTCGGACACGGTAATGGTGCTGTCTGCCGCCGTGCTGGGGGTGTTGTGGGTGTCGCGCACGACCAGCTTCACATGAAACGTGCCCGGTGCCGCGTAGGTGTGAGACACATCCTTGGTGGTTCCGTGGGTCGAGTTATCGCCGAAGTCCCAATCCCAGGCCGCGACGTCGTCCCCGGCATCGGGGTCACCGCTGGGGTCTGCGGAAAAGTTGCAGGCCAGAAGGGTACAGTCGTGACTGAACGCGGCGACCGGCGCCGAGTTCGAGGGTCCGTTGCCACCATCGCCGCCGCAGGCAGCACCAGCAACCGCCGCGGCTGCCACGAGGGCAAACACATGGAGAGATCGCATAGTGTTGGTTCCAAGCCCCAGTTGATGAGGAGTACTGTCGTACCGGAACGTGAGCGCTGCGCTCCAGGCGGACGGAATCGGCCGGGGAAATCGCCAGAGGCGTGCCAGTGACCCCGGCGTCAAGAAACGGGACACCCTGCACGCCGCCAACGACTTATCTGCCAGCGCACTAGCTTAATGCATGACAAAATCTGACAGCGCTGCAGGAACCCAGCAGGTGTGGCAGACTTCCTATAACTCCAACCCAGAGCACCACAAATCGTGTCACAGCGCTTCAAAATCGCTAGGGCCCAGATCACGGGAAGGCCGCCGGTTGACTGTTCGGGACGGGCCTAACTAATTTTGCGGGTTCTCATTATGACGGACCTGTCGCTGTCGCGCAGCCAAATGCTGCTGCTGAGCGGGTCGGGCAACCGAGCCCTCGCCGAAGAGGTGGCCGCTCACTTGGGGCAGCCGCTGTGCCAGGTGACGCTGCGCCGGTTCGCCGACGGCGAGCTGTTCGTCAAGATCGATGAGAACGTCCGTGGGCGGGACGTGTACATCATCCAGCCCACCAATCCGCCAGCCGAAAACATGATGGAGCTGCTCCTCCTCATGGACGCGGCCAGGCGAGCCAGCGCGGCGAGGGTCACGGCGGTCATCCCCTACTTCGGATATGCCCGCCAGGATCGAAAGGACCAACCCCGGGTAGCCATCAGTGCCAAGCTGATGGCGAACATGGTGTCGACGGCCGGCGCTGACCGGGTACTGGCCATGGACTTCCATCAGCATCAGCTGCAGGGGTTTTTCGATCTGCCGGTAGATCACCTCTATGCAGCCCCGGTGTTCGTCAGCCATTACCGGCAGAAGCACCTGCGCGACTTGGTGGTGGTGGCTCCGGACGTGGGGTCCGCCAAGATGGCCCGCGGATTCGCCAAGAGGCTCAACGCCTCCCTCGCCATCATCGACAAGCGGCGGCCCTCGGCCAACGTGGCGGAAGTGTTGAACGTGGTGGGAGAGGTGGGCGATCGGGACTGCCTGATTCCTGACGACATGATCGACACGGCGGGGACCATGGCCGAAGCGGTGAACGCGCTGAAGCGCCTGGGGGCGCACGATATTTACTGTTGCGCCACCCACGCGCTGCTCTCGGGCCCGGCGGTCGATCGTCTCATGGCTTCCGCGGTCAAGGAAGTCGCGGTCACCAACACGATCGCCATTCCTACGGAGCGACGCTTCGAGCGGCTCAAGGTCCTCTCGATCTCAGGTCTTCTGGCCAAGGCGATCGGGTACACCCATAGCGATCAGTCGGTGAGTTCGTTGTTTGATTGAAGGGTCGCGGGTCGCGAGTCGCGGGTCTCGAGTTCAGACCCGTGAGCCGTGACCCGAGACCCGTGACCCGTGACTCAGGACCTAACAATGGCCCAACCAGCAAATCTCCAAGTCTCTACCCGCACCACGAGCGGCAAGGGCGCGGCCCGCACACTCCGTCGCTCCGGGAAAGTGCCGGGGGTGATCTACGGCCACGGACGAGAGCCCGAGGCGGTGGCGGTGGACACGACGGCCCTCAACAAGATGCTCGTAGGCATCAGTGCGGCGACCACGATCGTGGATGTCGCCATCGATGGCCGCGCGCCGGTCAAGGCATTGATCCGCGAGATTCAGCGAGACTCGGTCCGGCCGGCCGAGATTCTCCATCTCGATCTCTATGAGATTCAGGCTCACGAGAAGATCACGCTGGAGGTGCCGGTGCGATTGGTCGGCATCCCGGACGGGGTTCGCAATTTCGGCGGGGTACTGGACCACTCGCTTCGCGAGCTCGAGATCGAAGTGCTTCCGGGCGACATTCCCGAGCACGTGGATCTGGACGTCACCGCGCTCGCCATCGGCCATTCCCTCTTCGTGCGCGATCTGCAGATCCCCAAGGCGCGCATCCTCAATGATCCCGACACGCCGGTCTGTACCGTGGTGGCGCCGAGGACCGAGGAGGCGCCCCCGCCAGTGGAGGAAGCAGCCGTCACCGCCGAACCGGAGCTCATCCGGAAGCCGAAGCCGGAAGCCGAAGGCGAGGCCGAACCGAAAGTCTGACCCCTGCGTACCATCGTGGGGCTGGGAAATCCCGGCCCGGAGTACGTCGAAACCCGGCACAATGCCGGGTTTCGTCTGGCCGACCACCTGGCGGTCCGCTGGAAGCTGGGGGAGTTTCGCCGCGGCGATCGCGCCCGACTGGCCGAAGGAGACTGGGATTCCCACCGGGTGCGTCTCCTGAAGCCGCTCACCTACATGAATCGCAGCGGCGCCGTGCTGGCCCCGCTTCGCGCCTTGCCCGATTTCGATCCCAGCCGTGATCTCCTAGTCCTGGTCGACGACGTGGCGCTTCCGCTCGGGCGCTTCCGCCTGCGCGGCGCCGGCTCGTCCGGCGGCCACAACGGCCTGAAGAGCGTCGAAGGAGCCTTGCAGCGGCAGGATTACGCTCGACTCCGCATTGGCGTAGGTCCTGCGCCGCCCGGCCTGGATGATCTCGCGGAATTCGTGTTGGCCGAGTTCGAACCGGAGGAGCGGGAGATGCTGGGTCAACTTCTCGAGCCAATGTCGGAGGCGGTAGAGTGCTGGCTCGACCAAGGAATCGAAAAGGCGATGAGCAGGTACAACAGGTGAGAGGTGAGAGGTGAGACGTGAACCGTGAACCGTGAAGTGAAGAAGTCAAACGGAATAGCTTTCACCTTTCACCTTTCACGCTTTTCAAAATATGCTACGCCTCGGAATCGTTGGCCTCCCCAATGTCGGCAAATCCACCCTTTTCAACGCCCTCACCTCAGCCAAGGCGCTGGTCGCAAACTATCCCTTTGCCACCATCGAGCCGAACACCGGCATCGTACAGGTGCCCGATCCGCGGCTGGACGTGCTGTCCGAAATCGTGAAGCCGGAGCGCTCGGTTCCGGCGGTGGTGGAGTTCGTCGACATCGCCGGTCTGGTCAAGGGCGCGAGCGAGGGAGAAGGGTTGGGGAATCAATTCCTGGCCAACATCCGCGAGGTGGATGCCGTGGTGCACGTGGTCCGCTGTTTCGAGGACCCCGACATTCCCCACGTGATGGGACCGGTCGATCCGGTGCGGGACCGCGAGGTGATCAATATCGAGCTTGGGCTGGCTGACCTCGCCAGCGTGGAGAAGCGGCTGGACAAGACCGCGAGGGTGGCGCGGTCGGGAGATCCGCAGGCCAAGATGGAACAGCGCCTGCTTGAGGCCGTGCGGGAGGCGCTCGCGGCGGGTCGCCCTGCCCGATCGGTGGTGCCGAGTGAGGAGGAGGCTCCAAACTATCGCTCCTTCAATCTTCTCACCGCCAAGCCAGTGCTGTATGCCGCCAACGTGGCCGAGGACGAGATCGTGGGCGGCAATCTACTGGTCGAGTCACTCCGCTCGGCGCTCGAGCGGGATCAGGAAGTCGCCGAGATTGTCACCTTTTCGGCCAAGGTCGAGGCCGAGCTGGCGGAGCTTCCTCCGGAGGACCGGCAGGAGTTTCTCGAGCATCTGGGACTGAGCGAGTCGGGGCTCGACCGTCTCGCGCACGCCGCCTACCATCTCCTGGGATTGCAGAGCTATTTCACTGCTGGAGAGAAGGAAGTGCGCGCCTGGACCATTCACCGCGGCGATAAGGCGCCGGCAGCGGCGGGGGTGATCCATTCCGATTTCGAGAAGGGATTCATCCGAGCCGAGACCGTAGCCTATGAAGACTTTGTGCGGGTCGCTGGGTGGAAGGGCGCCAGGGAGCAGGGCCTGGCCCGCGCCGAGGGAAAGGAGTATGTGGTGCGGGACGGGGATGTCGTGCTCTTTCGCTTCAGCTCCTGACCAGCCAGTCGCGCCAGCTGCGCGGCGCACCGTCCGCACCGGACGCCGACGATTGACCAAGACGATAGATCACCCGCCGCCACTACTCCCTCGCGCAGCACCCGAAGATATCAGCGACCGGTTGCTTCCAGATGGCGCTGGTGAATGCCCGCGTCATCGGATCGGGGGAATGTGGCTCGCCGACCGTCCGGGAAGTGCCGATGAAGTGCCGATTTGGACCGAAACCACGTGCATGACCTAGCTCTCCGTCCTCTGCGTCCCCTCCGTCCTCTGCGTCCTCTGCGTCCTCTGCGTCCTCTCCTTGCCGCCCTACGGCCCTACCGCCTATTTTCCTCGCTCCAACAAGCATCCTCCCCGAGGCGCACACCACGCCCGGGGCGACCAGTCCAAAGGAAGGTGTCATGACCCGTCAGTACGAGGTGGTCTATATCTTCGACAGCGCCCTCGAAGAGACCGCCATCAACGAGCGCCTCGCGCGCCTCCACGCCCTCATCCAGCAACCTGGCATCGAGCCTCCTCAGGTCAACCACTGGGGTAAGCGCACGCTCGCCTACCCGATCAAAAAGCACCAGACCGGCTACTACGTCGTCTCCAAGTTCGACGCCGACGGCGCCGCACTCCCCGAGTTCGAGCGCGCGATCAAGCTCGACGAGGGCGTACTGCGGTTTCTGGTCGTGGTAAACGAAGGCGCCCAGCCCATCCCGGTCAGCGCTGGGAAGAGCGATGAGGAGGACGACGAATGAGACGGCCGCAGAAGACCTGCGCCATTTGTGAGTCCGGCGTACGGGTCGTGGACTATAAGGACGAGCGCACCCTGTCTCGCTTCCTGACCGAGCGTGGCAAGATTCTCCCCAGCCGACTGTCGGGTACTTGCGCCCGGCACCAACGGCAGCTCAGTACGGCAATCAAGCGCGCCCGGCAACTGGCTCTGCTTCCGTACATCAAGGGCTTCGGCGGCTGACTCGACCGGTAGGCTGGCGGCAGGCGCTCTTGCTGGCGGGGTTCCTCTTCCTGGCGCCCCCCGCCTTTGTAGCCGGACCGCTCGCGGGGCTCTTGCTGCTCTCCCGGCCGCGGACGATGCGCGAGTGGGGCTGGGTGTTCGGGGCGGCGGCATTATCGGCGCTCTGGCTGCAGCAGCCCGGCGGGCTCGGCGCGCAGTTTACCCGCGCAGGCGCGGTCCTCCTCTGCGGAACCTTTCTCGCGCTCACCATCTGGCGGCCCTCGGGACGATTTTCCCGGGTCCTCAGTGCGACAGCGGCCGCAGGCGTGGCACTGGCCGTCTGGATGCGCCACCTGGGAGTAGGATGGGAGCAGGTGCGTCGTGCCGTGGAGCAGGACCTGGCAGCATACCAAAGGGTACTCCAGACCCAATGGTCGACTGCCGGCGCCTCGAAAGACATGCTCGACCAACTGGCCTCGGTCACCGACAGTGTGGCCCGGTTGTACCCGGGCCTGCTCGCCCTGGCCGGCATCGCCGGACTCCGGCTGGCCTGGGCCTGGTACCACCGGATCTCTCGCCGTCCGCTCGGTTCACCCCTCCCACCGTTCAGCCAGTTTGGATTCAACGATCAGTTGGTCTGGGGTTGGGTGCTGGGCCTTGCGCTCGTCCTGCTGCCTCTTCCCTCCCCTGCCGCCCCCTTGGGGCAGAACCTCCTGCTGGTCTGGGCAGCCTTGTATGCCACGCGCGGTCTGGCGGTGTTCACCACGGCGTGGGCCAGGGTTCCTGGAGGGGTGATCGTGGTTCTGGCAATCGTGGCGATGTTTCTTCTGCCCTTCCTTGTCGGGGGGTTGACGCTGCTCGGCCTTGCCGACACTTGGCTAGATTTCCGGCGTCGACTCCCGACGCCCACAGCTGGAGGTTTCAAGTGATGATCGAGGTCATCCTCCGTGAGGACGTGAAGTCTTTGGGGAAGTCAGGCGAGCTGGTGCGGGTAAAGCCTGGCTACGCCCGGAACTACCTCCTGCCGCAAGGGCTCGCGTACGAGGCGACCGAGGGCAACAAGAAGCGGATCGCCGCGGAGACCAAGGCGCGGACCACCCGTAACCAGGCCGAGCGGACCGAAGCCGAGCGGAACGCGGCCACCCTCAGCGGTGTCACCCTGACCCTCGGTGGCAAGGCGGGCGAGGAGGGCAAGCTGTTCGGCTCGATCACCGCGCAGGACATCGCCGACGCATTGGCAAAGGCCGGCCACACGGTGGACCGGCGCCGGGTCGAGATGGAGCATCCCCTTAAGACTCTGGGGTATCACACCGTTCGTGTGCGCCTGCATCCCGACGTTCACGCGGAGCTACGCGTCTCGGTCGTGGCGGAGTGACGCTCCGCGGATGAGCCCGGGGATTGCCTACCTCGACGGCCCCAGGCTCGCGCGTGCAGTCCTCGCGGCCGCCGATTGGGTAGCCGCCGGACGGGATGAGCTCAACCGTATCAACGTCTTTCCGGTCCCCGATGGTGATACGGGCACCAATTTCAGCCTGACCCTCCGCGCGGTCGCCGATGCTCTGCGCGGGCTGGGCAAGGCGACGCTTCCGGAGACGGGCCGAATCATGGCCCGGGCCGCGGTGCTCGGAGCCAGAGGCAATTCGGGGATGATGCTGGCCCACTTTCTCCTGGGTTTCACCGAGGCCCTCGGCGAGCGTCCCGCGGCCTCCGCCGGCGAGATCGCGCTCGCATTTGCTTGGGGCGCGGAGCGGCTCTACGAGTCGCTGGACGATCCGCGCGAGGGAACCATTCTCACCGTGGCGCGGGACACGGCCCGGGCGGCGGCAGGCGCCGCGGCCGAATCGGACGACCTCGCCGTGTGCATGCACCGGACGCTGCGCGAGGCTGAGGCATCGCTGGCTCGTACACCCGAGCTCCTGCCGGTGCTCAAGGAAGCCGGTGTGGTCGACGCCGGTGGCAAGGGCTTCGTTCGGATGTTGGAGGGCGCCGTCCGGCTCATCGATGGGGATCCAGTGCTCCCGGCCGCTGAGGCTGACGGCGTAGGCGAGGTGGTGCCCGCCGCAGAGGTCGAGGTCGCGGCGGAGCGGGACTTCCAGTTCTGCACTGAGGTCCTGGTCCGAGGCGACCGGCTGCCCCCGGCCAACGAGGTCCGCGCTGCCCTGCACCGGTTCGGCGGATCGGTGGTGGTTGCGTTGATGGCGGACATTCTGAAAATCCATGTGCACACGGATACCCCGGAGGCCGTCTTTACCTATGCGGCTGAATTAGGACAGATAGAGACCACAAAAGCGGACGATATGCGGGCGCAACACCGCCGGTTGGGGCACGCCGAGCGGCGTCCCGTCGCGATCGTCAGCGACAGCTCCGCCGATCTCGCCGATCCCTTGCTCGACCGACACCGGATCGCGCTGGTACCGCTGCAGGTGGTCTTCGGGGACCGGACGTTTCGCGACCGGGTAGAGCTCCGCCCGGAGGAGTTCTACCGCCGCTTGCGGGCCGCGGCGGATCTCCCTACGACCTCGCAGCCTACCCCCGCCGATTTCGTCCAGATGTTCCGCGACGCGCGGGCCGAGGCCGATGAGGTCGTGGGTGTCCTGCTGGGCTCCCGGCTATCGGGGACTTTCGCCTCGGCCCAGGCGGCCTTGCGGGCGGCGGGATTAACCGGGGTTCATCTGGTCGATAGCCGGTCCGCCTCTTTGGGTGTGGGGATGCTGGCCTTGCGGGCGGCGGAGCTGGCTGAGTCGGGGTGGGGCGCGGCGGAGATCGTAGCAGAGCTCGAGCGGGTGCGCGGACGCTGCGGGATGTTGTTGACCGTCGATCGCCTCGACAATCTCGTTCGGGGCGGTCGGATCTCCCGTGGCAAGGCCTGGATCGGCGGGATGCTGGATGTGAAGCCGATCCTCGCGCTGGATGAGGCGGGGAGTGTGGTCGTGGTCGATCGCGTGCGGGGCCGGGAGCAAACCCTCCCGCGGGTACTGGCATTGCTGGAGCGACGTCTCTCGCCCCGGCCACAGGTGATCCGGTTTGGCGTGGCGCACGTAGAGGCCCCGGAGACAGCAGAACGGGTTCGCACCGCGCTGTTGGCGGCCTACCGCCCGAGGGACTGCTTCGTGACCCTCGCCACCGGGGTCCTCGCCACGCACGTCGGCCTGGGTGCCTGGGCGATATTCTATCAGATCGAGGATGGGACGCCCGCACGTCTCGGTGCCGTACGTGCGGGGACCCAAGGATGAGTGGTCATGTCGCGAAGGACCGGCAGGTGAAGCCTCGTCCCCCTGAGGCGCTTCGCCTGGCGCTGGAAGCGATCCGGGATCTCAAGGCGAATCAACTTGTGGTACTCGATTTGCGGGGGCTCACCGACGCTACCGATTATTTTGTGATCGCTTCCGGAACGTCAGACGCCCATGTTCGAGGCATTGCCGAATCGGTCATCGAGAAGCTGGACCGCCGTGGCCATCACACCCATCACGTGGAGGGTCTCACCGGCGGCCGCTGGGTGCTGCTCGACTTTGTGGATTTCGTAGTCCACCTGTTCCACCCGGAGACCCGCTCGTTCTACCAGCTCGAGCGCCTCTGGGACGACGCACCGGAGCTGCTGATCAGCTCCACCTAGGCCGAGGTCGCCATGCTTCGACGCACCGTCCCGGTACTGCTCGCCGCGCTCGCGGGCGTGCCCGGCGTTCTCTCCGCCCAGTACTTCGGGCGGAACAAGGTTCAGTACACCGACTTCGATTTCAAGGTCATCCAGACCGAGCACTTCGA
>JBIOUY010000188.1:0-6873 GCA_044867445.1 Gemmatimonadales bacterium
TCACGCCAGCCACTCCCGGAAGGTCCCGAGGAGGAGCCAAGCGTTGAGGCCGAGGATACCGATCGCCACCACCCACGCGGTCGCCGCAAGCCAGGGCGAATTCACGAAACGACCCATCTTGGACCGCTGACCGGTGAAGTAGACCAGCGGCACAACCGCGAAGGAGAGCTGGAGGCTCAGGATCACCTGGCTCAGAATCAGCAGCGCCCCGGCGCCTTTCTCTCCATAGAGCGCGGTGACGATGACCGCCGGAATGATGGCGATGAGCCGGGTGATCAGGCGGCGGAGCCAGGCCGGGAGACGGATGTTGAGGAACCCCTCCATCACGATCTGGCCGGCCAGGGTGCCGGTGATGGTCGAATTCTGGCCTGAGGCGAGGAGCGCCACGGCGAACAGCGTGCTCGCCAACGTGGTGCCGAGCAACGGCGTGAGCAGACGATACGCATCGCCGATGTCGGCCACTTCCGGATGCCCGCTGGAGTTGAACGTGGCCGACGCCAGGATCAGGATCGCCGCGTTGATGAAGAACGCGAACAGCAAGGCCACAGTCGAATCGAGGGTGGCGAACTTGATCGCTTCCCGCTTGGCGGCGGCGTCGGGGAGTACCTTCCTCGTCTGCACGATCGAGGAGTGGAGGTAAAGGTTATGCGGCATGACCGTGGCCCCGAGAATGCCGATCGCGATGTACAGCATGGTCGGGTTGGTCAGGACTTGGGTCCTGGGCACGAGCCCCTGCACCACCTCCGAGAGCGCCGGCTGGGCCATGGCCAGCTCGATCGCGAAGCAGACACCGATCGTCGCCACCAAGGCGATGACAAAGGCTTCGAGATAACGGAAGCCGCGATTCTGCAGCAGCAGGATCAGCAGTACATCCAGCGCGGTGAGACACACGCCCCAGATCAGAGGAATGCCAAACAGCAGGTTCAAGGCGATAGCCGAGCCTATGACCTCAGCCAGGTCGCAGGCGGCGATGGCGATCTCGCACAGCACCCAGAGCACGAAGCTGACCGGACGGGAATAATGATCGCGGCAGGCTTGAGCCAGATCGCGGCCGGTCACGATGCCCAGCTTCAGGGCAAGGGCCTGAAGCAGGATCGCCATCATGTTGGAGAGCAGGATGACGCTGAGCAGGGTATAGCCGAAGCGAGCCCCGCCGGCCAGATCGGTTGCCCAGTTGCCCGGATCCATGTAGCCCACGGCCACCATGTACCCCGGACCGGCGAAGGCGAGCGCCTTGCGCCAGAAGGACACGCCCCCGGGCACCCGGATTGAGTGGTATGACTCCGGCAGGCTGGGGCGAACCCGGGGATACCGCCACGCCGACAACTCCTCGATTGGCTGGGTGGAGGCGGCGCTCATCGATCATCCTCGCGTGCACAGAGCAGAACCTGGCCGAGCTCCCGTCCGATGATCAGGCGCGTCCCGCTCGATTCGACGGTGAGCGGCCCACCAAAGGGCTGGCGATCGGTCACCGTAACAATGGCTCCCGGCCGAAGCCCGAGAGATGCGATATAGCGCAGCCGCTCAGGCTGGCTCTCGTCAACCTGGCGGAGCTCGACCGTTCGGCCGACCGGGATGTCGGAAAGCGGGATGCAGTCCAGCTCGGCGATCGACCCGTCGGGGGCTGGGATAGGGTCGCCGTGGGGGTCGAAGCTCGGGTGCCCGAGCGCCGCAGCCATACGCTCGACCAGCGTGTCGGAAACCGCGTGTTCCAGCCGTTCAGCCTCGGCGTGGACTGTGTCCCAGGAGTAGCCGAGGAAGTCGACCAGGTAGCTCTCGATGAGCCGATGGCGGCGGACCATTCGCAGGGCAGCCCGCCTCCCCTCGGCCGTTAGCTGGACGCCCTTATAGGGCACGTGCTCCAGCAAGCCCTGCTCGGAGAGCCGCTTGACCATCCCGCTCACTGACGGGGCGGACAGCTCCAGCAGGTGTGCGATATCGCTGGTGGACGCGGGACGGCCGGATGGGGAAAGCCGGTAAATAGCCTTCAGGTAATCTTCTACGGAGCGAGTCAGGGACTCGGTGACTAATGCGGCGTTCATGGGCCATCCGGTTTAGGATGGCCTAATACTGGAGTAAGACGGTCCTAATGTCAAGATTATAGAGGGCGAACTCCAGGAGAGCAGTGAGAAGCAAAAAGTGAGAAGAAAGTGAGAAGCAAGAAGTGGGGAGGGGGGAGTGGCTCGTCTTCTCATCCCGAGGTTCGCTGAGCGCAGCGAAGCGGACCGAGGGATCTACGCGCCAGGCCTCGATAACCGCGGAGCAGATCCCTCCCCCTCGCGGTGCTCGGGGTCGGGATGAGGATTGCCCTCGACTCCTTGGTCCTCACTCCTTACTCCTCACTTCTTACTTCTCACTTCTCACTTCTCACCGCTTTTCAGTAGCTGAGCTTCTGCAGCAGTCCAGTGAGGATCCGCTCGGTCATGCCCCAGACCACGGCGTCCTCGAGTTGGTAGGCAGGGAATTCCCGGCTTTCGCCTCGAATGTCCAATCGAACCGAATGGTAGGTCTCGGGATGGAGCAGGTGGTCGAGATAGACCCACCTGGTTGAGGCGACCTCGGGATTGAGGGTCAGGGCGGGACGAGCTGGCAGGACGAAAACGAATGGACGGATGGCAATGGGTGGGAGTACTGGAGTTCGCGGCGCAACATCATCCAGGCAGCCGATGAGCTGGTCGCCGCGCAAAGTCACCCCTACTTCCTCGAGGGTCTCGCGGATGACGGTCGCGAGCAGGTCTTCATCGGAAAGACTCTTGCGCCCTCCGGGCAGCGCCATATGGCCCGACCAAGGGTCACCCTCGCGCTCCGCGCGGCGGATCAGGAGAATGGCATCGGGGTCCGGAATGAGCACCACGGCGACCGCAGCCCACAGAACGGCGGAATCCTCTTCGACCCGCGGCGAGCCCTCGACGAGGTGCTGACGCAGCCGGGCAAGACGATGGGTCAGTGGGTGTGCGAGTGGCATCCCCCGCCACAGCAACCGCCGCCTGGTGGTGGTCCGAGGCGACTATAGTCCGGCGCTTTTCCGGACGAAGCGGGACGAGCTGTAAGGGACATCAGGCGCTCCAGCTCGTGCCCCTGGCAGCCAG
The DNA here is from genome assembly GCA_044867445.1 of Gemmatimonadales bacterium. Lineage (GTDB taxonomy): Bacteria > Gemmatimonadota > Gemmatimonadetes > Gemmatimonadales > GWC2-71-9 > CAVVWJ01. The sequence goes on from JBIOUY010000188.1 coordinate 3,090, forward strand.
GACAAGCCACGTCACTGTCCGAGCGGACCAGGCGCTCAAACTCCGTGCCGCAGCCGGTGCATCGATAGTTATAGATAGGCATCTTGGGAGATTCGCCGGTCCTGGGCGTCCGGTCAAGTCTGGGGGTATCAGAGGAGCGTCTGGCTCAGTGCCTCAATGCTCGCGTCGAAGAGAGTATCGAGCGCAGGGGTCATCCCCTTCCAGGGATGCACCGCACCATAGGTGTGGCCTGCGCCTTCTATGGGAAGGAATCGAGCACGGGAACCGGCGGAGACCTCAAGCACCCGGGCCTCACGAAGCGGCACTGATTCATCCGCTGTCCCATGGGCCAGGAGCCAGGGCACTGTGATTCGCCCCGCCGCCGATTGGATGTCGAGCGCGGCGGGCCGAGCGTCGATCTCGTCGAGGATGCCGGTGTAGAGCGGGAGAATCTGGCCGGTCCGCATGTTCTTGGTGTGGTTCACGCCGGCATTCCGCCAGGCGGTACGCTCCTCCGGCGGCCACCGCTCGATGGTAGAAATGGCGGACCAGGTAACCAGTCCTCTCACCCGGGGATCCCGCGCCGTCTGCAGGATGGAAATGCCGCCTCCGCGGGAATGGCCCATCAGGCCGAGGACCGGCGGCGGAGGCACGCCTAGCTCACCCTGAAGCAGAGCATCGATCACCCGGCGAAGGTCCTCCAGCTCCGCCGAAAAGGTGTTGTGCCCAAAGCGCTCGGGGTAAACGAACTCGCCGTGGTCGTCCACGCCGCTCCCGCTCACGTTGGGCGTGACGGCGGTGAATCCGGCCCGGGCGAGGCGTTCGGAAAAAGGAGGAAACATCCCCCAGTCCTTGAATCCCTTGAACCCGTGCAGTACCACCACGGCGGGACGGGGCGAAGCGCGTCCGGCGGCACGTACGTCGATCAGAATGTCGCCCAGAACGCCGGGAAGGATGTGTTTGGTAAGGATTGAGGTCGCCATAGGCAGGAAAGCTCAGCGACCGCTCGCAGGTTGGCCACTGGAGCGCACCCAGGCTTCAAGGTGAGACCGGAGTAGGCTCAGGGGAACGGCTCCGTTCTCCAGAACCTGGTCATGGAATCCGCGGATGTCGAAACCCTTCCCCAGACGGGCCTCGGCCTCGGCACGGAGACGCTCGATCTCGAGCCGACCGACCATATACGAAGTCGCCTGGCCCGGCCCCGCGATGTATCGATCCACCTCAGACTCAACGACAGTCCGGGAATAAGGGAGGTGCAGCAGCATGTAATCGACTGCCTGCCGGCGGGTCCAACCAAGCACGCTGAGCCCGGGATCTACCACGAGCCGGGCGGCACGGAGGGTCTGCTCGCCCAGCTCACCCAGCCGGTACAAGTCGGACGAGTAAATCCCCATGTCCAGCGCCAGGTGCTCGGCGTAGAGGGCCCAACCTTCCCAATACCCCGAAAACCCGAAATAACGGGTGATCGGGCTGTTCCCAACGCGTTCCTGGGCAATTGCGCCCTGGAGATGGTGGCCTGGGATCGTCTCATGGAAAGCGGTGCCTTCCAAGGGAGCCCGCGGCTGGGGGACCGCCGCATTGATCCGCCAGCGCCCCGGACGGCTTCCGTCTGGGGTGCCGTTGACGTAGGAGTTGGGGCAGCCGGACTTCTCCTCGAACGGGAGGCACGGATCGACGATCAGGTCCTCCTTTGGCAGATGGCCAAACCATCGAGGCATGGCTGCCTTGGCTCGAGCGACCGCCTGCTCAGCCGTGCGGATGAGCTCCTCCCGACTGCGGAAGGTGTATTGCGAGTCGCTGCGAAGCCGTTCCATCAGAGCAGGCAGGTCAGAAGTCCCAAAGCTCCGCTTGGCGATTGGGAGCATCTCGGCCTCGATCGCAGCCATCTGCTTCAGTCCCAGCTGATACAGCGCTCGAGGCTCGAGATCCAGCGTCGTGTACCGGCGCACCAGCGCGCGATAGCACTCGGCCCCGTGTGGCAGGGCCAATAGTGCGGTGGTCTCCCGCGCATGGGGGAGGTACTCCGAGGCGACGTAGTCTCGATAATGCTGCACGGCGGGCAGGATCTCGCGGGCAACAATCGCAACCACAGAGTCGCGAAACCCTGGCGTCGAGTCACGATCGGCGACTGCGGCAAAGGGGGACTGTCCCGCCGGGATCCGAAGAATGTCGTCCAGCTGCTCTAGCACCTCTCGGGCGTTCAGCTGAGGTTGGGTATAGCCCCGACGCACTCCCTCGCGCAAGGTGGTGATTTCGGTGCCGATGTAGCGGGCCATCGCCCGCCACCGGGCCAAAGCCTCGGCCCGCAGCGTCGCTGTGCCTACCGGCTGCAGTTGGGACAGGACGGGCAAATAGATCTGAAAGCCGCCCTGCTGGCTCAGGGCCAAGAGTTCGTTGCGACAGATGCGGGTCTGTCGGGAGGCCTCGAGGGTCTCGCGGATCACTCCGTAAGCCACCTCCTGCGGAGAGCCTCGCACCCGATCAACATCGATCGATTGCAGCTGTGCCAGCCAGGTATCCTCCCGCCCCTGCCAGGCGCGCACCGCGGCAACCGAGTTGTCGTTCAGTCGGTCGTTTGGGGCCTCCGGCACCCCGGAGAACAGGGCATCGATAGGGAACGTCTGAAGCCAAGCTGCGAAATACTCATTCGCCAGCGCGTCGATCCGTCGGGCGACTCGAGCCGAATCGGCCGGGGGGTGATCAGCCGGCGGGGCCGGAGCAGGTGCCATCGTTCCGGAGCTTCCTCCAGCAGCGCATCCGGCGACCAGAAGCGCGGCCCACCAGTATCGAGGCCGGCGGGGAAGGCACTGAGTTGGAATTCCGCGGCTCACCCGACCGCCGCCTCTAGTATCTCGAGTTCCCCTGTCCCCGCATCGAGCCGAGCGCGAACCCCGAGTGGCAGGGTCCATTGCTCCCGGATGTGGCCTACGGGAAAGCCATAGGCGGCCGGTACACCGAGTGGCAGGAGATAGCTCGAGAGTACCTCGTCCAACCCCAATGCCCCGTCGTTAGTGTGGCGCTTCAGCTCGCTGAAGCGACCGACCATGACCCCGGCCAGTCTACCCAGAGCGCCGGCCGCGCGCAGATGAGCCAACATTCGATCAACCCGATAAAGGTCTTCACCCACGTCCTCCAGAAAGAGGATCGTCCCGTCGAGCTGGGGGGCCCAAGGCGTGCCCACGAGGCATTGAAGCAGCGAGAGGTTGCCTCCCGCGAGTGGCCCCTCGGCAATTCCTGGGCGGAGAGTGACGATCCGATTCTCCTCCGGGATCAGGACATCGGGCCGGTCGGGGATACGGCCTAGCCGTCCGGCTGGCTCGGCGCAGGCGAGCACCCGCTCAAAGTGCCAGCGGCTGAAAGCGGGCATGCTCGCCCGCGCGACTGGCCCGTGAAAGGTGACGACCTCCGCCAGTCGGACAGCAGCATTGAGGAGTGCGGTGATATCGGAGTATCCGATGAGGGGCTTCGGCCGGCGGGCCAGCGCCTCGAAGTCGACCCGGTCGATGATCCGGGTGGCCCCGTATCCGCCGCGCAGACACCAGACCGCATCGATGGCTGGGTCTTTCAGGGCAGCATTCAGGTCGGTCAGACGCTGATCGTCGCTGCCGGCCAGGTAGCCATACCTGTTGCCCGCATGCGGCCCCATCACCGGTTCGTAATCCAGCGCACGGCAGAGGCATTCCGCGCGAGTTAAATCATCTCGTTCCAATACCGGGCCCGCGGGCGCGACCAGCGCCACGCGAGAACCGCGCGTGAGCCGCGGAGGGCGAACGAGCGGTTTTGACCCCATCCTCGCTCCAAGGTT
>JBIOUY010000189.1:0-3259 GCA_044867445.1 Gemmatimonadales bacterium
ACGACGGCGACGCGCGGCGGGCCATTGGGCTACTGTCTCATCAAACCTTGCTGTACGACGATCTCACGCTGCTGGAAAACCTGACCTTCGCGGCCAGACTGTACGGCATCGCGCAAGCCCGGGAAACGGCGAGGGCGGCGCTGGAACAGGCGGGTCTGGCACCTCGGGCGGACGAACTGCCGCGCCGGCTGAGCCGGGGGATGCTACAGCGCGCCGCGATCGCACGGGCCCTGCTGCACGGTCCCCGACTACTCCTGCTGGACGAACCCTTCACCGCGCTGGATGCTGCGTCGGCCGACCGCCTGAGGGGTGAGCTGCGGGCCGCGGTAGGGGCTGGGTTGGGCCTGGTGCTCGTGACTCATCATCTGGCCGAGGTGTGGGGCGTGGCAACCAGAATCGCGGTGCTGGTAGAGGGCCGATGGGTGTGGGAGGAGCGCCGGCCGGCGGACCTGGAGGAATTTGTGAGCCGCTATCGGGGACTGATCGGTGCCTGACGGGTTCCGCCTGGCCCTGGTGGTAGCAGCCAAGGACATCCGCGTCGAGCTCCGCAGCCGAACGGCGTTGCTCTCCGCAGTCGTCTTCGCCGCGCTGGTGCTGGTGGTCTTCAACTTTGCCCGGGATCCGACGGCACTGGCGGTCGTGGATCTCGCTCCCAGCGTGCTCTGGGTGACGTTCGCTCTGGCAGCCATGCTGGCCCTCAACCGGGCGTTCACCATCGAGCGGGAGAACGCCGCACTGGACGGGCTGCTGCTGGCGCCGTTGCCCAGGGGCGCCCTCTTCGCCGGCAAGCTACTCGCCAACCTCGCCTTCGTCTGCACCGTGGAGGCGATCACCCTGCCGCTCTTCGTGCTGTTCTTCAACGTTGATCTGGGCGATGCCTGGCTCGGCATCGTGGGCGTGACCCTGCTCGCCACCATCGGATTCGTGGCGGTCGGCACCATCTTCAGCGCCATGGCCGTCCGCACCCGGTTCGCGGAGCTGATGCTGCCGGTTCTGCTGCTTCCGTTCATGGTACCGCCTCTGATCGGGGCGGTGCAGGTGACGTCTCGTCTGCTGGCAGGACGTCCATTGAGCGAGATGCTGGGATGGCTTAGGTTACTCGCCCTCTATGACGTGGTATTCGTGACGCTCTGCGCGATGGCCTTCTCCGCGGTGGTAGACGAGTGAGCGCCGCGCAGGCGATCGTGCGCCGCGGACTGACGCTGGTAGCGCTGGCATTCGCGGGCCTCGCGGGCGTGTACGTTCTGGCTCTTCGCTTTACTCCAATCGAGGCCCGGCAGGGTCTGGCGCAGAAGATCTTCTATCTCCACGTGCCGGCGGCATGGTGCTCGCTGCTGGCCTTCTCGCTGGTCGGAATCGCGAGCGCACTCTACCTCTGGCTGCACGAGCCTCGGCTCGACCGGTTCGCGGCCGCGTCGGCGGAGGTGGGCGTGGCTTTCAGCGCCGTGATGCTGACCACCGGTCCGATCTGGGCCAAGCCCATCTGGGGCACCTGGTGGACCTGGGACGCCCGGCTTACCCTGACGCTATTCCTCTTCTTCCTGTTCATCGGATATCTGGCGCTTCGCGCGGCGGTGCATGAGCCGACCGAACGGGCTCGCTTCAGCGCGGTGGTCGGCATCCTGGGGATGCTGCTGGTGCCGTTCATTCACCTGAGCGTGTACCTGTTCCGCACGCTTCATCCGCAGCCGATCGTGCTCAAGCCCAGCGCCCCATCGCTGCCGCCGGAGATGCTGCGCACGCTGTTGCTTTCCATGGCGGTGTTTACCCTGCTCTATCTCGGCATGGTGACCACCCGTTACGGCATTGCGCTGGCGGAAGAAGCGCGGGAGGAAGCCGCGGATGCCTCCTGAAAACGGCGCCTACATGATCGCGGCTTATGTGGTGGCACCGGTGATTCTGGTGGGGTACGCGGTGTGGCTGTGGGGCAGAAGTAAGAAGTGAGAAGTGAAGAAGTGAGAAGTGAGAAGTGAGGAGTGAGGAGTGAGGAGTGAGGAGTAAGAAGCGAGCAGAGAGAGGAGCGTAAAGGGCAGAAGGCGCCTCCTCATCCCGAGCGAAGCGAGGGACTTACTCCCCGGGTATCGACACCGGATTAGTAGGTCCCTCGCTCGCTTGTGCTCACTCGGGATGAGGACGAGTCGGCTCTCCGTCGGCACTCCCACCCCCTTACTTCTCACTCCCTACTTTTCACCTCTCCCTTCTCACCGCCTTTCAGCAGCCCATGCTCCCATAGTAGCGCCGCGATGATTCCTCCGAGGAGGGGGCCCACCCAGTAGACCACATGCCCCACCCACTGGCCAGATACCAGCGCCGGCCCAAACGCCCGAGCGGGGTTCACGGCCGCACCGGTAAGGTTCCCCCCAACGATAGTGTCGAACAATAGCACCAGCCCGACGCCAAACCCGCCAACTTTGGGGGCAGCCGGGTTGACGCAGGTGCCGAACACCGCGGAGACCAGAAAGAAGGTGAGCACCGCCTCGATTCCAATGGCCTGGGGTACAAGGATGTTGCCGGCGATGGTAGGAGTGCCCAGCGAGACGGACCGAGTCAGGTTTATCGGCCAGAGATACCTGAGGAGCAGCGCCCCGAACACCGCGCCCACCAGCTGGGCCGCGATGTAGGCCGCCGCCGTGCGGCCGGTGGTGCGCCGGGCGACCAGCAGCCCAACGGTGACCGCCGGGTTCAAGTGTCCGCCGGAGATGCCCATCGTCGCCGTGACCATCACTGACAGCACTATGGCATGCGCCGCCGCGATGCCGAAGATGCCGTAGTTCGCCTCGTTGAAATACCTACTTGCGATCGAAGCGCAGCCAATGAAGACCAGCGCGAATGTTCCCACAGCCTCTGCGAGCGAGCGGCGAAGCAGCGACGACATGAAATCTCCGAGTGGGTAGTTGGACGGGCGCGAATTTAAGGCGGTAGGGCGGTAGGGCGGTAGAGCCTGCCCTGAGCGAAGCGAAGGGTGTGGAGGACGGAGAGGACGGAGAAGACGGAGAGGATGGTCCTCATCCCGAGGGCGCGCAAGCGACCGAGGGACCTACTCAAACTTCGAGATCGGTCGGCAAGGTCCCTCGCTCCAGTCGGGATGAGGTATTTCCCTCGTCTGCATCCTCTCCGTCCTCTCCGTCCTCTCCGCCTTTTCGACCTATCGTTCATCCACCCGCCGGAACACCAGCGCTGCGTTGATGCCGCCGAAACCGAAGGAATTGCTGAGGAGGTATTCGGGCGAGAGGGCGCGACCGTCGCCGGTGACGTGATC
>JBIOUY010000190.1:0-13907 GCA_044867445.1 Gemmatimonadales bacterium
GCACTTGGGGCTCCTGCCGCCCGACCTGGCGCGGCGCCGCACGCTCGCCAGCTTCAGCGAGCGGCTCCGGGCTGCGCTCCCGAACGTGCGGGTTGTCGGCTCGCCCCTCCCGGCTCCGGCCGTCGGCTTCTACCTGGTCCGGGGCGACGAGCTCTGTCAGCTCTACGTCTCCTCGGCGTCGCGGGGATCGGGCGCCGCCGCGGCCCTGCTCGCCGATGCCGAGTCCCGGATGAAGCGCGACGGCGTCCAGACGGCCTGGCTGGCGTGCGCGGTCGGGAATGACCGCGCGGCAAGGTTTTACGAGAAGCACGGCTGGCGCCGCTCCAGCATCGTGATGCACGAACCCGACGACTCCGGCGGCATCGTATTCCAAGTCTGGCGCTACGAGAAGGGTCTGGAGTAAGTGTCATGAAGATCGTCGTCATCGGCGCTACCGGGAACATTGGTCAGCGCGTAGCGAAGGAAGCCCTGAGCCGCGGTCATCAAGTCATCGGCGTGGTCCGCGACCCCGTCGCCGTCCAGGCCCCCGACCCGCGTGTGCGCCTCGTGAAGGGCGATGCCACCAAGGCCGACGATGTCGCCGAGGTCGTAAGAGGCGCCGATGCGGTGGTGAGCGCCATCTCGCCGCGCCCCAACCCGCGCGGGCTTCCCGCACCATCGCTCCCGGAGAACGCGCGCGCCCTCATCGCGGGGCTCCGCGCGGCAGGCGTGAAACGCGTGCTGTATGTCGGGGGCGCGAGCAGTCTCGAGGTCGCCCCCGGGCAGGCGCTTGCCGACCTGCCGGACTTCCCCGAGATCTACCGGGCCGAGGCGCGCGAAGGGCGCGAGGCGCTGGCCGTGTGGCGGAGCGAGGCCGAAGGGCTCAACTGGACCTACCTGAGCCCCGCCGCGGAGACCGGCCCGGGCGAGCGGACCGGGAAGTACCGCACCACCGCCGACCAGCTCCTGGTCGACTCGGCGGGAAAGAGCTTCATCTCGTTCGAGGACTACGCCGTCGCGGTGCTCGACGAGCTGGAGCGCCCGCGGCACATCGGCCGGCGCTTCGGGGTCGCGTACTGATTACTGACCGTCGCCGCCTTGTAGTCGAACATCGGCGAGACCCGTCATGGTCTCCCCCTTCCTCCTGATGTATTGGGGCTAGAACTTTCAAGCTCTTCCCCCGCGCCGCGTTAGGCGGCGTACCCAGAAGCCGCTCGGACGGGCGGCGACCAGCGAAGCAGTTGGGATAGCGAAGCATGGAAAACGACCAGGAGGGGACGGACTTTGACACCGTCACCCAGCACATCCAGGCGGCTGGCTATACCCTCGAGCGCGAACTCGGTCGCGGCGGCATGGCCACCGTCTACCTGGCGCATGACCGTAAGCACGACCGTGCCGTGGCCGTCAAGGTCCTGCATCCCGAGCTAGCGGCGGCTGGTCGGCCCTACTACGTCATGCCCTACATCGATGGGGAGTCGTTGCGCCAGAAGCTGGAGCGCGAGCGCCAGCTGTCCGTCCCGGAGGCCGTGCGGCTCGCCAAAGAGGTTGCGTCGGCACTGGGCTACGCGCACCGGCATGGCGTTTATCCATCGCGACGTCAAGCCCGAAAACATTCTCCTGCATGACGGGAGCGCGCTGGTGTCCGACTTCGGCATCGCGCTGGCGGTACAGCAGGCCGGCGGCGAGCGCATGACCCAAACGGGGCTCTCGCTCGGCACGCCGCAGTATATGAGTCCCGAGCAGGCGATGGGCGAGCGCACCATCACGGCCGGGAGCGACATCTACGCCCTCGGCGCGGTGACGTACGAGATGCTCGCGGGTGAGCCGCCGTTCTCCGGGCCCAGCGCACAGGCCATCGTGGCGCGGCTCCTGGCTGAGTCACCCCGGTCCCTCACCGCCGTGCGACGGAGCGTGCCGGCGCACGTCGAGTCGGCCGTGCTCCAGGCATTGGAAAAGCTCCCGGCGGACCGCTTCGGTACCGCGGCAGAGTTCGCGGCGGCACTGGAGAACCGTGCCTTCACCAGCGCGCCTACGGCACCGGGGCTCCTAAGGCGCCCCACCGCTCCCGCGGTCTGGTGGCTGCCGTGGGTCCTCCTCCTCGCTGCCCTGGCCTCCATCACGCTGCACGCGCTCCGATCATCTCCTTCCTCCATCTCACCCGCCGTGACACGCTTGAGCATCCTGCTCCCGGAGAGCGCCACCTTTGAGGATGACCCTTACTCGTCAGTGGCGCTCTCTCCCGGCGGTGACATGCTGGCCTACAACGGCCGCGACTCGAGTGGCCAGCGGCGGCTGTACCTGCGCCGGATGGATCGCGTCAACCCCGTCCCGATTCCGGGCAGCGAGACGGCACACTTCCCGGTTTTTTCGCCGGACGAGCGGTGGGTCGGCTATCTGCTGAACAGCCAGATCGTAAAGGTCAGAATCGCGGGGGGAACTCCCGAGGTCGTTTGTGAGGTCGGCGGCCTCTTTCATTGGACCTGGCTCGAGGGGGATGTCACGCTCTTCGCGGATGAGACCGGTTTCCGTCAGTGCTCGGCAGGCAAGGTGACGACGCTTGTCGCCAGCGATTCGACCGAAACATTCGACCTCCCGCATGGGCTCCCCGGCGGCCGTGCAGTTCTCTTTAGCATCCGACAGGGAGCCAAGAGTCGACTCGCCGTCCTCGATCTGTCCACGAAAAACGTGAAGCGGTTCGATATCGTCGGTAGCGATCCTCGCTACGTCGCGACCGGTTACCTCGTGTACGCCAACGCGGACGGGAGTATACTCGCCATACCTTTCGACCCGAAGGCGCTCGCACCGAGGGGCGAGCCTTTCATCCTTGCCGAGGGGGTGCGGATCGACGGGCAGGGTCGAGCGGTCATCGCCGTCTCACGAAGCGGCACGATCGTAGTGGTCCCGAGGTCGGCGTTTCAGCGAGCCCTCCTACTGGTCGACCGAGATGGTCATGCCGAGCCGCTCTATTCCCGACTGGCGGACTTCTCGGAGCCGCGCTTTTCGCCTGACGGCCGACGGGTCGCCGTGAGTCTGGATGACGATATTTGGCAGCTCGACAGGATCCAGGGCACGCTGACGCGCCTCACCTTCGATGCCAACGCACAGCGGCCTGCCTGGAGCCCGGACGGGCAGCGCGTAGGGTACGTGCGGCGGATCGGCCCGAGGTACGAGCTAGGCATCACCAGCGCGGATGGAGGCGGGCGCTCAGAGACCTTGCTCTCGCGACCCGGAGTAGAGGCCTGGCAGGTGCTCTTCACGCCGGATGGTCGGTCCTTCCTGGTTCGAACAGTGACCGATAGCGGCAAGCGGGACGTCCTCCTGGTGAGGCTCGATCCGCCCCGCCACCCCGTTCCGCTGCTGGCGACCGGTGCCAACGAGGTGTCACCGACCTTATCATCCGACGGCCGCTGGTTGGCATACGCGTCCGACGAGTCCGGACGCTACGAGATCTACGTGCGATCCTTCCCGGGGATGGGGGCACGCTCGCAGGTTTCGCTTGAAGGAGGGAGCGAACCGATCTGGTCGCCGCATGGTGGGGAGCTCTTCTACCGTGCAGGACCGACAATGGTGGCGGCCGAGGTGCGCGCGGGTGCGACCTTTGAGGTTCTACGCCGGACGCCGCTCTTCTCGAATCGTGACTACGCGGTTGGCGCGACCTACCAGAACTATGACGTGGCGCCCGACGGACGGCACCTCGTGATGGTACATCACCCAGTGGGACCAAGTTATTTGGAGGTGACGCTGCACCAGTTCGACAATCCCGCCTCTGGGACTTCCACTAAGGCTCGGGGCCAGCGCGCGCGATGAATCTCAACACGAGCCGCGCGAGCCCGCCGCCGCCCGGCTGGGTATCTCAATACGGGAAAACTCGATCGCCCTTGTGTTCGAATCGATCGCGCCGGGTTGTGAGACGATTGCACCGCGGGTTCGAAGGAGTGCTCGGCGGTGCGGATGATCGCTCGCGATGGCGGACGGATGTTCGGCTCGGGGAGATCGATCGGCGCTTCCGGAAATGGTATACCTTGGTAGGATGACCGCCTACCTGGTGGTGACGTGAGGGAGTTCCCGCCGCCGGCCGTCCTCGCCCCCTTCGTCGATCGCTTCTGGTACCGGGCCGCCGACGAATCGGCCCGCTCGATCGGACCCCATCGGGTTCTCCCCGACGGCTGTCTCGATATCGTCGTAGGCCCAAGGCACGCGATCGTGGTCGGGGCGATGACCCGGCCCATCCTGGTGTCACCTAGTGATGGTGGCGGGCTGCTCGGCGTCCGGTTCCGGCCGGGAATGGCTACGGCATTCCTTCAGATCCCTGCCGCGGCCCTCACCGACGACCGCGCGCCGCTCGAGGCCATCTGGCCCGATGGGGCGGACGTCGCTGATCACGTGGGCTCGGCGCTCGGCTCGGCGCTGAGCTCCGAACCGGCGATCGCTCGCCTCACCGAGACTCTCACGGCGCGGCTCTCCCGCATCACGACCGTGCCGGCCGACCTCCAGGCCGCGGTCGCACGGATCATGGCACGCGGGGGACGGGTTGATATCTCCCGACTCGCGAGCTCGTTGGGGGTGACCCGCCAGCACCTCGCCCGCCGCTTCGCTGCCCATGTGGGTGTGCCTCCCAAGACCTTCTGCCGTGTGGTGCGGCTCCGGGAGGTCCTCCGGTCAGTCCGCAGTGGCGGGGTGAACTGGGCCTCCCTCGCGGCCGACCTCGGCTACAGCGACCAATCCCACCTGGTGACCGAGTTTCGCGCTCTCACCGGCCTCACACCTTCCCGCTGGGCCGCCTCCCGCCGCTCCGGTTCCAAATCTTCAAGCCGCAGCCTCGCCGACGCGCTATCGTAGGGCCTGTCCGTCAGGCGGTTTCTGTCACCCTGGAGCGAGCGCGGCGAGCGGAAGGGACCGAAACCCAAATTGTGCTTCGGCCCCTTTCGCGCTTCGCGCTCCAGGGTGACATCGTGAGCCATCTCCTCCAGGAGGTCGTGTGCCGTCCGTCAAACTCAACAAACTCTCTCCCGTCCTCGTGGTCGACGCGATCGAGCCCTGTCTCCCGTTCTGGGTCGATCGCCTCGGCTTCGCCAAGATTGCCGAAGTGCCCGAAGGCAACCGGCTCGGCTTCGTAATCCTTCAGAAGGATGGGATCGAGGTGATGTACCAGAGCCGGGAGAGCGTTCGAAAAGACATACCCGCGATGGCAAACGTTCCGGCCGGAGGCACCAACCTGTACATCGATGTGGCCGACGTCGCCGCTATTGAGCGGGCACTCAAAGGCTTGGAAATCGTGGTGCCCCGCCGGAAGACGTTCTATGGGGCGGACGAGATCGGGGTGCGCGAGCCGGGAGGAAATGCGGTGATCTTTGGGCAGCATGGCCAGTAAAGACACAGAGGACGCAGAAGACGCAGAGGACGGAAGGAAAGGTCCTCATCCCGAGAGAGCGATAGCGACCGAGGGACCTACTCGACGATCCCCGATGCTCGCCGACAAGGTCCCTCGCGGAGTTTACCCTGAGCGCAGCGAACGGGCTCGGGATGACGACCACCTCTGCGTCCTCTGCGTCCTCTACAACAGCTTCACCATCCACTCGCCGACGAAGTATCCCACCGCCGCAACCCCCAGGCCGACCACGAACATGTCCAACCCGCTGCGCAGGACACCGCGCCCGGTAAAGAAGCTTCGCGCCGCGCCGACGCCGAAGTGCGATACCATCGCCACCACGAACGAGGTCCAGATGGCCCACTCTGCGCTCGCCAGCAGCAGCGGGGCGACCGGAATGAGGGCGCCGAGGGCGGTAGCGAGTCCGGTCACCCACCCCTCGCGAAGCGGGGTGCTGGTCGCCTCACCGATCTTGAGCTCCTCCCGCACCTGCTCCTCGAGCGCCCGGTCGGGATCGCTCATGAGCTGGGTGGCCAGAGTTTCGGCCTGGGCCTCGGGGATGCCCTTGGCCTGATAGAGCAGGCTCAGCTCCTCCCGCTCCAGCTCAGGCATCAGCCGGATTTCCTCCCGCTCCATCGCGATCTCGTGCTCGAACACCTCTCGCTCGCTCTTAGCGGCGAGATACCCCGAGGCCCCCATCGAAAGGGCGTCCGCCACCGTTCCGGCCAGGCCGGCCACGATCACCGCGTGCTCCACCGAGCCGATATGCCCCTGGGCGCCGATCATGCCGGCCACCAGTCCGAAGTTCGCGGTCAGGCCGTCATTGAATCCGTACACCACGTTCCGGAGGAACCCGCCGGCTCCGGTCTTGTGCCAGGGTTCCCCATCCGTCCCACTCATCTCCGCCAGGGTCTCGGCGTGTTCCTTGGACTCCTTCGCCAGCCGTAGGGCGGTGGGGCCGACTGCGCTGTCGGGCGAGCCGCGATAGAGGTTGAGGTAGCCCTTGACCTCGCGCCCCTCTTCCTCGAGCAGCATGGGAAGCAGGATCCCGCTCCCCACCCGCCGGGCGACCCAGGCTCGAAGCCGGGCACCTCGGGACGGGGCCGGGACCGGCGTGGGCTGGCCGTTGTCGTCCAGGAGCTTACGCCACATCTCCACGTGCCGGTCCTCGACCGCCGCCAGGCGGCGATAGAGCTCCGCCTTGGAGGTATCCCGCTCGGCGTCGGCCAGCTGGCGGTAGAGAAAGGCCGCGTCCGCCTCGTCCTCCAGGTGGTGGTGCCAGATTCGGATGTCCTTGCTGTCGATTGCTGTCATGCCACGAGTATACACGAGTCGCGAGCTGGGGGTCACGGGTCGCGGGTCTCGGGCTATGAAAATCCTCATCCCGAGCGGAGCGAGGAACCCACGTGGCGATCCCGGAAGTGGCCACCTTCGAGGATCCTATGGGTAGGTCCTTCGCTTCGCTCAGGATGAGGATGTGGAAGCGCGCGCGACTCGCGACCCACGACCAAAGACCCACGACCCCATTAGGTTGCAAGTGGCCGCGGAGGCACCTTCTGCGACGCTTCTTCGGACCCCGGCATCCTGCTTTCACGATGACCAGGACACTGCTCATGGATTCCTACCTTCTCGCCGATGCCGAGACGGTGGTCGCCCGCGCTCGGGCGGGGGACCTGGAGGCCCTCGAGGCACTGTACCGTGCCTTCGAGGTTCCGGTGTACAACCTGGCCCGGCGGATCTGCCGAACCGCCGAAGACGCCGAAGACGTGCTTCAGGAGACCTTCTTCGAGGTCTGCCGCAGCATCGGGCGGTATCGAGAGGAAGGGAGTCTCTGGGGGTGGGTCCGGACGATTGCGGCGAGCAAGGCCTTGATGCGGCTCCGTCGCAACAAGTACCGCGAGACCGAAGAGCTGCACGATGAGGTCCTGGGAAGGCACCGGGAGGACAGTCACCTCAGAATGGATCTGGAGGCTGCCCTCGAGCGGCTCTCCGAGACCTCGAGAGCAGTGGTTTGGCTGCATGATGTCGAGGGGTATACCCACGAAGAGATCGCCGAAATGATGGGGAAGACCCCGAGTTTTTCGAAGTCCCAGCTGGCCCGGGCCCATGCTCGACTCCGTCGCTGGCTGGGGGAGGAGGTGGGCTCATGAGTCATCTCTCGATGGAAGAGCTGGTCGCGCTGCGGGAGCCCGGTCTGGAACCTGGCGACGCCGCGGCTCGAGAGCACCTGCAGGCCTGTCTGCAGTGCCGGGCGGAAATGGAACGACTGCACCAGCGGGTCGCCCGGCTCAAGGCGCTGCCGCCCCTTCGGCCGGCACGGGATCGATGGCCGGAGGTCGAGACCCGACTGCTGACCGAGCGTCGCCGGCACCGGGCCCGAAACGCCGGCCTGGCGGGACTGGCTGCCGCGGCTTCGATCGCACTGGCCCTCGCTCTCACCCATGGTTCCCCTCCAGATCAATTCGCACAGTCCCGTCAAATCGAGGAAGCCATGCAGCGCTCCCAGGCGCTGGAGAGCGAGCTCAGCCAATACAACCCCGAGGGTCGGGTCCTGGACGGGCGCACCGCAGGCATCGCCCAGGAGCTGGAGGACCGGATCGCCCAGGTCGACCGGGAGCTGGAGATGGCCGACTTGCAGGGCCGTGAGGCGCGCGACTCGCAAATGCTGCAGCTGTGGCGGGAGCGGGTCGGGCTGCTGGATGCGCTGGTCGACGTCCACGTGACTCGCGCCAGTAACGTGGGGCTCTGATCCCCACCCGAAGGAGTTCACCATGCGATACCATCCCCTTCTTGCCGCGATCCTGGGCCTCGGATCGCTCGCGGCTGGCCTGCCCACGCTCGCCCGGGCGCAGGACAAGGATACGACGCCTGCTCCCGACCGGATGGAGACGCACTGGCGACAGAGACCGGAAGCCCTCATGCGGGCTCTCATGGTCCGCCGAGCCCGGCTGGGCATCAAGGTCAACCTGCAGGCGCGGGAGACGGATTCCATCGGCGCGTACGTGGACGCGGTGACCCCCAGCGGCCCAGCCGCGAAGGCCGGCATCCGCTCAGGCGACCTCATCACCAAGATTGACGGGAAGTCGGTGCTCACCGGACGGGATGCCGACCAGGTGGATCGGCGGCAGTCGCAGCCTGGACTTCGCCTGATCGAGCTGGCCGCTCGGCTGGAGCCCAACGACACCGTGGCGGTCGAGTTCCGCCGGGGCAAGGACCGGAAGACGGTGTCGGTGGTGACCGAAGACGAGCCGGACGTGGTTTGGGAAGGTCCCCCCGGTCCCCCGCGCACGTTCCGGTTCCATGGACCTGACGGGGACGGCAGGATGTCGGTGGGCGGCTTCATCGATCGCTGGGACTTCCCTGGGCGACCCCTCGCCGAATTGGAGCTGGCGCCGCTCAATCCCGATCTGGGCCAGTACTTCGGAACCTCAGAGGGCGTGCTGGTGATCAGCGTTCCCAAGGAATCCGGGCTGGGACTCAAGGGCGGGGACGTGGTGCAGGCGGTGGACGGTCGCAAGCCGGTCGGCCCCTCCCATCTGCTCCGGATTC
Source organism: Gemmatimonadales bacterium (assembly GCA_044867445.1). Taxonomy (GTDB): domain Bacteria; phylum Gemmatimonadota; class Gemmatimonadetes; order Gemmatimonadales; family GWC2-71-9; genus CAVVWJ01. The sequence continues at coordinate 8,897 of JBIOUY010000190.1, forward strand.
TCCGGAGCTACGAGAAGGGAGAGTCCTTCAAGCTGGACATCCTGAGAAATAAGAAGCACGAAACCGTCACGGCCCACTTGGACGAAGGCGAGCACTGATGTGCTCCCGCTCACAGAGGTATTGGCCGATCGCTGCTATATGTTCGGCCCACTCTGGAGGCAAATATGGGATTCCTGTGGACCCTGATCATCGGGCTAATCGTGGGGGCGATTGCCAAGCTCCTGATGCCCGGCCGTGATCCTGGCGGGTTTATCGTCACAATGCTGCTCGGCGTCGCGGGCGCCCTGTTGGCGGGATTCCTCGGTCGGGCGCTGGGCTGGTACACCAACCCGGGTGAGGGCCCGGGCATCATCGCCTCCATCATCGGCGCGATGATCCTGCTGCTCCTTTACCGGCTGTTTATCGGACGCAGAGGCACGACGGTTCCCTAGACAGTCAGTCTACAGGAAGAAGTAAGGAGTCAGGAGTGAGGAGTAACTTCTCACTCCGGACTCCTTTTCTGTTACAGCTAACGGCTGACAGCTAACGGCTAACGGCTGACAGCTAACGGCTAACCCGGCTTTCACCCTGGAGCGAAGCGGGGTTGTCACCCTGGAGGCGCGCCGCTCCGGAAGGGGCGAACGCTCAACCAGGTTTTCGGCCCCCTCGCTGCGCTCGCTCCAGGGTGACAACATGCTGTCACTCCTTCTCCTCACTGCTCACTGCTCACTGCTCCTCACTCCCCTACCGCCTTTGCTGTCCTTCCCGCCGTTCCCGCCGTTCCCGCCTTTCCCATCTGGCGGGCCAATTCACGGAACATCGCCAGATCCAGGCTCTGGGCCCCGTCGCTAACGGCCTGGTCCGGGCGGGGGTGGACTTCGACGATCAAGCCGCAGGCACCGGCTGCTAACGCGCCCAGGCTCAGGGGCGTGACCAGCGAGCGCACTCCGGCGGCATGGCTGGGATCGACAATCACAGGGAGATGGGTTCGCTCCCGGACCATGGCGACCGCGTTCAGGTCCAACGTATGGCGGGTGGCGCGCTCGAAGGTTCGAATCCCTCGCTCACACAGCACCACCTGGGGATTGCCCTCCGCCAGAATGTACTCCGCGGCCATCAACCACTCTTCAATCGTGGCGCCCGCGCCGCGCTTGAGCAGGATCGGCTTGCCGCTCCGGCTGGCGGCCCGGAGCAGGGTGAAGTTCTGCATGTTACGGGCGCCGATCTGGAGCATGTCGGCAAAGTGCGCCACCACGGCGACTTCCTCCCAGCTCAATACCTCGGTTACCACCGGCAGCCCGGTGCGCTCCCGCGCGTCGGCCAGGTAGCGCAGTCCTTTCACTCCCAGACCCTGGAAATCGTAGGGCGAGGTCCGCGGCTTGTACGCGCCTCCCCGGAGCATGTCAGCGCCCGCCTCGGCCACAGCCGAGGCTGTCTCCAGAATCATCAGCTCGCTCTCTACCGAGCAGGGCCCCGCAATGAGCACCGGCTCCTCGCCGCCGAAGGTGAGATGGCGGACCGGTACTGTGCTTCCCTCCGGGCTCCTGCGGCGGTCGATCAGCGGCACGTCGGGCTTCTTGGTGTGATGCGCCGGGATCGGAGGCGGTGCCGAGAGCCTGGAGCCCTCCACCCATGCTTCATAGCTCCCCAGCACGACCACCCGAGCCGCCAGGGCCTCCACTTCCTCGAGAGCTTCGGCCAGCCTGGGGTCGGTCGCGGCCCCATCCACGTCCACGTAGAACCGGTAGGTCCAGGGAGCGGATCGCTCCGGGCGCGACTGGAGCGCCATCAGGTTCACCCCGCGCACGCCGAAGGCCTGCAGGGTCAGCGCGAGCATGCCCGGCTTGTGGTCGATCAGAACAATCAGGGACGTCTTGTACCGAGTGGCGCCGCTGTCCGCGGGGGGCAGAGGCGCGTGGGTGGCGCGGGTGAAGGTGAGGAACCGGGTTTGATTGGTTGGATCGTCCTCAATCCGCTCGGCCAGGAGAGTGAGCCCGTGGGCATCTGCGGCCGGCCTCGCCGCGATGGCCGCCAAGGACGGGTTCCCCTCCTGGGCTACAATCTCCGCGCTCCCTGCGGTATCCCAGGCGCTCACTAGCTCCACGTCGGGCAGGTGCGCTGAGAGCCATTCGCGGCACTGTCCCAAGGCAACCGGGTGGGAGAGAACCCGGCGGATCCGCTCGAGCGTGGCGCCTGGGACCGCCATCAGCGTGTGATGCACCGGAAAGAGGATCTCGTGAGTCAACCGGAGCGTGCCGTCCCCGAACGCCTCCTCCAGGAGATCGTAGGTGGTGGTGACGGATCCGATGAGCGAGTTCTCGATCGGCAGACACCCGGCATCGGCCCGGCCTTCGCGAACTGCTGCCACCACGTCCTTCGTTTCCCGGCAAGGTAGGGTCTCGAGAGCCGGCCAACGCCTCCGGGCAGCCGCCTCGCTGAAGGAACCGTGGGTGCCCTGAATCGCGACGCGCATACGTACGCTCCGTAGATGGAAAACAAAAACCCCGCCGGTTGGTCCGGCGGGGCGTCGAGTGGTCCGGTCGGCGGCTGCTACTGCACGCTACCGACACCGGACGGGCATCGCGCCGCGCCGGCGGGAGTAAACGCGAAGTAGAACCACGAGCTATGCGAGAGGACCATGGTGGCAACGTACCGTTTGAGGGAATGGTTTGTCAAGCCGGGTTATCTTCTGCGCGTGCCGCTCCTGATCCTGATGGTCTGGCTCATGCTACCGGTCGCCGGTCAGGCCCAGGGGCTTCCGGCATTCGCGCCGATCAACCCGATGGCTACTTCCCGAAGCGGCCTCGCCTTCGAGCCATACCGCGCCGAGCGGCCGGGAAAGTGGAGCGGCTCGATCTCGCTGGATTACGCCAGCACCATCGAGGTCAACGAACGGTCCGCGGCCACATACTACCTGGATTCGGAGCTGCTTCGGGTTCGGCTCGACCTGGCGCGTGACCTCACTCCGCGCGTGTTCCTGAAGGCAGGCGTCGAGGTCGACGGCGCGTACGGCGGATTTCTTGATGGTTTCCTTCGCTGGTATCACAACCTCCTGGGCGTGGACATACCGGAGCGCGATCGGCGTCCTAAGAACTCGTTCCTCTATGAGGTCACCCTACCGGAGCGCGCTGCCAGTTTCCGGCGGAGCAGCGACCTCTTCCTCGGCGATCTCCGTCTGGGTGGCGGATTCCGTCTCCGTCCTGGGTTGCAGTCGGTCGTCTACCTGACGCTGCCGACAGCCACCGGCCCCCAATTTTACGGTCGCGGCGTGGTGTCGGCCAACCTGGTCAACACCCTGCAGGCTCGGCTCTGGCAGCGACTGATCTTCGAGGGAAGTGTGGGCATCGGTTACTCCCCTACTTACGGCGAGCTTGCTTCATATCAGCGCGAGACCATGGTCTCGGCCAGCTCCGGGCTCCGTTTTCGCGTGCTTGGCCGCCACTCGATCTACGCCAACCTGTTCTACCACTCACCCTACTATCGCGGGACCACCCTGGGAGCGCTCGATCGACGAGACCTGTCACTCGACTTCGGTTGGTCGCTCGGAGTGAAAAAGGGTGGTGACTGGCGCATCGGCATGACGGAGGATTTGGAGCCCGGGGGCCCGGCCGTGGATCTGATCTTCAGGCTGGGGCGGAGCTTTTAGGCGGGAACAGAAACTGCTCCATGTTGCGAAGGAGAAATTCTTTGGCCTTCGAATCCCTTAGATTCAGACCGTAGTGATTGATTAGTGCCTGCTGGTTCTTGAGCCACTCGCCCCAGCAGACGCCGCAGATCTCCTGAAACACGCGACGGCCCAGGTCGTTTTGGAACGGCTGAAATGCCATCTGGTCCCGATCCAGCCCACAGCGGGTACAGTGCACGGTAGCCATGGGGCGCAAGATAGACCCCGTTGGGAGTGTGATCCAGTGTACGGGCCGGTCCTAAGTCAGATGCTACTATGCTGGATCAAGGCGTGAGCCTGCGCTGCTCACCCTCCTGGCGTCGGATGGCTCGCGCCCCACTGGCGGTCCCGAGGGCCGTCCCGATTCCAAAGAGGATCGCGGTGCTAAGGCTGACGAGCGGCAGGAGCGAGAACGGCGAAAACGCCAGAGCGGCCAGAACCCCCGCAACCACCGGGGTGAAGGGTGACTGGACCGCGTCCACGAAGCGCAGGCGCCGGCGGACAAAGTTGCGAGCGAGCAGGTAGCCGACGCCGGCAGCAGCGAGGGCGATGAGAAGCTGGATCATAGTGTTATCCCGAGCAGAGGAATGGGCGCCACGTTACAGTACGAAACGTACCGAAGAAAAGATTCAGCCAAACGTGTCTTGGAAATGTGTCTTGAAGGAGTCATTGAGCTACTGTGAACGTAGGTATCGCGGGTGGCAATGATCGTGTCCTTGCCCAGCGTCTCTCTGAGGGAAGGAGCCCAACGATGCTTAGACATCCGACGGTGCAGGTGCCGAACATCGGTCCCATGGACCACGCGTGGGACCTGTTGGGCGAATGGCAGGCAGAATTCGAGGTTCCCGAGGCCGAAGTGCCGGTGCACGGGAAGGTGATGTTCCGGTCCTGGACCGACGCCGAGCTCCAGCTCGACCCGATCGAAGCGGCGATCGCGGGCATTCCTTCCAGCGTTCCTCTGGAGCGGGCCAGCGAAATCCATCTCACCGATGCGGGCGGCGGTGCGCTCCAATGGGTGCTTCACGCACCTTCGACCAATTGGTCGCTGCAGGCCACCATGTGGCCCGGCTCCCTCCACCTGTTCGTGAGTGATGCTGATGACGATGAGGAGCAGCTGTACCGTGCTCGGGCGACGCGGGACCAGGAGTACTATCTGCGGAAGTATCCCCTGGAGGATGGGGAAGAAGAGCCGTGAGCCGTAAAGCAGTGAGGAGTAAGCAGTGAGCAGTGAGCAGTAAAGTAGTGAGGGAGTAAGGAGTAAGAAGTTGAGAGCAATCCTCATCCCGACAAGCTTGCCCCGAGCGCAGCGAGGGGAGCACCGCGAGGGGGAGGGATCTGCTCCGCGGTTATCGATACCGGGCGAGTAGA
>JBIOUY010000191.1:0-35173 GCA_044867445.1 Gemmatimonadales bacterium
GGTGGATTGGAATCGGCTGAACGTGAACGGCAGCTCCGTGGCCGTGGGGCACCCCTGGGCCGCGACCGGCGGACGAATCCTCACGACCCTGGCTTATGAGATGGCGCGGCGTGGTGCACGCCGGGGGTTGATCAGCATCTGTGCCGCCGGCGCTATGGCGGGAGCGGTACTGCTTACCAGGTCTTAACTTGGCAGCAACTCCTGGATGAGCCTTGGCGCGAGCTCCTGAGGCGTTATGTTCGGCCGCCCTAAGGCCGAGGAGCTACTCAGCGAGGGCTTTTATAGACCAGGGCGAGCAGGTCCCGCTCGATCTGGAGCTGCAGCTCGCTGTGCCCGCTGCCAGCATTACGGCCAGCAGAGATGTCCCAGGGGCGTAAACCGTCAGCTTCGCGCACATCTGGCTGCTCCTCCGGTCGGTGGTTCTGGTGACATCCCCCCAATGACGCTGCGCATCCCGGGGTTCGTGGTCGTCCCGTCGTGAGGGTATACGCAGCACGGTAGCCCGTCGTCTCACCAACGCGGTCTTCCCCTCCTCATCCGTCGCGAACCTCCGAACGACTTCTTGCATTGAACTCATGCGGGCCGCCCCGTGGCCCAATCCCGCGTTGTCCTGGTGCGGACACTGCCAGCATCCTGCCTGGGAGATCGTATGCGAATTGTCTTGGCTCTCATCGGAGTGAGCGGCAACTCGCCGCAGGAGGACGAGAAGATCGCGCTGGCGGGAGCGGCTGTTGCCCAGGCCGCGTTAGCGGTGGAGCGGTGAGCCGGCTGGCGCTCTGCCTCGTTGCCCTGCTCAGCGCCGCTCTTCCGGCGGGTGCGGCCGGTCAAGGCTTGATGACACTGCCGATCGGGTTCCGCACCGGATTCACTGAGGGCTCGGTCACCACCAGGCCGGGTACGCTGACGGTGGACGCCGGCATCTCAGGACGCTGGTCGCAAGGCACCACGACATATCGCGTCGGCGAGTTCAACCTACGCGTGCCGATGACCAGCCGGATCGAGGCCAGATTCTACGCCAACTCCTATGCCTGGCGAGACGGAGCGGCCGGTGTCGCCGAAGGTCGGGAAGACCTGTCTCTCGCTGCGGCGGCGATGATCGTCACCCATCGTCACTTTCGGCCGGTCGCCACTCTGATCCTTCGGCTTGACTCGCCGACCGGAAGCCTTCCGGGCCGGGAGCGCTCCTGGCGACCCACGGCCCGTTGGGCCCTCGGCTGGGAGCTGCCCGGCCAAGTCGCACTGCACTGCAACCTGGGCATCGCCTCTGAGACCCGGAGCAGAGAGCGCTTCGCCCGCGAGTTTGCGAGTCTCTGGTTATCCAGGCGTCTGACCGGCCGCCTGGGGGCCTACGTCGAGGTCTATGGGATGACACGCGAGCGGCCGGGTGGGCAGCCGACCCAGTACCTGCACGGCGCGGTCACCTTTCTGCTACGATCCTGGATGCACCTGGACCTTCACGCGGGGCTCGGCTCAACTAGCGCCGGGTCCCCGCACTGGATTGGGATTGGAGTGCGGCAGCGCGCCTGACCAGCGCTTGGCGCGATTCAGACTTTGCGGCAGATTTCCAGGTAAGCCATCAGTACGACTCAGGAAATTCCCTGGAGCCCGCAATGACAGCAACCACCCCCAAGTCCTACCAGGCAATCAATCTCGTCCAGAAGCTCGGGCTGATCGGTGAACAGTGGAGCCCGCGGGTTGTCGCGGAGCTCAACGATTATCAGTTCAAGGTCGTGCGCATCGAGGGGGATTTCATCTGGCACGATCATCCGGAAACCGATGAGGCGTTCCTGGTGGTCGAGGGCGAGCTACGGATCGATTTTCGGGATGGCGCAGTGCTCCTCCGGCCCGGAGAACTGTTCGTCGTGTCCAAGGGCGTGGAGCACAAGCCGTTCGCGGCGAAAGAAGTCAAGCTATTGCTGATCGAGCCGCGCGGCATCCTGAACACCGGGCATGCCGGCGGAGAGCGGACGGCGCAGAACGACGTCTGGATCTAGCCGTCCGCTCCGGCCGGACGCTGCCACACTCTCGCGGCGTGCGCCGGGTGGCGGGAGCGAAGCTTTTTTCCGGAGGAGTTCCCCGATCTCATCGCCGAAGAGGCCCGGCATCTCTGGGGCGTCGCGGACGGCTAACAAAGTGCGCCGGCGTAACCGAGGGACAGATCCCGGGCAACGCCGGCGTTGGTTAGTCGGGCGAGCCGCAGCTGCGGCTCACGGTGAGGTCATCGACCTGCCCGAGCCACTCCTTGAGATGCCCGCTTCAGCTCGTCGATGTTGAGCTTCTTCATCGGCAGGAGGGCTTCCATGACACGATCGGTCTTCTCTCGGTCCGGATCACTGAACAGCTCCGCCAGCATGGCCGGCACGACCTGCCAGGACACGCCGTACTTGTCCTTGAGCCAGCCGCATTGCTGCGCCTTGTCGTCGCCTCCCTTGGTGAGACGGTCCCAGTAGTAGTCAATCTCCTGCTGGGTCTCGCAGCTGATCTGGAATGAGATGGCCTCGTTGAAGGTGAATACCGGGCCACCGTTGAGCGCGGTGAACTTCTGCCCCTCAAGCTCGAACTCGACCGTCATCACCGATCCCGGCGGTCGGCCGTGGATTTCCTTCCCCGCCTCTCCATAGCGTGAGATCCGGCCGATCTTCGAATTCTTGAAGATTCCGGTGTAGTACCGAGCCGCCTCTTCGGCCTGGTTGTCGAACCACAGACATGGGATGAGTTTGTCAATGCGTGCCATAATGCAACTCTCCTGTTTCGGGACTGGCGGCGGCCTCCAGATCTGAGGCTCCTCGCCGCCGTCTAGAAGTAAGGCCGGCGCATTAATCGGTCAAATGTCCGGCGGCAGGGTGCTCGAACGTTGGAGCTCTGTATCGGAGGTTACGGGTTTCGCCGAGGGATTGTTACACTGAATGACGACACCAACGAGGCGTTCGCTGCCGTCGAACACCTCCTGGAGCTCGCCCTTCACCTCGAGCCTGAAATTCCGAGACGCGATTCACCGAGACGCGATTCACGTTGAGCGGATCACTGCGCACAATGTTCATTACCTGATCTTCCTGGTACCAGCGCACGATCGCGGGATCTTTCGCGGCGTACAGCGGCAGGTTCGGCTGGTAGGCAGTGGCCCAGACCAGAGGGCCCCCTTGCCGATACGCAAGCGAGAGCTGCAGTTCCCCGTCTTGGGTCCGCACGGTGTAGACCTCGTGAAACGGAACCAGCAGGTTGGCGCCGAGGAGCGAGGTGCCGCGTCCGAATACCGCAGGCCCGCCTCGCTCACCGCGCTTATGAGTGCTTGATGAAGGTCCCGGCGTGCAATTCTTCCACCGCCTGCTGCAACTGGTCCCGCGTGTTCATGACTATAGGCCCATACCACGCGACTGGCTCCTCGATCGGCTTGCCCGAGACCAGTAGGAAGCGGATCCCCTCCTCGCTCGCCTGCACGACGACCTCGTCGCCCCGATCGAACAACACTAGCGAGTGGTTGGAGGCATCGTACCGGGCCGGCGCATTGGGGTCCACGCCCGACTCGGTCAAAACGGCCTGAGGATCCGAGGCGTCCCGGAAGGTGCCTGACCCGGCAAAGACATAGGCAAACGCGTTGCGCGTGGTCTCGACCTTGAGGCGCTTTTTCTGACCCGGCGGCACCGAGATATCCACGTAGCTCGGATCGGCAGCAACGCCCTCCACCGGCCCTCGCGTACCCCAGAACTCACCGCAGATGACCCGGACCCGAGTGCCATCGTCATCAATGACCTCGGGGATGGCGCTCGCTGGAATGTCCTGGTAGCGCGGGTCGGTCATCTTCAGTGATGCAGGCAGGTTGGCCCATAGCTGAAAACCATGCATCCGACCCTGGGCGTCGCCCTTGGGCATCTCCTGGTGCAGAATGCCGCTGCCCGCCGTCATCCACTGGACGTCCCCTGCAGTCATCTTGCCCTTGTTGCCGAGACTGTCGCCGTGTTCCACTGAGCCCGCGAGCACGTAGGTGATGGTCTCGATGCCACGATGCGGGTGCCAGGGGAAGCCGGCCAGGTAGTCCCTGGGATTCTCGTTCCGGAAATCATCCAGCAGCAGGAACGGGTCGAAGTCCTTGGTTTTGCCGAAACCGAAGGCGCGCTGGAGCTTCACCCCGGCGCCCTCGACGGTCGGCGTGGTTCGAATGATTTCTTTGACCGGGCGAAGGGACATGAGAGTTCTCCGAACAGCTAACAGCTAACGGCTAACAGCTAAGGGCTAACAGCTAACGGCTAACGGCTAACAGCTAACAGCTAACGGCTAACGGCAAATACTGAAGGCTGTCGGCTCTTAGCTGTCAGCCGTTAGCCGTTAGCCGTTAGCGTCCTCAACAATCTCCACCCCCATTTGTTCCCGCTTCGCTCTTGCCTTCGCCGCGCTGGTGATGCAGACTAGGGCGGGCGGGATGATCCGCGCCCAACCTCGTCGGCTCTGCCCCAGCCAGAGCCCTCGCGAGGCAAAGGGGGGCAGACTCCCGGATCGATCTGCTTCGAGCCTTTGGGACGCCGCGGGCGTCGCTGCTGGGGAGCGTATCGCCCGTGGCCTGACCAAAGGACCTCCCGATGACCGCCCATAAAGACTTCAAGCGCCTGGTTCGCGCCCGCATGCAGAAGACGGGCGAATCCTACACCGCTGCCCGCGCGCACTTCCTCAAGCAGAACACCGTGGCGCTCCGTCCTCCCGCTATCGACTATGCCAAGCTGGCCGGCCGAAGCGACGCCACCGTCAAGAAAAACACCGGCTGTACCTGGGAACGCTGGGTCAAGGCACTCGATTACGCCAAGGCGCACACCTGGTCGCACCGCGAGATCGCCACGTACGTGCACGAGAAGTACAAGGTCCCCGGCTGGTGGGCCCAGACCGTGACCGTGGGCTACGAGCGGATCAAGGGCTTGCGTGCCATCGGCCAACGCCGGAGTGGCGCGTTCGAGGCCTCCAAGAGCAGGACCTTCCCGGTCCCGCTGGCTCGCTTGTACCGCGCCTTCCGCGACACGCGGATGCGGGCCCGCTGGCTCCCCGGTGTGAAGCTGACCGTCCGAAGCGCCACGCCGGAGAAGTACATGCGGATCACCTGGCCGGACGAGACCTCTGTCGCGGTCGGGTTCCTATCCAGGGGCACAGGCAAGAGCCAGGTCGCGATCGCGCATGAGAAGCTGCCGGATCAGGCGGCCGCAACCCGAACTAAGCAGTATTGGGCCGAACGGCTCGATTTCTTGGGGCAGGTATTGGATAAGTCGGTGAGTCAGCGCCGTTCCTGAACGGCGGGTGAGGGGCGCGCAACGTCAGACTTCACCGCCATGTTGCCGCGCCCCCAGGCCGGGCTCGCTCGGAAGTACCGCCCCCTCATCCCGCCGGCTCGTAGGACAGCAGGACATTCCCGTTGCCGAAGGACCGGGTCGTTTTCAGCTTGAGCGTCTTCATCTTCTTGACATCGGGAAACAGGGACTTCCCCTGGCCGATAATGACCGGGTTCAACACGAGCTGATACTCGTCGATTACCCCGGCCTGGGTCAGTTGAGATACGATGCTCCCGCTGCCCAGCGTCGCGATGTTCGGTCCGGACTGTTGTTTCAGCTTGCGTACTTCCGTCGCCAGGTCGCCCTTCATCACCTTGGTATTGCTCCACGACACCTTGTCCAGGGTTCTCGAGAATACGACTTTCGGCGCGCTGTTCATTCCTTCGGCAACGACGGGATCGTTCTTCTTCGCCTCCGGCGTCGGCCAGTAGCTCACCATCACCTCATAGGTGACTCGGCCGAGCAGCAGGGTGCCTCCGGACTTGGCGTTCTCCGCGACGAAGTCATTCCATTCCGGATCTCTGCTGGCCCGGTGGGCCCAGTCGAGCTCACCCTTGGGGCCCGCAAAGTAGCCGTCCAGAGTCAGGTTGATGAAAGCAATCAGTTTCCGCATGGTCCTTCTCCTGAGAGTAGCAGGCTCCTAGCCATCCGCTCTGCGACGTTTGAGCCAGCAGCCGCCGGACATTCCAACGGCTAACGGCTAACGGCTAACGGCTAACGGCTAACAGCTCTAACGGCTAACAGCTAACGGCTATCTCGCTGGGGAGACTTGAGGCGCCTGCTGAGCGAATACAGCATTCCACGTATCCCGGTGATCTCCTGCATCAACTCTTCCGCTTGCGGCGACTGTAGATAATCGAGGTCGCGGGCGAGCAGCAGCTGATAGTGTAGCTCGGAGGCGGATCCGAGCGCGATTTTCACAAACCTTCTCAATTCCACGTCTCCATTCCTGCCACACCCCTCAGCCACATTTGAGGGTATAGAAATGGCCGTGCGTCGGAGCTGTGCAGTAATTCCCCAATCTTCAGATCGGGGGAAATTTTGGGAGAGCTGATACACTCGAAGGACCAGCCGGTGGGCTCGCTGCCAGACCTCAAGCTTGACGAAGTCTCCCATGCTTTAAATCTGTCGTGACGTCGATCAGGGACCGACATCGAAATCGCGCTGCCGAGTACCATTTCACGCAACATTCCTTACGCTAGCTGTTAGCCGTTAGCTGTTAGCCGTTAGCTTCAGCTGTTAGCTGATAGCCGTTAGCCGTTAGCTTCAGCTGTTAGCCGTTAGCTGTTAGCTGTTAGCCGTTAGCTGTTAGCCGTTAGCTGTTAGCCGTTAGCTGTTAGCCGTTAGCTTCAGCTGTTAGCTGTCAGCGTCCCCTCTTATATCTCTCCAACGCGAAATTCACTATCTGCTCGATCAGTCGAGGGTAGTCGATGCCGGCCGCGGCGGCCGCCATGGCGAATTCGCCAGACCGCTCCAGATAGCAGCTTGCGTTGACCTCGAGCACGTAGATCTCGCCGGTCTCGGTCAGGCGAAGGTCCACGCGACCATAGTCCCGCACCCGCAGCGCGCGATAGGCATCCACCGCCACCTTCTGGAGTCTGGCGCGCAGCTCATCCGGCAAGGTGGCGAGGATGAGTTTGGTGCCCTTGTATTCCTTGCTCCGTTCGTCCCACTTGGCCTTGCTGTCCATCACCTTGGGCACGCCTTCGGGGAAGCCCGTGAAGTCCACCTCGACCGGCGGAAGGGGTTTAGCCTGAGCGTTCCCTAACACTCCGACATAGAACTCCCGTCCCTCGATGTACTCCTCAGCCAGGGCGGAGTCGTTGAGCTCCCGCCGGATGGCAGCCACCCGTTCCATGAGTGCCACCGCGTCGTGCACCAGTGACTTACCCCCAATGCCGAGCGAGGCGTCAGAGCGCAGCGGCTTCACGAACATCGGCATCCGCAGATTGCCGCCGGTCTCGAAGGCCGCCTCGCGGGAAAAGACGGCGAAGCGAGGATAGAGAATCTCCTCGAAAGCCAGGAGCTTCTTGGTGAGTCCCTTGTCCTGACTGAGGTAGAGCTCGCCCGGGCCGCTGCCGGTGTACTTGAGTCCCAGCAGGTCGAGCAGTCCCGCCACCGGGATGTCGCCGAAGACATTCTCGCCGAACATCTCCATGAGGTTGAACACCAGGTCCGGCTTCCGCCGGGAGAGCCCGGCGATGAGCCGTTTGACGTCCCCGTGCACCCCCATGATCGAGACCCGGTGCCCCAGACGGCGGAGCGTGCGTGCCACCTGGGGCACGACCGGGTCGTACTCCTTGGAGTTCTCGTCCTCGCTATCGAGATAGGTCAGGACGGAGATGTTCATTCGACCAGGTCCATTCCCCACCTGGCCAGGGAGACGGGCAATCCCCCGTACGACAACAGATCGTCGTGAAATTGCCGGGCGGTGAAGTCAGATCCGCTGCGCTCCCGATAATCGTCCCGCAGGCGCAGGAGCTCCCGCCGGCCCACGGCGTAGCACAGCTGATAGGTGGGCCAGGCACAGTAGCGGCGCACCTCGGCCTCGGCGCTGGAGCGCTCGATCGGCAGGTGGTCGACCATGTACGACACGGCTTCCACCGGCGTCATCCCTCGGGTGTGCAGGCCCACATCGAGCACCACCCGCACCGCGCGCCAGAGCAGATTCACCAGCTGAAAAAGACGAGCCTCCGTCGAGTTATAGTATCCGGACTCGGCCATGAGCTGTTCGCAATAGAGCGCCCAGCCTTCCACCATCACTGGCGTCCACAGGTGGCGCCGCACCTCCGAGCCGAGGCGCTGGGCAGTGAGAAGCTGAAGGTGATGCCCCGGATAGGCCTCATGGGCAACCATCGCGGGCAGGGCGTGGCGGCAGTGTCCCCGGCGCTGTTGCTCTCTGATTTCCGGTGGCGCGGACGGATCGGGATGGGTGACGTAGAACCGCCCCGTCTGTTCGCCGAGATAGATGGGTGGCGGCTCGTACGCGGCAAAGGGCACCAGAGAGACCATGTAGGCCGGCGTCGCGACCACCTCCACCGATCCCGCCGGTACCGTCATCAGCTCTTGCTGGCGCACGAAGTGATGGGCTCGCTCCAACTCCTGGCGATAGCTGCCGAGGAGTGCATCGGGCTCCGGGGCCTCCTTGCGAAGCTGTTCCACCAGATCGCGCCACCCGCGGGGTGCTCTGTCCCCCGCCAGCGCAACCAGGGCCGCCTCGGTTTCCTCTTGCAGATGAAGGCCATAGCGCCACAGCTCCGGTGCTCCGGCCTCGAGTGCGTGCTCGTAGTGCAGCCGGCGGCCGAATTGCTCCTCTCCAATGGCGAAGGCCTGGGGATCGCGGCTGGGTTCGACCTCGGAGCGCAGGGCGGTACCAAAGCGCTTCAGGCCCTGGAGTGCGTCCTGCGCCGCAAGGTTGAGATCCTCTTGCAGACCCGGTGCTTCCTGTCCCATCAGCGCGGTGAGCTGCACGATCAGTTCGCCACCGCCTCCGAGCATCCCCAGCGCGGTATCGATGAAGACCGCCGGAGGCTCGTCGAGGGTCAGGCGTGCGGCGTCGAGAAATTCCGGGACGCCGCGTAGCCGCTCGAGCACGGCGGGTGCCCGACCGCCTGCCGCGCCGTTGTGCCGGGCCAGGACGGCGTAGAGGCCTTGAAAAAGATGAGAAAGCCAGAAACCTGGGTTCTGTAGGTGGGGCTGCTCGTGCTGCAGGCGGAAGGTGGCCGTGCGAATCTCGCCCAGCAAAGCGGTGCGGTCGATTTCCTCCTGCACGTCGTCGACGTCCAGCTCCTCTACCGCGCCGGACAGGGAGCGCAGGGCGGAGATCTGCTCTCTGACCGCGTCGCGATCGAACCGGCCCAGGCGACCGTCTTGGGAGACCAGCCCCGCGGCGCTCGCCGCCGCCGGATCGAAGTGGTACTTGAGGTCCAGGTAGGACCGGCAGAGATCGTCAACCGACGCCATCGTACCTCGCGAGCTGCGTCCTGCGCTCAGGATGGGGGCTTCGCCGTCACCTCAGAGTGGTCTCCCAGCGTCACACTGCCGCGCAGACCCTCTACTATCACGTAATCTCCGATCATGGAATGGTCCAGCTCCGTGTCGGACAGCACCGAGTGGCCCCCGATGATCGAGTTCATGATCCGGCTGTTGCTGATCCTAGTGCCGCTCTCCAGCGAAACATTCGGCCCGATGACACTCCGCTCGATCTTGGCTCCGTCCTCGATGTAGACCGGCTCGTGGATGATCACTCCCGGGAAGTCCACCCGTCGGCCGGCTCCCTTCTCCAGCAGAATGGCGTTGGTCTCGAGCAGCGTGTCGAGCTTACCACAATCGTACCAGCCGCCCACTTCGGCGGTGAGAATGCGCTTACCGTGCTCGATCATCCACTGGAACGCGTCGGTGAGGAAATATTCCCCCTGGTTCTTGGGCGCGGCAAGCACGTGATCGATGCCCTGCCACAGGCTGTCCACCGCCTTGATATAGTAGAGACCGATGTTGGCCAGTTTGGAGATCGGGGTTTTTGGCTTCTCCACGATCCGGGTCATGTAGCCCTCGGCGTCGGTGACCACAACCCCGAACCGCTGGTAGTCCTCGACTTCCTTGGCCCAGATGATCCCGTCGGCGCTGGTGCGATTGATCAAGGTGAGATCGGCCTCAAAGACCGTATCCACAAAGATGATGAGGACCGGCTCCCGGATGTGGGGCCGGGCAAGATTGACCGCGCCGGCGGTGCCGTCTTGCACCTTCTGCTCGATGAACCGCGAGGGGATGCCGTAGCGATCCCGGGCGTACTCCTCGACCTGCTCCTTGAGATGACCCGTGATGTAGATCAACTCGCTCACGTTCAGGCCATCCAACCGGTCCATCACCCAGTCCATGACGGGCCGTCCCGCGACCTTGAGCATGGGCTTGGGGACCAGGTGGGTGTGAGGGCGCAGCCTGGTGCCTTTGCCGGCCAGCGGGATGATCACTTGCATCTCAGCCTCGTCCGTAACGGTCTTGCAATCGCACCAGATCGTCCAGCTCTGGGGTGGATGCCTCCAGCACATCGGTGTCCACCACGGCCTCGATCTGATGGATGAGCTTGGGCGGGATGTGAACCGACTCACCCTGGCGCATGACGCGCTCCACCAGCTCGGTGCCCGGCCGGGTGCGAAGGATCAACTCTCCCGACAACACGTGCATCGTTTCGTCCTTCAGGTTGTGGTATTGGAGACTGAGCACGTGCCCGGCATGCACGTGGAGAATCTTCCCGACGTACCGGTCGCTTCGGGCCCATATCAGCTCGTAGCCCCATGGCTTGTCGACGCGATAGGGAACCTCCGGCACCGGTCCTCCCGTCATCCGGCTCAGAGCTCCGGCTGGAAGCTGAACACCCAACGGAACTCGAAAGGGTCATCACCCGGCTTCCGGTCCTGGGCCAGCTCCGGACGGCTGACATACAGTGGCAGGTCCAACCGGGTAACGAAGCGGGTGTCGCCGATGCGGTGGTCGATCCGCAAGCCCACGCCCGCGTCACCCAGAAACCGGATTCGGTCGCCGGTCAGTGGCTGGGCCGATCCGCCGATCGCCTGAGAGAGGTCTCCAAACACGGTGAGCGAGGCCCGGTTGAACAGCCTGGCATTCGGCCGCGTGAGCAGGACGCGAGACAGCTCCAGGTTGAGGGCGATGATGGCACCGGTCGAGACCCGCGAATCGATGCCCCGAACGCTCGCTCCGCCAGGCGTCTGGTAGTGAAAATCCTCCCCTACCAGGAGCGCCCCGCGCGATCGAAGAAACGGATTGCTGAGCTGAGTGAGCGGATCGGCTCCTTGAAAGTATATCTGCCGCTGCTTCGCCGCATCATGGTTGCCGGTACTGACCCCGGCGAAGAACCGCGCCCCACCGCTCCAGCCGCGTCCCAGTGGGCGTCGGCCAATCGCTTCGAGCGTGCCATGGTAGTAGAACGGGTTCAGATTCGGGCGTCCGCTGGCCGCGAGTCCCGCGCGATTGTAGGCCAGTCCGCCTCCCGTCGAAAATCGTAGCGAGAACGAACCCCGACCGACCCGCTGGGATACCCCGGTGGAGGCCTGGAGCTCCACCGTGCCGACGTCGTCGTAGTATCCCCGATCGAGATAACGAAAGTCATCGGGGTGCACCCACTGGAGCGTGAGGGCGTGGGTCCAGGTCGGTCCGAAGGTGAGGTGCGCCTGATACTCGCGCTCCAGCTGGAGAAGCAAGCCGTAGCGGCCTTCCACCTTGAAGAGATCGAGCGTCTGCGAAAGGTTGGGCGACCGGAGAAAGACCGGATTCCGACCCCGTAACCAGAAATCGACCTTCCGTACATCCGGCTCGGTTCCCCATCCGGTGCTGAAGCTTACCAGCGCGGCATTCTGCTCGAACCTTCCGAGGTAGTCATCCCGGCTCCGCGCTCCCAGCGTGATCCCACCGGCGTCGTTGTACCAAAGGGTAGGCTGCACTCCTACGGTGAGCCGGTCTCGACGGCTTCGGGTCGAGAAGTAGCGATGGAAATAGAAGTCGGTGCCCGGCGGAGGCAGGAACGACCGCGGCCAGTTGAAGCCGATATTGCTCCGGTTGTTGAGCATGTTCCAGTCGTGAGTACGCACGTCGGCGTCGAGTTCGACCCGGCTGGGACGCGTTCTGGTGCGGACCTCTACCCACTCGCGGTCCCCCTCTCCATTGGCCCGCACCAGGCCCGTGTCCTGTTCGGCGATGACGGCGACGTCGACCGGAATGCGCCCCGGCGCCTTGCGGACGACTTCGACTCGGGTGAGCCACTCGGAGGACGCAGACGACGCAGAGGACGCAGAAGACGTAGACGGATAAGCGGCCCCGTGCGTCCTCTGCCTCCTCTGCGTCCTCTCCGTCCTCTCCGTCCTCTGCGTCCTCTGCGTCCTCACCCGTCCCACCGCAAAGTCGTACAACTCCGTCCCGTGCAGCCACTGCGAAAACAGCGACGAGAGGTCTCGATGTGACACCTCCTCGGCGACCGCCCGGAATGCGGACTCGTCGACATGCTTGAGTTTCCACCGCTGGTAGAACCTCTGGAGAATCCGGTGCATGGTTTCGTCACCCACCACGTATCGGAGCTGATGGAAGAAGAGCTCGCCGCGGGCGTAGATGGCGATCTGGTAGGAGGTGAAGTCGCGATAGGTTTCGGCTACCTGGCTGGGCGGCTCGGTCTGTTGATCCAGATCGAGGTTGAGAATCTGCGCCTCGCCTCCCGGGTAAGCGCTCGGCCGCCCCATGGCTTCCCAGAACCAGGAGGTTTGGAAGCTGGTGAACCCTTCGTCCAGCCAGCCTTCACGCCACTCATTGTTGGCCAGCATACCCATGGTGTAGTTGTGCCCCAGCTCATGAACGATGAGCCCCTGGTCCGCGGAACCGTCCATGATCATCATCGGGAATTCGGTACCGCCGCCCTCGATCCGGTGCACATTGGTGATCTGCGGCCAGGCGAACTTGCCGTAGAGCTGGTCCAGCCATGCGAGGGCCTTCTGGGTCCGATCGACCGCCACACCCTTGCCCCACGAGGCCTCGTCCCCCGGCTGGTAGAGTACGTGCACCGCCACGTCGCCAAAGCGCCCTCCCTCATAGCGGTACCCGGGATTGAGCGACATGGCGAAGTGATGCACGTCCTCGGCGTACCAGCGCACCCGCTTCCGGCCCGGGGCTGCGGCTGCACAACCATCCGATGAGGGCGTTCGCGAGCCGTAATAGTCGCGCTGATATTCCACCGGCCGCGACGGATTCTGATTGGCGCGCTCCCATCCAGGATCACCGCAGACAGGCACTCCGGTCGCCCCAATCACCTGGTCCTGCGGGACATCGAGGTCAACGATGAAGGAGGCAAATTCCCCATAGAACTCGCCCGCCGGGTAGAGTGGATGCTCTTCCCACCCGTAGCGGTCATACACCACGACCTTGGGATACCACTGGGCGAAGTCGAAGCGACGGCCTTGTCGCCCTTGCCGCCGGGGAACCGTGGATGGTCGCGCATCCCATTCCAGCTCTACCGCCATCGAGTCGCCCGGCGGCAGCGCCCGGGGAAGTGCGAAGCGCACGACCGTGCTGTCCGGCGCGAAGGGATAGATCGGCTCGACGGCCGTGCCCATGATCCGGACCCGGCCCACGTGGTTGAAGGCGTAATCGGGATCGACGAGATCGTTGAACCGGCGATTCCCCTCGACCGAATCGGCATCGGCCCAGCGCGAGCCGGGTCGAAACGCGTTGAGGTAGAGATGCAGGGCAAAGGAGCTGAGGGTATCCGGTGAGCGATTCCGATAGTGAATCTGCTCGGCGCCGCTCAGCACCCCGCTCGGTTCATCCAGCCGAGCGGTGATGATGTAGGCCACTTCCTGTTGCCAGTAGGAGGAGTGATCAGGCTGGTCTGCGGCTTGTTGAAGTGCGAGGAGGACCAGTGCGATCACGGATGACCTAGGATTCGGGATGGAGCTGCCGGCGAGCGTCGGCCGGAAACATAGGCGCGGCCGGAGAGAATCGGCACCACCACGCACAATGAAGGTGCGAGTTTCGGATCGATGCCCCGCTATGCTTCGACCCTCATGGCCTCACCACTCACTTCCATCCGCGTCCACCTCGTCTGGGCTACCTGGCATCGCCGGCCCTGGCTCGATCCGGAATGGAGAGCTCGGCTCTTCGCCCACCTGAGTGGCGTGGCCCAACGAAAGGGCGCCCAGCTCCTCTGTGCCGGCGGCGTGCGCGATCACCTGCATCTCTATCTGGAATGCCCCGAAACGGTCGCTCTGGCCGACCTGGTTCATGCGTTGAAGAGCAGCTCAACCCGGTGGATTCACCGCACCTTCACCCATCGGAAGGAGTTTCGCTGGCAGGAGGGCTACGCCGGGTTCAGCGTGGCCCGAGCGGGAGATGCAGCTTTGCAGGACTACATCCGCAATCAGGAGGTCCACCATCGAGAGCGGAATTTTACCGCGGAATACCTCTCCCTGCTCGAGCTCCATGAAGTGAATTACGACCCTCATAGCGTGCTCGACTGACTTCCCTCTAACCCGGCCGGCCGCCCCAGAATCAGTGGTTGCCCCGCCGCTGATTGTCTCGAGATTACCGCGTTGTATCCGGCACAGCCAAAGCCGAATCCACCACGAATTTCAGCGATCCGTTCCCCACCGCCGGTTGACTCGGCGAAGGGCAGGCCGGGCGTGCAGGACCCTTGCCCCTGGAAGTGCTGTCCTGACCGGTGTCAGGAGTGGCCGCACACCAGGCGTCGGGCACCGCCACGGGCACGACCCTGGCCACCGCGGCCGCCCCCTGCGGGGCCGTAGCTTCCGGAGTACATGCCCCCAAGTCTGGCAGCGTGACGATCAGGAGAGTCAGCACTGCTCCACGTGTCACGGTTTCCACCATGCCGCAGCCTCCGTAAGAGTCGGCGGTCCAGCTTACCTCTCTAACTGACCGAACGCCAGCTTAGCGGAGAGCGCTTGGGCCCCCAGATTGGAAACTGTCCGGTCTGACGATTCGTTACACATTGGGTGCATAGCCGGGCTAATAGTTTGAAAGCAAGATCTGAGATTGACGAAAAGCCTGCGTTGCCTACATTCAGTCAACGAACAGCTGAGCCAGGAGTTTGCTCATGACCCCGCCTCTTGACCCCACCTCTCGCAGGATCCTCCAGCTCCTCGTAGCCGATGGGCGGGCCAGTTATCAGGCCATCGCCGACGAAGTGGGGCTCTCCCGGCCCGCGGTCATGGAGCGGGTCAAGCGAATGGAGGAAGCGGGGTATATCGTGGGGTACACCGCCCGTCTCGATCGGACCAAGATGGGATATCCGGTCACTGCGTTCGTTGCCGTTCGGTACCCTGCCTCCGACGGGATCACCTCCGAACCGCGGGTCGAGGAGCTGGCGGCCAATCCCAATGTGCTCGAATGCCACCATGTGGCCGGAGAGGATTGCTACATCCTCAAGGTCGCGGCCGAATCGCTCGCCAGTCTGGAGCAGGTCCTTCGACTGGTCCGGGAATCCGGGCGGCCGGCAAGCACCCGCACGACAATTGTCCTCTCATCCGTCTTCGAGAAGGCCGGTATTACCCCCGTGGAGCTCGACTGATATGGCCGGACTCAGAGGCAAGGCGCTGATTGCCTATCTGTTGGTGTGCACCGTTTGGGGCTCCACCTACCTCGCGATCCGTATCGGGGTGCGGGACCTTCCTCCCGTGCTGTTTGCGGGCGTGCGGTTCCTGATCGCAGGGGCACTGCTGGCACTGATCGTCCTTGCGACCGGCGACCGCCTGCCCCGGAGCCTCCGCGATTGGCGCATCCAGGGGATCACCGGCGTGCTGCTGCTGATGGGCGGCAACGCGGTTGTGGTGTGGGCCGAGCAGTTCGTGGAGTCGGGTCCGGCGAGTGTGTTCATCGCAGCAGTTCCGCTCTGGGCCGCGTTCTTCGACGCCGTCGTGCCCGGCGGGTCCACCATCTTCACCTGGCGTGTGGGCGTGGGCCTGGCACTCGGCTTTCTCGGCAGCGCATTGCTGGCCCGAGTGACGCCGGGACAGATCCTGAGCGCGGACCTGAAAGGACCCATTGCGCTCACGCTGGCGAGCGCGTCCTGGGCGCTCGGCACGGTGTACTCCAAGCGGAACAAGACCAACACCACTCCGTTCGCCGCATCGGCCATGCAGATGCTGGTGGGCGGGGCCGTGATCATCGCCCTGGGATTGGTGCTGGGCGAAGGTCCGGCGTGGCGGTTCGAGCCCCGCGCGATCACGGCGCTGGCGTATCTCATTGTGTTCGGTTCTATCGTGGGGTATACCGCGTATGCCTATGCGCTGCGACATGGGTCCGCGACCGTGGTGGGCACCTACGCCTACGTGAACCCGGTGGTGGCGGTACTGCTTGGCTGGCTGATTCTGTACGAGGCCATCACCATCCGCACCATCGCGGCGATGGTCCTGATCCTGGGTGCGGTGCTCATGATTCAGCTCGGATCCAAGACGGCGCCGGCAACCGATCGAGCTCAGGAGCGGTCATTGGATCGCCCTCGCCGGGACACGGCGGCATGAGCACGACATCGGCTCCCGCTGACCGACCATTCACGGATTCGTGTGAGGTCGAACGGCTTCTGGCCGGATTCGAGAGCTGTACCCTGCCCAGCCAAGGTGGACTCATCGGGCCCATCTTGCCGTGGCGCTCTGTTATTGCGAGCGGCAGTCTCACGAGCAGGCATTGCGGTTGATGCGGGAAGGGATCCGCCGATACAACGTGGCAGCGGGAGGGGCCAACACCGAGACCGGCGGCTACCACGAGACCATCACCCGATTCTACGTCTGGCTAATGGATCACTGCGTGCGGAGTGGCAAGCTGGCGGGTGGCGATCTGGCAGAGCGAGTCAACCGCCTGTACGCCAGCTATGGTGCTCGGGACCTTCCCCTGCGACACTGGACCCGGGAGCGCCTGATGTCGGTCGAGGCACGGCGCGAATGGGTGGAGCCGGATTTGTTGCCGCTGCCCGGTAGGGCGGTAAGGCGGTAAGGCAAAGGTAGTTCCTCATCCCGAGGAGCCTGCCCCGAGCGCAGCGAGGGGAGCGTATGCGACCGAGGGACCTACTCAGCCGGTTCCGAGAGCTGCGGAATGGGACCCTCGCTTCGCTCGGGATGAGGATCGCACCTTGTTACCTACCGCCTTACCGCTCTACCGCGCCACCAGTTGCCTCCTCAATCGCGTCATCCGCCGCCGGATCGACCCGTCATGGATCCGTTCTCCCACCCGGACCACGGCACCGCCCAGGATCTCCGGATCTACTGAAAACGTCGCCAGGACTTCCTTGCCGAGCTGTTGGCTGAGCCGGTCCTGAATGCTCTTCTTGAGAGAGTCATCCGCCGGACGTGCCAGGGTGACCCCAGCCCGCACCCGATTGAATTTGACGTCCAGCAGAGTGTGGTATTCGCCCGCAATCTCTCGGAGCAGCTGTTGCCGGCCGCGCTTTACCAACGCCTGAAGGAAAAGTACGAACTCTCGGGGTACGTCCCGAAGAGCAGCTCCCAGGATCCGCGACTTCTCCGACTTGGGCACCCGGGGAGACATGAGCACACCTTGCACCTGGGGCGTGGTCTCCACTGCGGCAGCCACGGCATCGATCAGATCGGCGTACCGCTGCGTCTGCCCGCTGCGTTCACCGAGTTCGAACAGCGCCTCGGCGTAGTTGCGGGCGATGGTTTCGGCTCTCAATGTCCCGAATCCAAGGTGGCGAGATAATCGATCACCAGCTTGCGGTCGGTCTCCGCACCGAGGCGCTCGCCGATCAACTTGGAAGCGGCAGCGAGGGAAAGATCCACCGCTTCACGGCGGAGGTCCTGGATCGCCCGCTCGCGCTCCACCGCGATCTCCCGACGCGCCCGGCCCAAGAGCTCCTCCTGCTCCTGCTTGGTCTTCTCCATCGCCAACGCGCGCTCCTTCTCGGCTACCGAGCGAGCCTCGACGATGATCCCGTGCGCCTGCGCCTTGGCATCCGCGATCAGCTTCTTGTGCTCCGCTAGAAGCGCAGCCGCTTCCGCCCGATTGCGCTCCGCCTCGGCGATCTGCTCCTCGAGCGCCTTCTCTCGAGCCTCCACGGCGCCGAGCACCGCGGGCCAGGCGACCTTCTTCAGCACCGCGAGAAGCAGGAGGAAGATGACCACCGTCCAGATCATCAGCCCGGGCTCGACCGAGAGCGGGCCGGAGGTATGTTCCCCCTGGAGAGTGACAACGAGAGACAGCATGGTTGCTCCTGACGAGTCGCTGGGCGTATTCAGCAGTCGCTGGTCTTTAGTCGTTAGTCTTTGGTCTTGCAGTTCTGTCTTTGGTCTTTGATCCTGTTTGGACCAAAGACCAAAGACCAACGACCAACGACGCTCTCCTAATACGAAATCTTTCCCTGAATCAAGAACGCAATCACCGCCACGAACAGCGCGACGCCTTCGACCAGCGCGGCCGCGATGATCATCGCCGTCTGGATCCGGGCCGTCGCGTCCGGCTGCCGCGCGATGCCCTCGGTAGCCGAGCCACCGATCCGCCCGATGCCGATCCCTGCGCCAACCACCGCGAGACCCGCCGCCAAGCCCGCTCCGATCAGGCCATAGCCCTTATCGGCGCCAGCCGCAGCCGCCTGGAGGAAGGCGAGAATGTACAGCATGTGGTGCTCCCTTGAGTCAACGGGAGATCAGATATTGGCTGCGCCCGCCGCGCGTGGCTCGCGTCTCCCGGCGCGAACTCGCCGCGGTGACCCGCCGGCGCCCCTGGCCCTCTCAGGCCGGAACAGCGGGTATCGTCCGCCATTCAGCGGAGTACATCTCGATGCCGCGCGGGCGCGCGGTGCATCGATCGAAGGGCGGTAGCGGTAAGGGCGGAAAGGACGGTAAGGGCGGTAAGGACATAGGCCCTTGCGCGTCTTCTTCGTCCTCTCCCTCCCTGTTCATCCTACCTTACCGCCGTTACCGCCCCTTACCGTCTTTCCCGCCCTCCTAATGCTCCGCCCGCATCAATCCAATGAATACACTCGTGAGAAGCGTGAACACGAACGCCTGCAGGAAGGCCACGAACAGCTCCAGCAGCATGACCCCGGTCGCGAGCACGGAGGCCCCGAGCCCAACCGCATAACTCTGGAACAGGAAGGTGAGCCCAATCAGGGCCAGCACGAGAACGTGCCCCGACGTCATGTTCGCGAACAACCGCACCGCCAGCGCGAACGGCTTGGCCAGCTTGCCGATCAGCTCGATCGGCGTCATCACGGTGAGTAACACCACTTTGAGGATGGTCCCGCCGATGCCGCCGGGGAGACCCGACGGCAGATAGAAGATCGTGTGCAGGTAACCCTTCGGGCCCAGCGTGCGCATCCCGGTCACCTCGATGACCAGGAACGCGATCACCGCGAGCGCGGCGGTCACCGCGATGTTGCCCGTGGCGGTGGCGCCCCAGGGCAGCAGGCCGAGCAGGTTCATCGCCAGGATAAAGAAGAAGAGCGTCAGCAGATACGGCGCGTAGCCTTCGCCGTGCGGGCCGACATTGGGCAGCACCACCTCTTGCCGGATGTAGAGTGCCATGGCCTCCATGGCCCCGGGGAAGCCCTTCGGTGGGCGGCCTCGCGCCTGCGCGGCGGCGATCGAACGTGCGCTCAGGACGAATGTAAGGCCCACAATCACCGCAGCCAGCAGCAGATAGACCAGGTGTTTGGTGGGCGAGAGATCGATCGTGAGCCCGCCGAGGTGAATCGGCGTCCATCGAGGAAGGTCGAACGTGCCGAGGGGAGTCTCCAGTTCGTGACTGTCCCCGATGTGGTGCATGATATCGATCTGATTCTTGCTGGCCTCCTGCTGACTCTCCGGTGCTACGGCTTCCCGAGCAGTCTCGGAGGCAGGCGCATGCTCCTGGGCTCGGAGCACACCCGCGCTCAGCGCGGCCACGATTGCCCCTGAGAACGCCAGCCGGTAACCCAGTCGTCTCATCGCTATTCCCGCGAGTGTTCCCGAAATGCGGTGAACCCCTCGATCAGCAACAGGGCCACCAGAACGGCAACCATGGCTCCCAACATCGCCCCGGCACGTCCACCCAGTGCGGGGATCAACACCAGGCCCGCGATGCCGACGACGCTGAGCCGAACCAGCATCCCCAGCGCCCAGACCAGGAGAAAGCGGTCGGTCCCAATACTGCGGAGCGCCCACCATCCCAAGGGCGTCTGGAGCACCAACCCGGTGCCGAGCCCCCAAGCTACCTCGGCCCGCACCTCTTCGGGAACGGCTGGGAGGAGACCACCGCCGGCGGCCCCGATCACGGCCACTCCGAGCAGGTACCGCCGGCCCAGGGTCACTTGCCTTCACCGTCCTTGCGGTTGAGCGCCCGGACCAGCGAGTACATGCTGCCGCCAAAGCCGACGAACGCCGCAACCATGGTGAGGATGCCGTTGGTTCCGAGCTTCTGATCGGCCCAGTGGCCCACATACACGAACACCAGCAGGGTGACGGCTAACTGAATGCCTAACCCGGCGTACCGCATTGGCCCGGGAGTGTTTCCACCGCCCGGATCTGGTGGGTTCACGCGGCTAACCTATTGGCTTGTGAAAAATTTCGCAAGCTCTCCCAGGGGTTGAGGTAACTTCTCCAGACTGCCGAGCTTATCTTCCTCAGTTCCTCACAATCTATGGGTGCCGATGACCGTAACGCAGACCCCAACAGCCGCCACTCCGGAGAACGACGTCCAGCAACTAGAGCGTCTCGTCGCCGCGGTTACTCGGCTGCGGTCCCAGGTGTCCCAACGAATCGTGGGCCAGGAAGATGTGGTGGACGGCATCCTCACCGCCATCCTGGCGGGCGGTCATGCCCTCCTGATCGGTGTTCCGGGCCTGGCCAAGACTCTCATGGTTCAGACCGTGGCCGAGGCGCTGCACCTGACGTTCAACCGGGTCCAGTTCACTCCCGACCTGATGCCCAGTGACATCACCGGGACCGACATCATCGAGGAAGACCTCACCACCGGCAAGCGCGCCTTCCGATTCGTGCAGGGCCCAATCTTCGCCAATGTCGTCCTGGCGGATGAGATCAACCGCACTCCTCCCAAGACTCAGGCGGCATTGCTCCAGGCGATGCAGGAGCATCAGGTAACCGCTGCTGGTACGACCTATCACTTGCCCGATCCGTTCTTCGTCCTCGCCACCCAGAACCCCATCGAGCAGGAGGGGACCTATCCCCTGCCGGAGGCGCAACTCGACCGCTTCATGCTCGAGCTCAGGGTCAGCTATCCCAGCCGGACGGAGGAAGAGGCGATCGTCGAGCAGACCACCGGTGCGGTCCGAGGCGGCCTTCAGCCCGTCCTCGATGCGCATTCACTGCTTTCCATGCAGGCGCTCGTGCGCCGCATCCCGGTATCGCGCGGCCTGATCCGGTCGGCCGTCACCCTCGCTCGGATGACGCGACCACCCGACGGCGAAGCGCCCGCTTTCATTAGAGAGTTCGTGGATTGGGGGGCCGGCCCCCGGGCCTCGCAGTATCTGGTGCTGGGCGCAAAGGCTCGCGCAGCCATGGCCGGCCGCCCGATGGCCGATCTCGATGACGTCCGCAGTGTCGCACCCGCCGTGCTCCGTCACCGCATCGTCACCAACTTCGCCGCTGAGGCGGCCGATCGGACCAGCGAAGATCTGGTTCGCGAGTTAGTGGCGGGCAAGAGTTGGCTCTCCTCGTAGGGAGCGCTTGCAAAGCCTTCCCCAGGGTTTCGTCAGCTTCGGCCTCTAGCCGACGTCCAGTTTGAGCTCTACATCGGTCCGGCCACCGGGACGGGCGTCAAACGCTGGGTGGTAGTGCCGTTGCCGAGCGCACCGTTGCCGCCGAAGCCCCAGCAGTAGGCCCGGTCATCGATAGCTACCCCCATGCGTGGAGGACGCCCGCGCTCACGCCGAGGAACCGAAGCCCACCGGCCACCGGGACGGATCTCACACGCCGAATCAAGGTGCCGTCGCCAGCTCGGCCACCTTATTGCGTCCCCGGCAGTAGGCGCGCTCATCGGTCGTCACGCCGCAGGAGAATCCGAAACCCCCGCTTACCTGGCGGAACGACAGCGCTGCGGCCGGCGCGGTGGCGAGCGCCGGTGTGCGCCCTCTGGCTCGAGTGGTGATTCAGAGTCCTCCCGGCAGCCCAGGCAGCCATCACGAGAGTCGGGCCGATATATGGAAGCGAGCCGATGTGTGAGTTGGCGCACTTGTCCGCCGCGTGGCAACAACCGATCCGGGAGATATGGGGTACAATTGATGTGGGTCATGTCCACCTCCTCGCCGCACTCGTGGGGATGCTCCGGGGCAAAACAAACGCCGACCTACCTTTCGGCAGCTCGGCGATCGTGGGGTCCTTCGTGGCGTCAGCAGCGGCCTGTGCAGGCGTCGCGGAGGAGGCGAGGACCCGTGGCTTTGCGGTCCCGGCTTTCGCCGGGTGGGCTCTTATCGAGGTGTGCCGATACGGTAGGGCGGCGTTCCGGGGCTTTCAAGCAAATCCCGGAGTGGCTCAATTCCTAATTGATTGTCGCCTATTGATCGAATCGGATTGACGCCTACGTTGGCTGGAGCCTGGTAGAGGAGACCTGATGCGTGAGAACAATTTGCCTCAATGAAGATTCGATTTCAGCGGCATCATTCGGGCTCGATCCCTCGATGGGCGCTCCTGTGCGCTGTCGTCGCGATGTTTGTCGTCGCCGGCTGCAGCGACAACGGCAGCGACGTATCTCTTCCCCAGCTCGAGATCACCACCTCCACCACCGGTTCCCTTCCCGATAGCAACGGCTACGCCGCCAGCATCGATGGTGGACAGCCGCAGGCGATCGGTGATAATGACACGCTCACCATCGCGAACCTCTCCTCCGGCGATCACCTGGTTGAGCTGACCGGGGTCGCCGAGAACTGCCAGGTGGGAGGGACCAATCCTCGCAGCGTCACCCTGACGAGCGACGAACCGCAGACCATCGACTTCGTGGTCACTTGTAGTGCTCCGCCGGAGCCACCTCCTCCGCCACCACAGACCGACACGAGCATTCAGCGCTGGACCCTGGTCGGCTCGGTGCCCCTGAGCAATTGGGCCGATGTATGGGGCACCAGTGTCTCCGACTATTTCGTGGTGGGCGTCCCGCTTTCGGCCGAGAACGTGAGCGTACTGCACTACGATGGAAGCCAGTGGACGCCGCAGCCCGCGCCGAGTGGGATCGGGCTGCAAGGCGTGTGGGGCAGCGCTAGTAATGACGTGTTCGCGGCCGGCTGGCACCAGGGGCAGACCACGCCGGCCATTATCCACTTTGACGGCAGCTCCTGGACCGAGCAGTCGGTCCCGGCCATCGCGCCGGGATCCGACACACTGGTCATGTTTCGATCGGTTTGGGGCAGCTCGGCGTCCGATGTGTTTGCGGTAGGGACCGCCTACGGCTCAGCGCAGTTTGGCTTTATCGCGCACTTCGACGGCCAGCAATGGTCGTTGATGAACTTCGCGAACACCCGGGTGGAACTGCTCGACGTGTGGGGGACTTCGGCTACCAACCTGTACGCGGTGGGCGGCATACAGGACCCGAGCGGCGGGCAGGACCAGGGCATCATCCTCCACTTCGACGGCGTTGCCTGGGGCGAGGTGTTCCGCACCCCGCAAGTCGAGCACCAGATCCATCTCAAGGCGGCCTGGGGTACCGGGCCCAACGACATCTTCGTGGTGGGCGACCGGGGAAGGGCCTACCATTTCGACGGCACGAAATGGAGCGAGCAGACCACATCATTCTTCCGGGCGTTGCACGAGGTGTGGGGCGCCACGGGGACCGACGTGTTCTCGGTAGGTTCTCACGGAATCATCTTCCATTTCGACGGAGCGGTATGGACCCCCGCGGACAGCAGCGTGACTCCGGATCTGTTCGGGCTGTGGGGCGGGAGCGCCGTGGATGCGTTCGCGGTGGGAGATTCTGGGGTGATCCTCCACGGCACGCCGTAGCGTCTCATCGAGCGGGTCAAAAAACGAAAGGCCCGGCCACCACGGCCGGGCCTTCGTATGAATGACCGCTGATCGTCAGCCCAGCGGCGACAACAGCGTGGTCGAGAGGTCGAGCGAGGCGTCGTAGTAGTCGACCGCCTCACGCACGGTCGCCTCCTCCGACTCGGTCAAGGGATCTCCGCTCGCCGAAGTCAGGACAGCCTGGCCATCGACTGTGATGGTCACAGTGGCAAAGGTCTCCCCGTTCACTTTGACAGTAAAGGAACCACCGCCGTCGCTATAGGACCCTGTCAGCTGGAGGTTTCCGTTCCTTCCCGTAATCGTGAAGTCCACCGTCGCCTCGACCGAGGTCTCCGATGCGGCAACGAACGTTGCCTGATAGCTGATGGTGAGGTCGCGCGAAGGCACCCGCAGGGTGTATTCCAGCCCGATGTTGATCGAGTTGGTCGTCGCGGTGATGGTGTTCTCCACGGTGAAATTCGCCCGAGTGGTACCGTTGGAGGCGAACCCGGCGACCGTCACCAGGCCGGAGTTCGTCGTACCGCTCGCGGAAGCGGTGTAGTCCAGGTAGGTGACGCCACCCGAGACCACGATCACGTGGAACGCACTGGTCGAGCTGCCGCTCTCATCCACGATGTCCACATAGCCCACTTCGTTCAGCGGCTCCGCCGGACGCAAGGTGATGGGGTTTACTGCATAGAGCACGAAACGCACGCCGTTACTCGGCGCCCCGGTCAGCTCGGAGGCGACGTAGGTGTCGATCGCGGCGTCGTACACAAAGGTCTTGCCCGCCACGCTGGTGGGAATCGCGGCGACTGAGGCCTGGATAGCCGGGCTCAAGTGAAACAGCGAGGTCACCGCGCGGGTGTACTGCTCGGTGCGGGCCGGCCGGGAGAGCGCCAGCTGAGCCGAGCCGGCCACCGCGGCGGATCCGCCCAGCGCCACGGAAATGTCGCTGCCCACCGCGGCGAAGCTGGCCGCAGCCGAGGAGGAGAAGGCAGACTGAGCCGCCGCCATGTCGTCGCTCGAACCTTCAGGGTTGAATTCGCTGGGGCCGTTGTCCTTCCCGCACCCGGCGAGCATCAGTGTGGTGAGGCTGAGAAGCAAGAGCGAGCGCCTCGCGTAATGCAGGACAGGCATGGGGTTCCGCCTCCGTTACAGGGGATCGAGGTCAGACACGGAAGTTCGCGAATGCTATGGCTTTAGCCCTACGACCCACGGCTACGGTCCTCGGGCGAGGACCAGAGAATTGCGCTGCCGGGCCGCACCATGGGCAACGCTCGTGCCCGAGCGTTGCCGCAACCGACTGCACCAGGGACCCCGGGACGATATATTTTCTGGCGCTGGACTCATCCGGCGCTTCACCAGCAAAGGTGGAGGAGATGATCGGGATCATCATGGAGGGCGTGCTGTTCGTCGCGTTGCTCGCGACGATGGCCGCCCTCCTTTTCTATGTCCTCTCCCGCTGGACCCCGCTGGGGCTATGGTTGCAGCAGAACCGCAACCGAAAGCGGCTGGAGAGGGAGTGGGAGCTGGTCTGCCCTATCCATGGGGCCCAGCGGGAGGAGGAGTTGGTGCGCCTGCCATCCGGCAGCCGCATTTGTCCGCAGTGCTACAAGGAGGCCTTACATGAGTAGTGGCGTGAGTGAGCGGCTCGGGAAACTGGCATCGAGTGGGAGTGAGGGAGTCTCACGATTCCTGCGCCTGGTCGGGATCGGCCTGGGACTGTTGGTCCTGCTCGTGTTGACGCCTACGGCGGTCACCTACATCAATCCCGGGCACGTCGGGATCGTGATCCATCGGGTGGGTGGCGGAGTGGATGCCAGGCCGCTCACCCCGGGCCTGCACGCGAGGAATCCGCTTACCACCGGGATCGAGGAGTATCCCACCTTCATGCAGACGCTGGTGCTCACCCGCGGTTCGAGCGAGGGCTCGGCCGGCAATGACGAGATCAACGTCAACAGCGTCGAAGGCCAGCCGCTCTCGCTGGACGTCTCGATGTCTTTCGAGCTGGACCCGGTGAAGGTCCCCGCGCTCTACTCTACGTTCCGGACTGACATCGCCACCATCCAGCACAGCTACGTGAAGCAGGCCATCCGGCAATCGCTACAGGAGGTGGCCGGCAACGAGGAGATCGCCGCCATCATCGGGCCCAAGAAGGCAGAGACCGTCGGCCGGGTGACGAAGCTGCTGGAGCAGCGGCTCTCCGGCTACGGCATCATCGTCAAGCAGTTCACCATCAACGAGCTCCGCGCGCCGGCCTCGGTCATGGAGGCGATCAACCAGAAGAACGTGATGCAGCAGCAGGCGCTCACCGCCCAGAACGAGCTGCAGAAGAACCAGTTCCAGGCCCAAGGCGACTCGATCAAGGCGGCGGGCCGTGCCAAGGCCATCCTGGCCGAGGCGGAGGCACAGGCCAAGGCCAATCGCCTCCTGAGCGAGAGCATCACGCCCACGCTGGTGCAGTACGAGATGAGCAAGCGGTGGAACGGCCAGATGCCGCAGGTGGCGGGCAACGCGATGCCGATGATCCAGCTGCCGGCAGCGGGAAAGCAGTGAGCAGTGAGCAGTGAGGAGTGAGCAGTGAGGAGTCGGCGGGTGAAAAGCTCCTCATCCCGAGCGCAGCGAGGGATGAGGATGCTTACTCCTCACTTCTTACTTCTTACTTTCTTACTTGTCACTTCGCTCTTGGATCACTGCTCGGACGAGCCTCCACTACCATCTTGTCACAAGTCATTCCGGTCAGATGCTCCTATAGACGACCGGCACCGTCGTGCGACCAGACCCGGTCGGCCAGGTTGCGGCTTCTGGCTTGGAGGCAGGTATGGTGCGCGATGTGGGAGCAGGCGGCTTAGCGGCCGCGATGCTGGTGCTTCTGATTCTGGGATGTGATACGCCGTCTTCGCCCGCGTCAGATCCCGGGTTATTTGGAGCAGACCAGTCCCCCGTACCCGAGGCGAGTCTGGTCAAGATTCCCTTCGACCCCTCCAACTTCGTCGCCCAGATCGATAACCCTTATCTGCCGCAGATACCGGGGACGGCGTATCACTACCGCAGCGAGACACCGGACGGGGTGGAGACCAATGACGTCATCGTCACCCGGGATACCAAGCAGATCCTGGGCGTCACGGCGACAGTGATACACGATCAGGTCTTTCTCGATGATGAGCTGACCGAGGACACCTTCGACTGGGAGGCGCAGGACAAGCAGGGTAACGTGTGGTACTTCGGGGAGGACTCCAAGGAGATCGAGAACGGACAGGTGGTGAGCACGGTGGGCTCCTGGGAGGCTGGGGTCAACGGAGCCCATCCCGGAGTCATCATGTTGGCCGGTCCGAAGCCGGGACTCGGGTATGTCCAGGAGGACGCACCCGACGTGGCCGAGGACCGGGCCAAGGCGTTGAGCATCAAAGCCAAGGTCGACGTCCCCTATGGGTCCTTCGACCAGTGCCTCCACACCATGGAGTGGTCACTGCTGGAGCTGGGCGTCCGGGAGCACAAGTTCTACTGCCCCGGCGTGGGATTCGTGGAAGAGGTGCAGCCCAAGGGCGGGCGGATCGCAAGCGAGCTGGTCTCAATCACCCACTTCTGAGGCAGCCCCCTCGCTGAGCCGCAGCGGCGAGACCATGGTTGATCCCGCCGCCGCGCTCGGTCCTCACACCCGGCCGTTCTCCGACCGGATGACTTTCGCTAGAGCAACCCGGCGTACTTCATGGCGTCGGTCAGCTGATTCATCGGCCAGCCGTTGCCCGGCCCGGAACCGGCCGTCCCGGCAGGCGCCGCCGCCGGCTGTTGGGCGACCTCGCCCTTCTTCTTGGAAGCGAGCGCTCCCCTTCTCCGCTTAGCCGAGAGCAATCCGGCCTGCTGCATGGCACCACGGAGCTGCTTGAGTGCCAAGCGTATATCTGGTGCCGCCGGCGGAGTCCCCGCCACTGGCGGGGCAGCTCCGGCCTGCTGCAGCGCGACCAGGATCTGCTGCACTACCTCCAGCCGCTCTGCTGGTGCGCTCGGGTCGCTCTGCAAGACGCCCAACAGTTTCTGCAGCAGCTCGTCCGCCCGTCCTCCTCGAGCCTCTGATCCGGGAAGCACGAGCGCGTTGACCGCGTCCGGCATACCCGCGCCGGTGCGGTTCTGGTCTCCCAAGTCGAGCGGCCGGGCCGACTGACGCAGGATCTGGAACAACCGTTCCACTCGCGCCGCGTTCCGTGACCGGAACGGACCCTGGAAATCCGGATGATGCGCCAGAACCAAAGCGGCCATCCCGGTGACATGTGGCGCCGCCACCGAAGTACCGTCCCGCACGGCGTAGTTGTTCGGCGGAACGCTGGAGAGCACCGCGACGCCGGGAGCACAAAGATCGATCTCCGGGCCGAAGCAGGTGAACCCCGCCGAGAAATAGCCGTCCGAGCCGGCGACAGATCCCTCCCAGATCTCCGTCGCGTGGTAGCTGCCATCCGGGAACTCGCCGTGCTTGCCGACCGCCGCTACAGCCAGGACGTGAGGTGACGCCGCGGGGAACTCCACCGGACCGGCCGAGTTGCCGGCCGCGACGATACAGGCGATACCCTGCTCCTTCACCTCCCGGAGCTTCTCGTCCAGCAGCTCGGAGTACTGAGCGCAGCCGAAACCGAGGTTGATCAGGTCCACCTGAAGCTCGATGCAGCGATCGAGCGCCTCCACCAGATTGCTCAACCGCCCACCCGGGAAAATCTTGATCGCCAACAGCTCGGCGTCGGGAGCGATGCCCCGAATGCCTTTGCCATCGTCGAGCCCCGCGATGATCCCGGCAGCGTGGGATCCATGACCGATCTCGTCCCGCTCCCAACCGTGGGAGTCTCCTGCGAGGCCGTCGTACCCGCGCTTCGCCACCGATCGCAGGTCGGAGTGGCTGGCGGCGAGGCCGGAGTCCACGATGGCGACCTTGACCCCATGGCCCCGGTAGCTGGCCGGCACTTGATGCACCCGCATGGCCTTGAGTCCCCAGCCCACCACCTCCTGCGCGGGAAAGTCGGGGAAGGTCTGGTCCAGCGGGGTGAGTGCCACGAGGTTGGGTCGGCTCGGGTCGAGGACCGGCTCAGGAATCCAGAAGCTCCAGTAATCCGCCCTGGGCTTGATGTAGAGTCCTCGTACTGAGTCAGCCGATTGGTCGAAAAGCGTCACCCGCGCCTGGCCGTCGGCGTCGGTGACGGCCTGTGAAGGCCACCCGCTGCCCAGGAGAAAGACGTGCGCACCTTCTACGGGCGCCTGTCCTTTGCCGGTGACCGAGATGGTAAGGGTTGGCCCGGCGCCGGGTGACAGGAGCACGCCGGGATCGCGAATCAACGGGATGACCGGGTCGGCCAGCGCAAGCGGATAGTCCGCCTCGACGACAAGATGCGACAACCGGCTCAGCTCTTCGGCACGCTCCCTGGGCATCTCCGCGACGATGATTCCAGCCAAGGCCTTCTTGATGGTGATACCCGGATCGCGCTCCAAGGCGGCCTTGAACGCGTTGAGATCCGGCGGCTCGACACCCGGAGCAGCTCGCCCCGGTTTCCTTCCGACGAGATACTGCTCCCGCCTCGATGTGATGGTCTGAGTGACGGTCTGAGATTCCATCTCTCGTTTACCCCTTCTCGCTGGCATGTCCACGTTCTCCTCCGCGCAGGCCGGCGGCGAGCGCCGTCACCAGACACGTGACGACGCCCGCTCCTCGATCTGTCAACGCCGCCCAGTTACAGGCTGGGCAGCTCGGGAATCCCGGACCGCAGGATGGTCACCCCCCGGTGCGCCTGGTACGCCTGAGAGAACGCCCCGGTGTAGTCCCCCGCACCGTATAGCTCGGCGGCACGACGGACCATCGGGATGCAATCGGCCAGCTGGCGATAACGCTGGCTGTTCCCCTCGAGATAGTGGTACAGCTTCCGGATAAGGTCCGCGCTCGCCACCTGCATGAACTCGGCGGCGGCCCGCGCCTCGACCTCCGGTCTCTGCTGGTACGGCGCGAGCACGGGCTGCGGCGTCGGGCCGGCCGGGGCCTCGACAGCCTGGAGCCGTCCATAGCCGCCCACGGCGTAGCCTTGAATTCCCTCGTATGCCACGGTGCCTCCTAGTGCATCGCTGAGGTCGCGAGCGGCTGCCCCACGAAAGGGGTAGGGGTAGCGCCGAACGGGACCATGGGTACGTAGGTCTGAGGAAGCTGCTGAGTAAAACCGCCGATCTGGCTCTGCGGCGCGATCTGCGGCCCGGCGATCTGCGGCACACCGTAGCCGTACCAGGCGGTGCTCCAGGGACTCTGCTGGATCTGGGGCGTGCCGTAGCCGGTGGCGATGCCGAGCGGCTGGCCGTTTACCAGAACCAGTTGTGCCACCCAGCCTTGCGGCGTCACCACCGGGATCACCTGGAGCTGCGGCTGCTGAAATTGCAGCTGCTGATACTGTGGCTGTTGAAGTTGTGACTGCAGAAGGCTGGGCTGCGAGAACGGCGACACTCCGAAGGGCTGCTGGCCGAAGGGCTGCTGGCCGAAGGGCTGCTGGCCGATCTGTTGCTGACCGAGCGGCGGCTGAGCGAGCTGGAACGGAATGGTGCCGGGACCGAGAGTGAGCGGAAGGACGGATTGGCCCGCCGGGTACCCGATGCCCTGAGTGCCAGGAAGGGCGCTATACGGAGCGAAACGCTGCGACTGGAGTCCCTGGTAGCTGCCGTATCCTTGAGGGCCGATCTGCTGGGCGCCGTAGCCAAAGCTTGCGCCCGGGATTCCGATTTCGAACATGCGATACCTCCTCTTGGGACACTCTGGCTCGTGTCCGTGGTGAACTGCGGTATTGAAAGACGAAGGCGCGCGGGTACCCACTCAGGGTGCCCACGCGCCTCCGAAGCTACGCAGTTACAGTGCTATTCTCCTTCGAGAGGCGCACCTCCACGAAGGTGCTCCACTCCTTTATCATCATCCACTGCCCCAACCCGGCGACCAACATCCATGCCTGCGTGGTGTAGCGTCGCAGGAGTGAAAAAGATCTTCGGCCTCGCACTCATCCTCGCGACGAGTACGGGCCGCTAGGCTAAGAAATGGGACGCGTCCTGTCAATAGGGTTTCTGGGAGGTCTTCGTCAGTGGATATCGTGAGATTCACCCCGAACAACAGGTGTCCGCTCACCGCACTCAGGCGCTCGAGGAGGTCGATCAGGTAGACCTCGGCAAAGGGACGCACTCGTCCCTTCGGGAGCGTCAGCCCGATCACCCCAATGTCGGTGCCATCGGTATCGGTGTCGGAGAGGATCCCATCCGTAGTGTGGAGGCTCGCGTGCACCAGGATGAAGCCGTATCCCACCGATAGAAAGGAATCGATCGCCAGCGGGTGAACCCGCAGGGTGAGATAGGTTTCTCAGGCTGAGCCCTCGAAGAAGCCGGTCGGGCCGTCAGGATAGTTGTACAGGCAGCTGAATGCCGGGTTGAGCGGTGAGCCGCCAGACGACCGGGATCGAGCCCTGCACTCCGAGCCGCTCGTCGTCCACGCTGCCCTCGGTAAAGTTGAACCCGCCGTGCACTCCGACCTGGAAGTGGGCCCGTGCTTGGGCCTGAGCACTCGCCGGAACCAACAGGCTCAGCCACAACGCCACGCACGCGAAGCTCTTGGACATGAGTAGCCCTCCTGGGCTCGTGTCGGACTGCATTCGCGCCTTCAATGACTATCGTGTGTTGCTGCGAGCTCCGGCCGTAACGCTTGATGGCGACCTCGCGCTCGTGCTTGACGTCGTCAGCCTGCACGGCCCGACCGTGAGCTTGTCTTCACGTTTGTGCCCGCTGCTTGACAACCCTGGTTCCGGCCTGCATCCTTGGCCCCTCACCACGCACATGCTCCACTTGGCGCGATTTGCGCTCTCACGGTGAGGGACCTCGCCTCCCTCGTCACACCTACCGTCAGTCCGCTTCGTGACCCGATCAAGTCCCGGCAGACCCGCCAACCCAGCGGGTGTTCCCGTCTCGCAGTAAACCGAAACCGAGGCCCTCCATGAGATGTTTGTCTACGCTCGCCCGCCTGGCGCTCCTCCTCGGAGCGTCCGCTCCCGTGGCATTGCCGGCACAGCAGCCGGCCGCCGGCGGTCCGCCGAAGGTGCTCCAGATCTTCATTGAATCGGTCAAGCCGGGAAAAGGCGCCGCCCACGAAAAGGTCGAGGCGGGTTGGCCACAGGCATTCCGCAAGGCGAAGTGGCCCAGCCACTATCTGGCCATGACCTCGATGACTGGACCGTCGGAGGCGTGGTTCATGTCTGGCTACGACTCCTTCGAAGCCTGGGAAGCCGACGGGAAGCACATGGAGCAGACGCCAGCACTACTGCAGGAGGTCAATCGGCTAGGGCTGCAGGATGGTGAACTGCTCACCGGGACCAAGGGCATCGTCGCCGTCTATCGCGAAGACCTCAGCTATCGCCCGAACATCAAGCTGGGCGAGATGCGCTACTTCACGGTGACCACCTTCACGCTGCGGCCGGGCTACGACAGCGCGTTCGCCGACATGCGGAAGCTGGTGCAGGCCGGGCACGACAAGACCAACATGGACGAGCACTGGGCCATGTTTCAGGTGATCTCGGGCATGCCGGGTTCCACCTATCTGCTCTTCCTGCCTATGAAGACGCTCAAGGAGGCCGACGTGGGCCAGGAGATCCACGGGAAGCCGTACCTCGATGCGCTGGGAGACGACGGGCGCCGGCAACTCCGGGAGTTCGCTCGGGCGGGTTACGCCAACGTGGAGTCGACCCTCTTCGCGTTCAGCCCCAAGATGAGCTACCCGTCCGACGAGGTGGCCTCCAGCGATCCGGCCTACTGGAGGCCGCAAGTGGTCTCTTCGGCGAAGCCGTAGCCCTCCAGCACCGCGACGGACTAGTCAACCCTACCGAATGCCCGGCATCCTCGTCGGGCATTTTTTCATTCGCCCTTCCCCGACGATTGTGGCGCTTGAGATCTGCTTGACACTGGTCGAACAGACTGGTCTCGCTTCTCACTGCGGCGGCCAGTCCTTTATTGAAGCGAGGACGATCCCTATGCAATTACTGCCGTTGTTCTTGGGTGCCTGTCTGGGGCTGGTGGCGTGCACCTCCGACGATACGCCGACCGAGCCGGCGACTGGCGCAAGTCCTGAATTGGCCGCCGCGAAGACGTACACCGCGGTGGATCTGGGCACGCTGGGCGGGGCTAAGAGCGAGGCCTGGGCCATCAACCCTGCCGGTCAGGTGGTGGGCTCGAGCGAGACGGCTCCGGCCAGTTATCAGATCCACGCCTTTCTCTGGCAGAACGGCGCCATGACCGATCTGGGTACGCTCGGCGGAGGCGCGAGCGGCGCGAACGGCATCAACCCCGCGGGCCAGATAGTGGGCGGGAGCGAGATGCCGGACCGTCTCCCATCAGGGGAGATACCGAGCCACCCGTTTCTGTGGGACAAGGGCGTGATGACTGACTTGGGCACGCTTGGCGGGAGCCAGGCTGGAGCCAACGCCATCAACCCCGCGGGCCAGGTGGTGGGCTATAGCACCACGACGGTGGATGGCGTAACCCACGCGTTCCTGTGGGAGAAGGGCGTCATGACCGACCTGGGCACCCTCGGAGGTGAACTTAGCGTCGCCTACGCGATCAACCCTGCGGGCCAGGTGGTAGGCCTAAGCTACACGGCGGCCAACGCGGCGTTTCGCGGCTTTCTGTGGGAGAAGGGGATCATGACCGACCTGGGCACCCTAGGAGGGACCAACAGCTGGGCCACTGGCATTAACCCTGCCGGCCAAGTAGTAGGCTGGAGCAACACGGCCGACGGGACGTCGCACGCCTTTCTCTGGGAGAAGGGCGTTATGACTGAGCTGGGCCCGGTGGGCGAGGACACGGACTCGTTCACACCCACGGGTATCAACCCCGCCGGCCAGGTGGTGGGCGAGAGCATCATACCGGGCATCGGCTTCACCCGACACGCGTTCCTGTTCACCAAGGGCGTAATGGTCGATTTGGGCACGCTGGGCGGAAACATCAGCGTGGCCACCGCCATCAACCCTGCGGGGCAAGCGGTGGGTTCCAGCAGCGTAGTAGGCTATGAGCCGAGTCACGCCACACTTTGGACCCATAAATAGTCAAAGGCGGCCGGTGCGATGGCAGCCGAAGGTTCTATCACCACCACCTCAATCTCGAGCTCTTCTTGAAGCGGAATGAGACGAGCGCTGAATTGATGAGGAGCCCTCCGCGTCCTCCCCGTCTCGGTGGTGAATAGCCGCACAAAAATCGTCAACTGAATTGTCTGAATCCCGTAGCCGGCTCGCAAGCGAAGCGAGAGCGTATTCGGCGGCGGATAGCTTCCGGCGGTATCGGGTTGCCATATAGAATACTGTGCTATATAGTGGTGCACGATTCCGACACGACACCACGACGGACCTACTGAACCGCCGAGCTGCCATTACGGAGCTCGGCTTTTGTTTGCAATCTTCGGCTGATCCGCCCGGATCGATCCGCGTGGCAGGATTGTTGGGGGGAACCATGGCGCATTCGGCGCGGACTCAGGGTTCGGTCCTTTCCCTCTGGCGCTATCCGGTCAAGTCCATGATGGGAGAGGAGCTGGAGCGGGCCGAGGTGACCGAGGGCGAGTTGTTGGGCGATCGGGTCTACGCGCTGGTGGACCGGTCCGACGGAAAGGTCGCCACCGCGAAGAATCCCAGGAAATGGCCCCAGATGTTCGGCTTCCACGCCGCCTTCGGGCGGGCGCCTGGTCTCGGCGCCGAGGTGCCGCCGGTCCGCATCACGCTGCCCGATGCCACAGTGGTGAGCAGTACGCTCGATCGCCTCCGCCAGCTCTACCCGCCGGCACCTTCGAGATCCGGCGATTTCGCCCCAACCTCGTCGTGGAGACCCCGAACGACGCGAAAGACTTTGTCGAGAACGGCTGGATCGGGCGGACGCTCGCCATCGGGGACTCGGTGCGGCTGAGCATCACCGGGCCCTGCCCTCGCTGCGTGATGACAACGCTGCCGCAGGGCAGTCTCGCCAAGGATCCAGGGATCCAGCGCACCGCGGTCGCGCACAATCGCGGTAACACCGGCCTCTATGCCTCTGTAGTGCAGAGCGGTACGGTGCGCCGTGGGGATAGCGTGATGCTGGAGGCCGGGTACTGAACCACAATCAGGCCAAGGAGGGCCATATGCCAGACCAGGAGAAGCCGTCGCTGTACGACCGGCTCGGCGGCGTCTATAACATTGCTACCGTGGTGGACGACTTCATCGACCGACTGATGGTCGACGCGAGACTCAATGCCAATCCCCGGGTGGACGAGGCTCACCACCGGGTTTCCCCGGCAGGGTTCAAGTTCCTGGCGACCGAGATGGTGTGTTGGGCAACAGGGGGCCCGCAGACCTATTCCGGCCGTTCCATGGGCGATTCGCATCGGCACCTGATGATCACCGA
>JBIOUY010000192.1:0-5672 GCA_044867445.1 Gemmatimonadales bacterium
CGCCGTCCGCAACCAGTCCTCCAGGCCCTCGCTGCCGCTCAAGGGCTACGCCGGCCGATATACCGACCAGATGTATGGCGACGTGACTATCAAGGAAGAAGCGGGACGCCTGGTGCTGCGGTTCAGCCACTCCCCTGCCCTCACCGGCGATATGGAACACTGGCAATACGACACCTTCGTGGCGCACTGGCGCGAGCGGACCATCCCCGACATCTACGTGACCTTCGCGCTCAATCCCGACGGCACCATCGACACTATGAAGATGGTGGCCATCTCCCCGCTCGCCGACTTCAGCTACGACTTCCAGGACTTCCTGTTTCGGCCGGCGGCGGTAAGCGGCCACTAATCGTCGCCGTCCCCGCCGTGTCCGCCACGCCCGCCCCCTCCGCCGCCTCCGCCGCCGGTCGCGCTCGCGGTGAAGGTGACGATGTCGACCCCCGACACCACGGCGTTCACCGTGTTGACTCCGGGGGATGGACCAAGCGTCAATTGCGTCGAGGCTAGACCCGCCGTATCAGTTTGGACGGTGACCGGCGAAACACTACCTCCACCGTCGCCGACGACCCAGCTTACTGCCGCGTCATGGACCGCGTTGCCTTGCTCGTCCACCAGGCGCACCACCAGGGGGACGGGCACATCGTCACCGGCCCGGGCAGATTGGGAGTTTCCTGAGATCAGAAGGAGATCCGCCGGCGGTCCAGCCTCCCCTGGCAGCGTCAAATCACCGCCTCCGCATGCCGAGAGGACGAGAAGAGAGCCGGGGAAGATCATACGGCGGGCAAACTGCGAGCTGTACCTCATGGCTGCCCCGGTTGTTGCGTGGTTACCAGAGCATAAGGAAGGATTCCGGGCCTCGATAGGGTGTACATCACGCGCGACGGCAAGCGCAAGATATTGCACCATTGCACGATAGCCTGGACGCATCGCGGCTTCCTCGGTCGCTGATGTGGCAGTACCACATCCTTGCTACCGACAACTTCCGTCCTTCTTGCCTAACCCACGCTCCACCAGCGGATTAGCGTGCCGCGCCGTCTTGGCCCCCACTCTGCTTATCTTCGCAATCCATGGCCCCGACGTACCGAGAGTGCCCGGCTTGCGGCAAACGCGCGCTGAGGATCGCCACGCGGTGCCCCCAGTGCGGGCACGAGCTTTTCACGCAACCGATTCGGTCGCAGGTGACCCGGCCCGTAACCGGATGGGCCCGGCCGCTCCTCGCGGCGGCGATGGTCCTGGCCGGGGTCGGGCTCGCAATGGCGACCATGCGGCGGGAAGCCGCAAACGACGTGAACGGAAACGTGAACGGAAAGACGACCGTGACTGCGTCGGCCCTGCCGCCGGTGGCGCTCGACATCACATACGCGCCGGTGACGCTCGACACCACGTACGCCGCGGAGGAGCCGGTGCCGCCCGACTCCGCGCCCAGCCCCGAGGCCGTGCCGCGTATCGCCCGGACGTGGACCAAGGTGCACGATCGGCGAAGTGTCCAGGGAGACCTGGTAGCCGTCCTCCTTCCGGGGGACACCGTGCTGGTCGACTCGCTGAGGGGACGCTGGTGGCGTGTCGCCCTGGAAGGGCGGATAATCGGCTACGTCTACGCTGGCACGCTGGTGGGCGATTGATCTCGCCGCCTCCATGCGGTGCACCGCATTGTAGGCGGCAAAGACGGTAAGGCCGGTAGGGCGGTAGAGCCTGCCCCGAGCGAAGCGAGGGGGCGGTAGGGCAGCCGATATGACTCCTCATCCCGATGAGCGCAAGCGACGGAAGGACCTGCCGAACGGTCTTCGAAGACGGCTGAGAAGGTCCCTCGCTACGCTCGGGATGAGGACCGAACCTTCTCGTCCCCTACCGCCCCCCTCGCTTCGCTCGGGGCAGGCTTTACCGTCTTACCGCCGCCCCCTTCCCCAATCTCTCCAACACCTCCCCCAACCGCCGCATCTCCACCCCGTACCGCGCCCAGTCCAGCTCCCGCTGCGCCTGCTGCGCCGCGTCGAAGCGCTGCTTCGCCTCGGCGACCAATGACTGGAACCCTTCCGCGGCCGGCACCTCGATCTCCCGCACCGGCGTCGGCGCGACCTGCGGCCCCGGCGCGGGTCCCGCTACGGGTGCCCCGCCAAACAGCTCCGCCAGCGCCGCGTCCAGAGTCTCCCCCATCACGACCTGGTTTTCGTAGGCGACCACCACCCGCTTGAGCTCAGGGATCCGCCCGCCCTCCGCCTGGAGATAGAGCGGCTGGACGTACAGCAGCGACTCCTCGATTGGGATCACCAGCAGGTCGCCCCGGATCACCCGGGACCCCCGCTGGTCCCACAGTGAGATCTGGCGCGAGATCTCGGTATTCTGGTTGATCCGGTTCTCGATCTGCTGGGGCCCGAACACCAGCCGCTGCCGCGACAGCCGGTACACCCGGAGCTTCCCGTACTCCGCGCCGTCGTTCCGCGCCACCATCCATGCCGCCA
Organism: Gemmatimonadales bacterium; assembly: GCA_044867445.1. Lineage (GTDB taxonomy): Bacteria > Gemmatimonadota > Gemmatimonadetes > Gemmatimonadales > GWC2-71-9 > CAVVWJ01. Next base: position 2,457 of record JBIOUY010000192.1, read on the forward strand.
GGTTGTCCTTCCCCCTCGGCGTGAACGGCACCATGTAGATGAACTCCGCCTGCTTCTCCTCCGGCAGCCGCATCACGATGTGCCGCATGAACGGCACGCTCCCCTGCCCCTGCCGCTCCTCCACCGCCGGGATCTGCCACTGGTCCTCCCGGTGGTAGAAGTCGTCCGGCGCGTTCATGTGGTAGGTCGCGTAGAGACTGGTCTGGATCCGGTAGATCTCATCCGGATACCGGAGGTGCGCCCGGAGGCCTGCCGGCATGCTGTCCAGCGGATGGAAGATCCCTGGGAAGATCCGGGCCCAGGTCCGGATCAGCGGATCGCCCGGGGCGCTGACGTACGCCGTCAGCGTCCCGTTGTACGCGTCGATCACCAGCTTGACGCTGTTCCGCATGTAGTCGGTCCCGTTGTCCAGCCGCTGGGCGTAGGGATAGTCGTCCGACAGGGTGTACGCGTCCATGATCCACTGCATCGTGCCGTCGTCCGCCAGCACCAGGTACGGATCGCCGTCGAACCGGAGAAACGGCAGCGCCGTCCTGGCCCGCTGCCGGATATTCCTATAGTAGAGCACCCGGCTCTGGTTGGTGATGTCCTGGGAGAAGAGGATCTTGTCCGAGCCGAACCTGGTGGCGAACACCGTGCGACGCATGAGGTTCCCAACCCGGACGCCGCCCTTCCCGGCGTACGGAGCGTAGACGTTCTGATCGCCCGAGGGGTGGTCGAACTCTCGCTGCCGAGTCCCCACGAACACGTAGTCGTAGGGCAGCTCCCCGTAGTAGATCTGCGGCCGGGTGATCTTGAGCGAGACCGTGGACACCGGCGGCAGGTCCTTCACGAACAACATGGGCAGACCTTCGGGCGTCACCTGGTTCACGGGGCCGAGAGTAAGCCCCATCCCGTGGGTGAAGGTCAGGTGCTCGTTGATGAAGGTCCGGGTCGGCAGGGACCTGGCGTTGAGCTCCCGCGGCGACAACAGCACCTGCCGGTACTTCTGGTCGATCCAGTAGCGGTCGTCGTCCACCGACACGAAGTCGTAGTAAGTGCGGATCTCCTGGAGCTGGCCAAAGGTCATGAGCAAGGGGTCGCGGTCCCACAGCCGCACGTTCTCGATGGTGGGCCCGTTGGCCCGGATCTTGGCCAGGTTGAGCGTGTCGCCCTTGAGCTCCCGCACCTCCACGCTGTCCAGCGCCCAGGCCTGGCGGGTGGCGACGATGTGATTTCGGAGGTATGGCGTCTCGCGAGTGAGCTCCGTCGGGGCCACCAGGAAGCTCTGCATCGCGAGCGGAATGAGACCGCGACCGACGAGCCCCACGACCGCGTAGGCCCCGACGGCCCAGAGCGCGGACCGCACCAGGCTCCCGCGCACGGCGCCGACCACCACGGCAACGGCACCCACGGCCGCCACCACCGCCGAAAGCCGCATCGCCGGGAGACTGGCGTGCACGTCGGTGTAGCTCGCGCCGACCAGCGGGCCGGTGGTCGAGTACAGTAGGCCTGGGGTGTCTACCAGCCAGAGCTGAAGCCCGAACAGCGCGAGCAGCGCCGCCAGCAGGATGGCCACGTGGAGCGCGGCCGAGGGCTCGATGCGGATCCCTCCTTCTCCCGCCGACAGGTCCCCGCGAATCAAGTACAGCGGAACCACCAGCAGCAATGAGACGATCGTGAGGGTGACCAGGATCCTGAGGGAGGCCGAGAGGACCGGGAGAGTGAAGACGTAGAAGGCGATATCACGGGAAAAGACCGGGTCGAGGACTCCGAACGGCGTGCCGTAGATCGCCTTCAACACCATCTCCCAGCCCGACGTGGCGGCGAATCCGGCCAGGACGCCGAGCCCGAGCGCCAGCGGCAGGCCGAGCCAGCGGAGCAGCACCACCAGGTTGAGCCGGGGCGCCGATTCTGCAACCTGAAGCAGGAGCTGGGTCGCGGCCAGACCCCGCTGCGCGATCCGGACGTTGAGGTAGAGGGTCCCGAAGGTCAGCCCGCCCACGCCGAGGAACAGCAGCACCTGGGTGGTCAGCGACCGGGTGAAGACGACCTGGTAGCCGATCTCCCGGTACCACCACCAGTCGGTGAGCAGGGTGATCGAGCTCGGGAGGAAGAGCACCAGCCCGACCACGAGGGCGACGATCAGCACGCCCGCGAGTCGCCCTCGGTGCGCCGGGCGTATCTGTCGGTGGAGGACTCGGGCCATGACAGCTAACGGCTAACAGGTGACAGCTGACGGCTAACGGCTAACAGCGGTTAACAGCTAACGGCTAACGGCTAACGCTAACAGCTAACGGCTAACGCTAACAGCTAACGCTAACAGCTAACATCTAAATAAGGAGATGTCACCCCTGGACGGTCCGTGGTCACAAAAAGAGGCGACCCGCGCTCCCCGAAGAGAGGCGGGCCGCCCGACGCACTGATTACCCGGAGTCGGGGAATTTACTTCCCCGTTCTTCTTCCCTCGGCGACCGCTTAACTGGTGCGTTTACGGTTTAGCCTCGGGGGCTCCGGCTTCCATCCCCAGACGGCTTGCGGCTGTCTGGTTCATCAGTGCGAGCGCTACAGGTCCGGTTGAATCGCGGATCAACCTCCTGCACGGCACACCGCGGCGCCGCTGCGGCATGGGCGAGACGCGCGATTGGTCTCGCCACTCCTGGTCGAGGTGATCAGCTCTCGACTGGGAGCGACAAATTAGGAACCGGTACGGTGCCGCGCAAGCCTTCCCGCGCGTCAGCCCGGACAACCTCGGTTACCTCGTCCACGATGACCCGCAGATCGCCGTTCGACCGAACCAGCGCGTTGATCAGATCGTAGGTTCCCTCGGCAGGGACGTTCAGGCCCTGCACCAGGGCCGCGTTGGGAAGCGCCTTCCGATCGCCGGCGATCGCGACCCTCCGCAAGCGGATCGGCCCCATGGTGCAGAAGAAGACCTCGCCCTTGTCGCCCTGCCGCGCGCCGAGCCAGGCGCCCGCGGAAGCGCGCACCCTAATGCCCGGCAGGTCCGCCCTGATCTCCTGTCCGTGCCGGACCTCGGCCTGTTCCATCCGCTCCTTGAGCCGATAGGCCTGGGAATTGGCAGTGACCCGTGCCTCCATACCTCACCTCACCCGTTGAAGCTTGAGCACCCCGAAAACGCGATCGCCGAGCCAGCAGGAGCAGCACGGCGATCTTGATATCCTCTTCCAGCTGGATGATCCACGCTATGCCATAGCCGCGGACGCGTCAAGACGC
>JBIOUY010000193.1:0-10336 GCA_044867445.1 Gemmatimonadales bacterium
CCGGGAGAGAGTAAGCCTGCCTGACTTTGTTTCCGCGCCTCCGCCTGTCGAGTCGGCCGGGTGAATGGCGCTGCGGGACTCGTGTGGGCTGCGGGCGGACGGCCGCGTGTCGTATTCCGCCTCACGATCACGCGCGGGAAATCCTCGAAATCGACTTGCTCGCCGACCCCGCGCGCCTTCGCCAGCTCGACGTGGTCCGCGACCACTGACGCCAACCTACGCTGCGGCTTGGGTCAGCCTCCGCCCAGCCTTGACACCCCTGCCGCCGGGGCGCTATGTGTCCGCCCGTGACTGGGGTTGGGCGGCGCCGGCGGTCCCGGCGGTAACCCGGCGTCCCCGAGTCGCCTTCCCGTGGGAGGTGGAGCGATGGCAGCAGAGCAGGACAGGCAGGTCTCCGAGGCGCAGATTGCGGTGCACTGGCGCGAGGAGGAGTACTACTACCCTCCCGCGACGTTCATCGCGCAGGCAAACGCGGCCGACCCGACTCTCTTCGAGCGATTCAGCGAGGAGCACTTCCCCGAGTGCTTCAAGGAATACGCCGACCTGCTCACCTGGGACGCCTACTGGCACACCACGTTGGACACCAGTAACCCCCCTTTCTGGAAGTGGTTCATCGGCGGGCGACTGAACGCCTGTTACAACTGCGTCGACCGCCACCTGGCGACCAGTCGGAACAAGGCCGCTCTCATCTGGGTGCCCGAGCCGGAGACCGAAGAGACCAAGGCGATCACCTACCAGGAGCTCTACAATCGGATCAACGAGTTCGCCGCGCTGCTGCGCGACTTTGCTGGAGCGAAGGTCGGTGATCGGATCACGTTCCACCTGCCGATGGTCCCCGAGTTGCCCGTCTCCATGCTCGCCTGCGCCCGCCTCGGCGTGATCCATTCCGAGGTGTTCGGTGGATTCAGCGGCGCGGCATGCGGAGACCGCATCGCGGACTCGGGAAGCCACATCCTGGTCACGATGGACGGCTACTACCGCAACGGCCAGATGATCGACCACAAAGCCAAGGCCGATGAGGCGGTCGCGGCGGCCCATGCACGCGGCTGCGAGGTCCATAAGGTACTGGTCTGGCGACGGCATCGCGACCAGTACGCCTCGAAGAGCTCCATGGTTGCGGGACGGGACTTCTTCGTCGATGAGCTTTTGCGGGACTACCGCGGGCAGGTCGTGAAGCCGGTCTCGATGCCGGCCGAAGCCCCGCTGTTCCTGATGTACACGAGTGGCACGACGGCGCGGCCTAAGGGGTGCCAGCACAGCACCGGCGGCTACCTCGCCTATGTCGCCGGCACGTCGAAGTACTACCAGGACATCCACCCGGAGGACACCTACTGGTGCTTCGCCGACATCGGGTGGATCACCGGTCACTCCTACATCGTCTACGGCCCCCTCGCCCTCGGGACGACGAGCGTAATGTACGAGGGAGTGCCGACCTATCCGGACCCCGCTCGTCCCTGGCGGATCGCCGAGCGGCTCGGGGTGAACATCTTCCACACCGCGCCCACGACGATCCGCATGCTGCGCAAGCTCGGCCCGGACGAACCGAAGCAGTACAATTACCACTTCAAGCACATGACGACGGTGGGCGAGCCGATTGAGCCCGATGTCTGGCGCTGGTACCACGACGTCGTCGGCAAGGGCGAAGCCGTCATCGTTGACACGTGGTGGCAGACCGAGAACGGTGGCTTCCTGGGCAGCACGCTGCCTGCCCTCCAACCCATGAAGCCGGGGAGCTGCGGCCCCGGAGTCCTCGGGATCTATCCCGTGATCTACGACGAGAACGGGGAGGTGGTCGAGGCCGGAAGCGGCCGGGCAGGCAACATCTGCATTCGCAACCCCTGGCCCGGGATCTTCCAGACGGTCTGGGGCCAGCCCGAGCGGTTCGTGCAGATCTATTACCAGAAGTACTGCCGGGACACGAACAGCAAGGACTGGCGTGACTGGCCGTACATGGCCGGCGACGGCGCCGTCCAGGCCGCCGACGGCTACTTCCGGATCCTCGGTCGCATCGACGACGTGATCAACGTGGCCGGGCACCGGCTCGGGACCAAAGAGCTCGAGTCGGCGAGCATCACCGTCGAGGAGATCGCCGAAGCGGCCGCGGTCCCGGTGATGGACGAGCTTCGCGGCCGGGCCGTAGAAATGTACGTCTCGCTGAAACCGGGGCTGACCCCGAACAAGGACGTCGAGGAGAAGGTCGCCAAGGCCATCGAAACCCAGATCGGGAAGATCGCGCGACCGAAGAACGTCTGGATCGTCCCGGACATGCCCAAGACGCGTTCCGGAAAGATCATGCGCCGGGTCATCGCCGGGATCTCCAACTTCACCGACGTCGGGGACACGACCACCCTGGCGAACCCCGAGGTCGTGGACGGGATCCGCCGTCACGTCCAGGCGGCGAAGGCAGCCCGCGGCGAGGTCCCGCGCGAACTCTCGCCGCAGGAGATGGAGGAGATCAGGGCGTTCGGTCGGGCCGAGTAGCGGGCTCCAGCGCAAAGAACCGGGCGACGGTGGAGATGACACAGGAGTATCTTGTCGGGAATTTTGACTACTAACCCGCTCCGCGACCTCCGGGCCCCGCCACCGACACGGCCGCGGTGCCAGCTCCTCGAACTGCTGGATGTCGTGCGCCTAGTCGAAGGATCGTCCCAAGCGATCTTCGCTCTGGCCTATGGCGCCGGGCCCGAGATCAGCGCCATCCTGGCCGGGACCGAAACCGACGTGGACTACACCGTGCGCACCGTCCGGGCGCGCGGCACCAAGGCCTGGAACCGCGACCGACTCGCCTAATCGCGGAATATTAGCGAGAAGGCCTGGCTGAGCACTAAGCGTCGAAGATCGGCGGCCATGGTGCCGCTGGTGGTGCCGCAACCCGCTCCGAACCTAAGAACCCAGATCAAAACCGCCCCGCAACCACTTGGGATCGCGAGGCTTCCGACGATAGCAGGGGCGGGACTCGAACCCGCGACCCCGGCATTATGAGGAATGGTGCCCTACCCTGCCCTCTCCTACGTCGTTGCCGTACACCACAGGCTGCGCCACGATTCACTCACGGCGCCACGGTTCATAGTGCCAGTTGAAATAGGTGCAGTCACCCGTCACAGCCTTGGTTGGGCTCTCGCGTCTGTGCTCCGCCGTTAGGCATTAAGCCGCGACAGCACGGCACGCAATTCAGCAGGGCCGAAAACGCGGCTGCGAAGCACGGGAGCCTTGCAGTGTGTCGATCCATAAGGCTAAGCGGTAGCGCCTGCCCTCTTTGCCCTGCGGCAGAAGGTCTTCATCTGCCGCTGCCCGTGTTCGCACATTCCGTTTGCCGATCGGCCGAGGGGGCGCCCCCACCAGAATGGCATTAGCATGGCATAATTGGCCCAACGCGCTTGCCCTAGCGTAGTGCTTCCCTGAAGGAGATGCCAACTTGCTGAGTCGGTCCCTTTGCCTTACAGTATCAGGTGAATGACAGGGCGTAATCGGCAGGTGCGATGCTCCTCCAATAGATGAGGTGCCGGAGGTAAATCAAATGAGGTCAGCCCTCCGCTGGATTGCGCAACAGGGCCGGCCAGTCGCTCATCGAGTACACCCTGCTTTTAGGACTTGTAGGAAGTGCCCTCGTTGTAATTCTGGTCGGCTACCGCACCCACATCCTAAGCATCTTCACTACGGGCAACACTGCTCTTACTTCCGCCGACTGCAACAGCGGAGGCAGTTGCTCCAACGGCTTTGGCGGTGGCGTAGCGGGGGTATGGCCAGGGCGGTCTGAGGGGCACCAAATAACCGTCCGGGTGGCGGCTCAACGCCTCCCGGGGGGTGGAGCGGTTCCAGCTCAGGCGGGGCTGGAAGGTCGACCACCGGCAGTGCTGGAGGCTCGAGTCTCGGTAATGGCGGGGGCGGCAACGGAACTGGACTTGGAACCCTGACGCCGCCGGACCACCCCACCGATCCGGTACTTGGCGGGTTCCCCCAGCGTGATCGTGATCAGCTTGGCCACATGACCCCAGCGGGAGAACAGCAATTGAGCACGACCGCATGTGTCCACTGCGGAGCCGAGCATGACTCGGGCGCGAGTCCCTGCCGCGAGGCGACCCTGGTCGGCCGGACCCTTCGCGCCGGCCTTCGGGTCCGCGAAAGACTGGCCGACACCCCCCTCGGAGAGCTCTACCGCGCCGAGTACCCGAGCGGGGTCCAAGTCGCAGTCCTGTTGCTAGGGACGGCTGCCACCGACTCGGTGGCGCTCGCCGCGCTGAGGCAACGCTTGTGCCAGGCGATCCAGATCCAGCACCCGAACGTCGCCGGGATCTATGACGTGAACGAGACGCCCGATGGGCTGATCTACGTCGTGGCCGAGTGCCTCGGGGGCGAGTTGCTGTTGGAGACGCTCGCCCGGCGGGGCGCCCTGCCGCAGGGGGAGGCGCTGGACGTCTTCCTGCAGGTGGCCGCCGGCCTGCAGGCGGCGCACTCGGCCCGGTCGGTACACGGGAATCTCTCGCCCGAGACCATCCTCTTGAGCCCGACTGGCGGGAGTACCCTGGTCAAGCTGATTGGCTTCAGCCAGGAATCCCTCATGGCACAGCAGTCCGACCCCCCCGTCAAGGGGAAGGGGAGCGCCGAGTATGCCAGTCCCGAACGGCTCGCCGGGCGCAAGACTGATGAGCGGAGCGACGTGTACAGCCTGGGAGCCGTGCTCCATCACCTCCTCACCGGAGTCCCTCCTCCGCGGGCGTCGGAGGGTGGCCGAGTCCCGGACCCGATCCGCCCCGTGCTCGCTCGTGCACTCGCTCCTACCCCGGCCCGGCGCTATCAGACGGTAGCGGAGTTCGTGGCGGCCCTCGCCACGCCAGCGGAGCCGGAATTCGCGGCCGCCATCGCCCCGGCAGCAGAGCCGGTGGTCCACCTCATTCCCGAGCCGACGAGGAGCGCCAGGCGCAACCTCGTGCGCCTCGGAGCTGCGACTGCCGGCCTGATTGTACTTTCGGCCGGGCTCTGGCTGCTCTGGGGCACGCAGCGGCTCACGCTCGACGCATTCACCTGGCCTCGAGCAGAGGAGTCCGGGGCCGTGGCGCGAGCCGAGCCCGAGTCCAACTCGGCATCATCATCCGTGTCCTTGGCCCCGGCGCGCCGTCCGGCTGACTCCTTGTCCGCGTCCCCGTTGCGACGTGAGTCCGTGAATTCCGGGAGGCCGGCCGTATCTGCTCCTCGTCCGGCCGCATCCACCCCTCGTCCCGCCGTCAGCGCGGCCTCAGACTCGCTGCTAGTTGATGTGCGCTCGGTCGATTCTACCATCCAGGTGGATCTTCGTTATGCCACGGCGAACAACTTCACGGGTGCGCCGCTCCCCGGCTACGAGGCGCAGCGCGCGCTGCTCCGCCGCGAAGTGGCCGCCGCACTCGGCCGGGTGCAGGCCAGGCTCCGCAGCAAGGGCTTGGGCCTCAGGGTATTCGACGCGTACCGTCCGGTGAGGGCCACGCTCGCGATGGTCAACTGGGCAGAGCGCACAGGGCACCGGGCGCTGCTTGAAAGCGGGTACATCGCCGAGCGGAGCCGCCACAACCTGGGTGTCGCAGTGGACCTGACCCTAGTGGACCTGGCGACGGGCACCGAGGTCCCAATGGGCGCCACCTTCGACAACTTCACCACCGCTGCTCAGACGGCTAACGTCGACGACGAGGCGCTGCGCAACCGGCAGATCCTGGCCGAGGCAATGGCAGCCGAAGGCTTCAGCCCCTATGGCCAGGCGTGGTGGCACTTCAACTACCCGCTCGAAGGGGCGGTCCCGCTAGATCGGGTCATTCGGTAGCCTTCCCGCACCCACCGCTCGGCCGCGTCCGCGTGCGTGACTTACACAGTGAGCGTTGCGCGATGGCGATTTCCTGCCGAGCCGTAACTGTCAGCCTCGTCGCTCTGCTGGGGGCTGGCGCGTGCCGCCGGTCCGCCGACCCGATTGGTCAGGAGATCCGCAACGTCCTCTCTGCCCAAAAGCCCCCGGCGTACATGGAGGGCATCCGCTGGAAGTTGGTCAGGCAGATCTACGAGGATCGACAGTACCGGCCGCTCTGGGTCGGAGTTCGTCAACTGCCGGAGAGAACCAAGGACTTGATCGCGAACCTCTGTGATGCAGAACGGGAAGGACTTCGCCCCGCGGACTACCGCCTCGGCGAGTTCCGCCGCACCGTGGAACAGCTGCGTCCGAGCCTCAACAAGCAGAGACCGGAAGCCTACGCCGTGCTCGACCTCGAGCTCACGAGACGGTTCCTCGACTACGGGGCTGATTTGCTCGCGGGCCGGCTCGATCCCAAGGCTGTGGAGAGCGGATGGTACATTAGAGCGCGGCGCTCCAGCATTGACAGCACTCTCCGGGTCGCAGCGCAGGCGCAAGAGTTCCACGACATAGTGGCGCCACTCCGCCCACATCACCCCGAGTATGAAGAACTTGTGAAAGCGCTTGCCAGCTACCGCGAAATCCTTCGGCAGGGCGGCTGGCCTGAGGTGCCGGGCGGTAGCCGACTCCGGCATGGCGACCGGGGCGACCGGGTAGCGGTGCTGCGTCGTCGACTGAGGATAACCGGGGATCTCCGCGGTTCCGGGGAAAGCGAACTCGTGTACGACCGCGTTGTGGCCAAAGCGGTAGCGCGTTTTCAGGCGCGCCATGGAATCCCGAGTGACGGGATCGTCGGCCCCGCGACTCGGGCCGCCCTCAACGTGCCGGTGCAGATGCGGATTCGGCAGATCCAGCTCAACCTGGAACGCTATCGCTGGCTTCCCGCGGAGTTCGGGCCCCGGTACATCTACGTGAACATTCCCGATTACGAGCTTTATGGCTACGACGGGGGCAAGCCGGTACTCAGGATGCGGGTGGTGGTGGGCGACGAGTACGCTAAGGCGACTCCCGTGTTTGCGGACTCGATGACATTCGTGGTCTTCCGGCCATACTGGTATGTGCCGCAGCGGATCCTGGTCCACGAGTTTCTCCCAAGAATCCGGAAGAAGCGTTCTTTTCTCGTCCGGCACCAACTCGAGGTGGTCGACGCCAAACGCGAGTCGCTGGTGCTTAACCCGCGCAAGATCGACTGGTCCCGCGTGGACACGAGCCAAATTCGAGTGCGGCAGAAACAGGGAAGCAGTAACCAGCTCGGTCTGGTGAAGTTCATGTTTCCGAACCAGTTCGCCGTGTATCTGCATGACACACCCGAGCGGGACATGTTCAAGCGACGGAGACGGACGCTGAGTCACGGGTGCGTGTGGGTGGAGAAGCCGGTGGAACTGGCCGACTACGTACTTGCGGGGCAGGACGATTGGAATGAGCAGAAAATCCGGGAGGCGATGGAGACGGCGCATTCGGGGAGTGATGGGGGAGTCGTGGACGGTCACAGAGTGACGCTGGTGCGGCCGGTGGCAGTCTACATCGTCTACCTCACTGCATTCGTCCAAGACGGGGTCCTCAACTTTCGGGGTGATCCCTATAGTAGGGATCGCGAAGCGATCGCCAGACTGGGAAAACCGATGCCAAGGGACCGGCGGCTTTGCGAGGAGCTCCAGAAGCTGGTTGGAGGATGAGATGAGGGCGGCGGGAAGTTGGTCAGACTTGCGAACGGACCGCTCCTACCCTGTTGCTCGTCCGGTGTCAGCCCCGTGTTCGATCCGCATTTTGTTCCATATTCTGGCGACAATCCCCACTCCTACTACCAGATCCAAGCCGGGCTCCGGTGTGGCCTTTAAGATGAGTAGTGCACTCAGACGGTGGCGCCGGTAACCGGAGATGCATCGACAAGAAGATCGTTGAGGGCGGGGCGGCCGATCCGCTCAGGTAATTCCGGATCGAGTCAGCGGACGAGATCCCCGTAGTCGGAGCTGACGGCAACATTGATATCTAAGAGACTAAGTCGGCATGCGTAGGCAGACGGTGTTGATCGTGGAGGATGACGCAATGCTCCGCGGTATCTTGGCGGCGTCTTTGGCTGACGAGGGGTTCGCTGTCCTCACAGCAGAGAACGGTGAACAGGCCCTGGCCATTACCAGCACGTTGGACGAGCAACTCGGCCTGGTCGTGGCTGACGTCCTACTGCCCGGGATGGATGGCTTGGAACTCGCCAGCCGCCTCGCCTGCCTCAAGCCTTCACCTCCCGTACTGTTCATCTCCGGCGTTCGTCCTCACCAGAGCATGCCGGGTCCGGTGCTCGCCAAGCCCTTCGGGCCGAGTGCCTTCCTCGAGCAGGTCGGCCGCATGCTGCCCAGCGTTCAGCCTTACTAGGTTCTGGCTTCTCGTGTGGGAGCTGGGGCCGGAGGACCTCTGATCAATTCCTGAGGTCAGTTGAAACCCACGCTTCTATCCGATCGGGGAACAGCGGTGGACCGGTGAACGCGGCAAACCACGCCTGCGCGTAGTAAACGAGCTTTGGGAGCTTGTGAGAAACCGCTTGAGCTCGAATAGCCAAGTGGTTGGTATGTAAGTAGCAGGGGCGGGACTCGAACCCGCGACCCCGGCATTATGAGTTCTGGTGACTCCCCCGAGAATCCTGCCCTTCCTTCTGATGGTGCGCCGTAGTGCGCCATGCTGCGCCGGGCCCCCCCCGTTGATGTTGCCATCCACGTTGCCATGATCAGAACCAGCAGCGATGAGCTCTGATCTCGAACAGGCTCCCCTGCCCCACTCGATCGAGTCGGCTGCCTTAGTGCGGGCGATCCGTCGCGCTTACCGCTCCCCGGACGGGTACGGCGGCGTGGAGCGCTTCACCGTGGTCGACATTCACGACTTCGCCCGCCAGCTCGCTGCCGAGAGGGTCGTGGTTCGCGAGGACCAGCCGTGAGCCGGCGGCGCGGGGCCCGGCGCGATCGGCCTGCCGGATGGCCTGATGGGCCATCGGCGCGACGCAACGCCCGTGGAGTTCCTAAGACTTCCACCGAGAATGACCCGGACGGGAGGATCGAAACACTCAGAGCCAGGCTCACGAAGATCTCGGAAATGTCCCACGAGCTCAACGAAGAGCAGCGGGCGCTCGATCAGGTGTGGAAGGCCTACGATGACGCACACGACGCCGCCGTCTTGCACGCGGAAGGCGCACCACAGCTCGAGCGCGATCGGTTCCCGCTCTACGCACGGCCTTTGGTCGGCCGCTCCCGGTGGGAAGGTGAGCGGTTCGGCGGCCGCGTCCTGCTAGAGATGGAGCACGGCCATGGCGACGCCTTCATGATGTACCGGTGGGTGCCAGAAGTCGCCGAGCGAGTCGCCGCACTTCACGTCCATGCACGGCCGAATCACGTTTCACTCTTGGCGCATCAGTGGCCAGGAGTGAAAGTCTTCAGCAAGAAGGAGGATCCGGGCCAATTCGATCGGTGCGTGCTTTCCTATAGCTTGCCGAGGATCTTCGGGGTGGAGCACCCTGACGATGTGGCCCGCCCGCCGTACCTGCGCGCACCGACCCCTTTGCGCCCGCTCCCGGGCACGTTCCGTGTCGGCTTACGCTGGGCCGGCCATTCGGCGCAGACGTTGACCTGCACCGCTCCACGCGTTGGCGAACTGGGCACCGGTGCTCGAGGTACCCGGGGTCAGCTTTTACAGCCTGCAGCTCGGCCGCGGCTCCGAGCAGCTTGGCGCCCTGTCGGGTCAAGTTCAGGACCTGGCGCCGGAGCTCACCGACTGGGCGGCGACCGCGGCCGCCATGATGGAGCTCGACCTCATCATCAGCGTGGATACCTCCTGCGCCCATCTCGCCGGCGCGCTCGGCCGCCCCGTCTGGATCCTGCTCTCCGCAGTGCCTGAGTGGCGCTGGATGCTCGAGCGGCGGGATACCCCCTGGTATGGCAGCGCCCGGCTCTATCGGCAGGGGAAGTGCGGTGACTGGTCGGGTATCTTCGCCGAACTCGCGCAGGATCTTGCCGAAATTGCCCGGTGAGTAAGCGGCGGCGCCGTCGCCGGCGGGGAAAGTCGAGGAACCTGGCTGGGCTCGTGTGTAGTCACCGCCCCGTGCGATCCAGGAGCTCTCCGGCACGCACTTGACGACCCCTGTACCGCGCCGTATCTCAGGCCCTACCACCCATCGACCGCTCCAACTCGCCGCCGCGGGGCTGATCGCTTGCGGCGTCCCTCCATTCCGGAGCAGGCAGCTAGGCCCCGACCTTCCGCCGGCCCGTACCTGCCCGGATGCCGAGCTTGGGCGATGGCACCAACCAGCAGGAGAAGCCTATGCGCACGCTCTCCACCGGGCCGACCCGGCTCGCCCTCGTCGCCTTCGCCGCCGGGATCCTCACCGCCTGTCGCGCCGATACCATCGCTGCACCTTCCGACTCGCCGATAGAAGCCACGGTCGTCGATCAGAACGTTTCCGCGACCTATGGATGGCACGCG
>JBIOUY010000194.1:0-2953 GCA_044867445.1 Gemmatimonadales bacterium
CAGACACGCGGTTCTTCGGGCACCCGAGGGGGCTCGCTACCTGCTTCTTCACGGAGATGTGGGAGCGGTTCAGCTACTACGGCATGCGGGCGCTCCTCATCCTGTTCATGACCGCGCCGGTTGCGACTGGGGGATTGGGGTTCGATACCGCCAAGGCGGGGCCGATCTATGCCCTCTACGTGAGCTCGGTCTACCTGCTGTCACTCCCGGGGGGATGGCTGGCCGACAAGATCCTCGGCCTGCGGCCGGCCGTTTTCGTGGGTGGCGTGATCATCATGTCGGGCCACATCTGCCTCGCTATTCCATCCATAACGACCTTCTATCTGGGACTGGTCCTGATCGCGAGTGGGACGGGCCTGCTCAAGGGGAACATCAGCGCTCTGGTGGGCACCCTGTATGCGCCGGACGACCTCCGGCGAGACTCGGGGTACTCGATCTACTACATGGGGATCAACACCGGCGCGTTCATCGCCCCGCTGATTACCGGGTGGCTTGCGCAGAGCGAGTCCTTCAAAGGCATCCTGGCCTCAATGGGAATCGACGCGAACGCCTCCTGGCATTGGGGCTTCGCCGCCGCGGCGGTGGGCATGTTCCTGGGACTGGTGCAGTACACCATGGGCGGCAAGTACCTCTCTTCCGAGTGGCTTCGCCCGGTTCGCCCGAGTGATCCGATCGCGGCGGCCAAGGTGCAACGTCAGATTCGACAGGTCGGGCTCGGTGCTGCGGTCGTTCTCATCCTGGGAGCGTTGCTGGTGGGAACCCACCTGGTGGCGCTCGATGCCGAAGCCATCGCACGCAACTTCAAGTGGGTCCTGATCGCCGTCACGCTCGTCTTCTTCGGCTGGCTCTTGGTCATCGCAAAATGGACAGCAGAGGAGCGCCGCCGGATGATCGTGATCGCGGTGCTCTTCGCGGCGGCGACGGTCTTCTGGATGGCGTACGAACAGGCGGGCTCCACCCTCAATCTCTTCGCCGAACGCAATACCCACAATGTCATCCTGGGATACAGCTTTCCTGCGAGCTGGTACCAGGCACTGCCGCCCCTTTTCGTGATCACCTTCGCGCCGCTCTTCGCCGTGCTCTGGCTGCGGCTGGGCCGCCGCAATCCGTCGAGCACCGCAAAGTTTGCCGTTGGCCTCCTCCTGCTGGGTATGGCGTTCGCGATTATGATCGGCGCATCGACCGTCGCGGCCAGCGGGGTGCGCGTGAGCCTGATGTGGCTCGTGCTCTCCTACCTCCTGCAAGTGTGGGGCGAGTTATGCTTGAGTCCGGTCGGCCTCAGCGCAATGAGTACGCTGGCGCCTGCTCGGATCGTGGGATTGGTGATGGGGGTCTGGTTCCTGGCCCTGTCGGTGGGGAGCTATCTTGCCGGCATGGCCGCGAGCGTGTACGAGACTATGCCGCTGCCAACCCTGTTCACCTGGGTCACGGTGACCGCGCTGGCCGCCGCGCTGGTGCTGGCCCTTCTGATCAGGCCGATCCGACGGATGCTGGCGCAGTAACAGCGTACACCAGCACTTCGCCAACCTCGTCGTCCTCGTCCGAGGCGACCGGGCGCATCCCTACATTCTCAGCCACTCGGAGAGCCGGTGTGTTCCACACCGGGGCCAGGGTCCGCACCTCTCGCACGCCGGGCTGCCGGAAAGCCCAGCTGATCATCGCGGCCACCGCCTCGGTAGCAAAGCCGTGCCTCTCAAACTCGGGATACATGGCATAGCCGATGAGGACGCTGCCATCCGGCCCGGCTCTCCCGCCAAACGCTACCTGTCCCACTGCCTCCCGAGTCTGTTTCTCCAAGATCAGCCAGTTCCACCAAGACGCTTCGTCGGGGTGCTCCCGCAGCCGGTCACGCACCAATGGTAGCGGTTCGGCCATGTAGGGCGGTGGTGCGGGCTGCCGGAAGGTGGCACCAGTGAGGGCCTGAAGCCGCGCGTCATCGCCGGTGAGAAGGGCGTCGATTGCCTCCCAGCCGAGCGGAACGAGCTCCAGGCGTTCGGTACTCACCCGAGACTCGGTCATGGTTCACTCTCCTGCGGCAGCTGGCCGAGGGATCGGCCGGCGACGCTTTGAAAACCCGGAATAGGTAAAGTAACAACGACAGGAGCAGCACGTACGGGCGGGGTCGGACATCTAAGACCGATCCCTGGCGGAAATGGCGTGCAGGTAGCGGCGCACGGAGTAGCGAACCGCCTGCTTCCCGGCCGAGAGCACATTCTGGCCGAACCAGGCTCCGTAGATCTGCTCGAACTCGAACAGCTCCACCGCGGCACCGATGCGCTTCACTGCCTCCGCGTTGAGCGGAATGTAGTTGGGATAGCTGTACATGAAGCTCACCGTCCGGCGGTCCTGCCCGACCATGATGACGTCGCCGGTGAGCAGCGCGCCCTGGCCATCAGCTCCGGCATCCCAATGCAGCACGGTGCCGCCGGCGAAGTGTCCCCCACAATGGATCAAGGTGATCCCGGGGGCGACCTCGTGGGTGGGGCCGTCCCAGAAGACGATCGCGGGATCGTTGCGTACGACCCACGGGCTATCTGCCGCATGAAGGAAGATCGGCACACCGTCGAGCGCGCGGCTCCACTCCACCATCGAGGAGTAGTAATGCGGGTGGGAGATCGCGATCCCGCGGACGCCGCCGAGCTCCTGAATCGCTGAAACGGTGGCGTCATCCACCAGGCTGATACAATCCCACAGGAAGCCTCCCTCGGTGGTCCGAATGTGCAAGGCGCGCTGACCGATGGCGAATTTGGGTTCGGTGCCGATTCCGACCAGCCCAGGCCCCTCGGGCGCGAGCCGGTTGTGGTAGTCGCGTCGCAGTTCATTGAGCGTCGTCCAGCGTTGTCCTTTCCAGCCGACATACTGCCGCTCCTCGGTGCAGATGACGCACTGCTCCGGGGCCAGCACCGATTCCGGGTACTGGGTGCCGCAGGTCGCGCAGATGAAGGAGGGCATG
>JBIOUY010000195.1:0-18473 GCA_044867445.1 Gemmatimonadales bacterium
CCCATGTTCGAGGCATCGCTGAATCGGTCATCGAGAAGCTGGACCGCCGTGGCCACCACACCCACCACGTGGAGGGCCTCAACGGCGGCCGCTGGGTGCTGCTCGACTTCGTGGATTTCGTGGTCCACCTGTTCCACCCCGAGACCCGCTCCTTTTACCAGCTCGAGCGCCTCTGGGATGATGCACCGGAGCTGCTGATCGGCTCCACTAGCTGAGGTCCCCATGCTTCGACGCTTCGCGCCGGCGGTCTTCCTCCTCCTCGGGATGCCCGGTCTCCTCTCGGCCCAGTATTTCGGCCGGAATAAGGTCCAGTACACCAACTTCGACTTCAAGGTCATCCAGACCGAGCATTTCGACGTCTACTACTACCCGCGCGAGCGGGTGGCGGCCCTGGATGCGGCCCGAATGGCGGAGCGCTCCTACGCCCGGCTCTCCAAGGTCCTGAACCACGAGTTCCGCGAGCGCAAGCCGATCATCCTCTATGCGTCGCACTCAGATTTCCAGCAGACCAACGCTCTGGGCGAGGCGCCGGGTGAGGGGACCGGCGGTGTCACTGACTTTGCTCGCAACCGAGCCGTCATCCCGTTCACCGGTTCATACACCGAGTTCGAGCACGTCATCCAGCACGAGATGACGCACCAGTTCCAGTACGATGTCTGGTCGCGGGGACGCGCCGGTGGTGGGCTCACCACGCTGGTGGCGATCGCGCCTCCGCTCTGGTTTGCGGAAGGCATGGCGGAGTATCTCTCCCTCGGTCCGATCAACTCCGAGACCGCCATGTGGCTGCGGGACGCATCGCTCGAGGGCAAGCTGCCCACGATCGAGCAGATGACGTCGGACCCTTACACCTACTTCCCCTATCGGTTCGGGCATGCCCTCTGGTCGTACATCGGAGAGCGTTGGGGCGACGAGGCAGTGGGCGCGATCCTCAAGGGGACGCTCGGCGGCGGCGTGGAGCCGGCGTTCCGCCGCACCATCGGGCTCACCCTGGAGCAGCTCTCCGACCAGTGGCGAGACGCGGTCCAGAAGCGCTATTTGCCCGAGATCGGCGCTCGGGCACGGGCCCGCGCAATCGCGGATGAGCTGCTCACCGAAAAGCGTTCCCAGGGCACGCTGCATCTGGCCCCGGCGCTCTCCCCCGACGGGTCGCTGGTCGCGTACTTCAGCGAGAAGAATTTCTACTCGGTCGACCTCTATCTGGCCGATGGAAAGACCGGCAAGGTCAAGCGGCGGATCCTCAAATCAGGCGTGAGCAGCAACTACGAGACCTACCGATTCATCAACTCGCAGGCGAACTGGTCTCCCGATGGCAAGTTGCTGGCCTTCGCGGCCAAGCGCGGCCCCCGGGATGACATCGTGATCGTGGACCCGGCACGCAACAAACAGATCAAGCGGATCCAGCTCAAACTGAGCGGCGTCACCACGCCTTCCTGGAGCCCTGATGGCAACTCGCTGGTATTCACCGGCTACGACGGTGGGCTCAGCGATCTCTTCGTGATCAATCGCGACGGAACCGGGTTGCGGCGGCTGACCGAAGACAAGTATGCCGATCTCCATCCGGTCTGGTCGCCCGACGGAAAGACCATCGCCTTCGCCAGCGATCGTGGGCCCGAAACCGACTTCAAAGACCTCGCGCTGGGCAACTTCCGCATCACGCTGTACGACCTGGACACCGGGGCCATCACGGTGCTGCCCCAGATGGACCAGGGAAAGAACGTGAGCCCACAGTGGTCCCCTGACGGTCACTCCATCGCGTTCGTGTCCGACCGCTCCGGGGTGAGCAACGTCTTTCTCTACGACCTCGCCAGTTCGACGGTCTATCAGCTGACGGACTTCTACACCGGGAGCCAGGGCATCACCCCGCTGTCTCCAGTGCTCTCCTGGGCTCGCGAGGCCGACCGGCTCGCATTCGTGTACTTCGAGGCCGGCAAGTACGACATCTACACCCTCACCAACCCCCGGGGACTCAAGCGGGAACCCTACCGCCCGCAGGCGGTCGACAGCGTCGGAATCCTGGCGCGTGCGGTCGCCCCGAAGATCGACACGAGCCGGTCGCTGCAGGTGCGCGAGGAAGTGCGGGCCCAGGTAGGCGAGGGCGGGTCGATCTACCGGACGCCGCAGGGCTTCCGTTCCTCCAGCGAGGTGGGCCGGACTGGTGATACGGTACAGCTGGCGCAGCCGGTCTCGATCTCCGCCCTGCTCGATTCAGCCCGGTTCAACCTGCCCGACACCAGCGAGTTCACCCTCAAGGATTACCACGTCAAATACACCCCCGACTACATCGCGCGGCCCTCGATCGGGTACGCTCGAGACAATTTCGGGCGCGGCTTCTATGGCGGATCGGCCATCTCGCTGAGCGACATTTTGGGCAACCACCAGATGGTGTTTGCCGGTTACGTCAACGGCCGGATTAGCGAAGCCCAGGTGCTCGCGGCATACGCCAATCTCACCCGCCGCATCAACTGGGCAGTCGGGATCTCCCAGGATCCCTACTATTTCCTCGAGCCCAGTGAGATCACCCAGGGCGAACAGCCGGGCGAGAATGTGTTCATCACCAACGTTCGGCGGCTGGTGGTGCGTTCGGTCTTCGGTTCGGCGTACTATCCCTTCAGCCGGTTCCAGCGGATCGAAGCGGGGGTGCGCTTTGCCAATGTCGATGATGCGATTCTCCGGATCAACGAGCCGTACGATGCCGCGACCGGGATCATTACCAGAGATGCGTTTCTGGAGACCGACAATCTTCCCGGGGTAAACTACGTCCAGCCTTCAACCGCCCTGGTCTTCGACAACTCTCTCTTCGGCTACGTGAGCCCGTTCTATGGACGGCGGTATCGGATGGAGTTTGCCCAGACGCTGGGTGGCTGGCGGTTCTCGCAGGTCACTGCCGACTACCGGCGCTACGACAAGATCGTGGGGCCGATCGTGCTCGCGACCCGGGCATTCTATTTCGGGCGGATCGGCCGCGATGCCCGGCAATTCCGGGTATTCGCCGGCAGCACCGAGCTGATTCGGGGGAACACGTCGGGCTCCTACCGCCGGAACGAGTGCCTCAACGCCAACGATCCGCAGTCCGAAACCGGTTGCGCCGAGCTCGATCGTCTGGTGGGCACCCAGATCGGCGTCGGGAGCGCGGAGATCCGTTTCCCGATTCTCAATCCATCGTACAAGTTCCTGCCCGCCGCGTTCCCTCCGCTCGAGGGCGCCATCTTCTATGACATCGGCGTGGCGTGGGACGAGCAGAGCACCCTCAAGTGGAGCCGCGACCCGGGCGACGATCCAATCCGGGTGCGCACGCCGTTGCAAACGTTCGGGGTGTCGCTCCGGGCCAACCTGTTTGGCATCGCGCTCGCCCGGCTGGACTATTCCATCCCGCAAGAGCGCAAGGCAGTGAAAGGACTCTGGACCTTTAGTCTCGGGCCGGCGTTCTAGGAAACAGGGCGGAAAGCGGGCGGAAGACGGAGCGGAAACGAAGGCGGAAGAGAGGACCGAAGGCGAGGCCTGGGTCCCGGCGCTTCCGCCTATTCTTCCGCCCCTTTTTTCGGTCCCGTCTTCCGCCCGCTTGGCATCTGTCTTCCGCCTACCGCCGTACCGCCCTACCGCCCTATCTTTCAGCCGTGACCCTCTCCCCCGCGCTCCTCGGAGCGTTGCTGCTGCTCGTGGCGGCAGCATGCGGCCGTGAGCCCGAGCCGACCCTCGGGAAACTCCCTGCCTCCAGAGGCCCCACCCCGGAAACCATCCTCCGCATCCCCCGCGAAGGGGGGACGCCGATTCTGTATCGCGTTCCGGCGCTCCAACCGTCCAGTTGGAAAGCCGAGGACACGCTCCCGCGGCTGGAGCGAGCGGTGGGAGCGGACGCGGAGCAGGGCGTCGTCTTCCTGCTGGACCAGAAGCGCAACATCGTCGCCCTCGACCTCGAGACCCGCCGAGTGCGGCCCTCGCTAGAGCAGGTGCGCCGGGCCACGCTAGGGCCGGACGGCGCCCTGTACGTCATCGACACCGGGAGTACCGTGACCCAACTGGTCCGCCGTGCGCCAGTGCGGTTTCGCTCGAAGCTGCAGGGCACGCCCGGTGAGCTGCACGCCACGATGGCGGGCGCGCTCCTGGCGAAGGTTCCCGGTAAGCGGCCTGCGCTTGAGGTGCTCGGGTCTGACCAGTCTCCGGTCTCTATTCCCGTACCGCCCGGCGACCTCGCCACCACCCTCTGGGGCGACCTGGTCGCGGTGGCCGCGGACAGCGCGGTGGTGACCTACGAGACCCAGGGCAAGCGGGCCTCGCATTCGATTCGGGTATCGGATCATGCCCGGGCCGTACTCTTCTCCCCTTCAGGTCATCGACTCTACGTGGCGGGAGAAAGCGATAAGCTGCTCGTGCTCGATCGGTTCAGCGGTGGAGTCCTGGGCCAGATCGACTTGCCCAATTCCGCGCGCGGCCTTCGCGGCGATCGCTACGGCCAATGGCTTCTGGTGCGCCCCGAGGTAGGAGATTCCGTCTGGGTGGTGGATGTGGGCCGCGGGCGTTACGTCGGTTCCGCGCCGGCGCAGTGGGATGATGACCTGCCGGCCGTTGCTTCACCCGCCACGCTGCTCCTGCGGCAGGGGAAAGATGTCGTGGCACGCGATCTCACGGCCAAGGAGCTGCCGATCACCGGCAAGATCGAGGGAGGAGCCGCTGACTTCTGGCTGCCGCTGGCCTGGCGGCCGGCACAAGACGTCGAGGTGCCCATCGCAGCGGACTCCACCGCGCTGGCAGCCGCGGGCGATAGCGGTGGTGCTCCCTCCGTCTATCTCCAGGTCAGCAGCTCCCAGAATCCGGCCTGGGCCAACGAGCTTTCCCAGAAATTGCGCGCGGCTGGTCTCCCTGCCACCGTGCTCGCGCCCAAGCGCAGCGACGAGGCGTACCGCGTCGTGCTGGGTCCCTATGCGACCCGTGAGCAAGCCGAAGCGACCGGACGTAAGATCGGAATGCCGTCCTTCATCGTGACGGCTCAGGATACGCCGACCCCGTAGGTCCCCGGGCGCCTTGTCGCCCGATCGAACGCCACACCCAGGAAACCCGTATG
Organism: Gemmatimonadales bacterium; assembly: GCA_044867445.1. Classification (GTDB taxonomy): domain Bacteria; phylum Gemmatimonadota; class Gemmatimonadetes; order Gemmatimonadales; family GWC2-71-9; genus CAVVWJ01. The sequence goes on from JBIOUY010000195.1 coordinate 5,060, forward strand.
AAGCTCACTCGGCTCGAGCTGGCCGGTTTCAAGTCGTTCGCCGACACGGTGTCCCTGACGTTCGAGCAGGGCGTGACCGCGATCGTGGGTCCGAACGGCTGCGGCAAGTCGAATGTCTCGGACGCGGTCCGGTGGGTGCTCGGCGAGCAGTCGGCCCGCCTGCTTCGAGGCGGCAAGATGGAGGACGTGATCTTCCAGGGATCGGCCGCTCGCCGGCCGGTCAACGTCACCGAGGTCTCGCTGTACCTCGATAACTCCGACGGCGACCTCCCCATCGCATATCGGGAAGTGGTAGTGACCCGACGGCTCTCCCGCTCGGGCCAGAGCGACTACCTCCTCAACGGCTCGCCGGTCCGGCTGCGGGACATTCAGGACCTGCTGCGTGGGACCGGCCTCGGCAGCGACGCCGGGGTGGTGATCGAGGCTAAGATGATCGACTTGCTGCTCTCGGATCGGGCGGAGGAGCGGCGCTCACTGTTCGAGGAAGCGGCGGGTATCGGGCTCTACCGCGATCGGAAGCACAGCACTGAGCGACGGCTGGAAGAGACCGCGGTGGATCTGCAGCGGGTCGAGGACCTCATCGCGGAAGTGCAGTCGCAGATTCGGAGCCTCGCCCGGCAACGGGGCAAGGCCGAGCGCCACGGAAAGTTGATGGAAGAAAAGTTCTCGGTACAGGTGACCTTGGCTCAGCGGCAGCTCGAGCGTCTGGCCCACGAAGTGGCGGGCATGGAGACTCGATTCGCTGAGCTTACCGAAATCCTACCCGTGGCCCGCCAGCGGTTGACTCAGGCCGAGCGACGGCGCGAGGAGTGCGTTCGGGACCGCTCCACGGCTGAGACCCGGCGCACCGAGCTCGATCGCCGCCTGGCGGCCCTTCGAGTCGAGCTGGAAAGGCTGGAGGGCGACCTGGCTCTCGCCGCGGAGCGCCTGGCCAACGCCAACGTGCGACGCAGCCGCGCGGCCGAGGAGCGGGCGCAGATGGAGCTGCGGTCGCAACAGGCGCGGGCGGAGCAGGAGTCGGCCAACGCGGATCGCCACACCGCAGCACTGGAGCATCAGCGAATTCAATCTGAGTTGACCGGCCGGGCTCGAGCCGAGGAAGATGTTCGCCACCGGCTGGCGGAGCAGCGCAATCTGGTACGCCAATTCGAGCAGGAGCTCCAGCAACAGGCCCAGACGCTTCGGTCTCTCGAGGGGGAGCGCGCCGCACTGGAGGGGGAGCTCGCATCACTTAGGGAACGTGCAGCGCAGGCGGCAGCCCAGCGGCAGGCGCTGGAAAGCGAGCTCGCCACCGCTCAACAACGGCATGACCTCGCCGCCGAACATGCTGGAGTGCTGAGCCAGGAATCCAAGAGTGCGGCGGCCAATGCCGAGCATGCCCGCCACTTGCTGGCCGAAACCCGGGAGCGCGAGGCGATGCACCGGGCAGACCGGCGGCAGGCGGAGGAGGCGTTGGCCCAGATGGAGGCGCGACGCCACGCGCTGGAGGAGCTGGAGCGCGACCGCGTCGGCCTGGCCCCCGCTGCCGCCGCGCTGCTTGCGGTGCGCGACCGTTTCGATCAAGGCGTCCTGGGCCCTCTCAGTGATTTCGTCAGCACCGCTCGGGAGGACGCGGAGCTGGCGGAGCGACTGCTGGGTGACTGGATGCACGCGGTCCTGGTGCGCGATGGCGAGACCGTGCGAGCGATTCAGGAGTGGCATGCGGAACACCAGCCGGGGGCCTTGGTCCTCCTCCCGCTCGACCCTGGTCCGCTGACCGTAGGAGATCCGCAGCCCCTGGACCAACGTCTTCGGGTCGATGGGCCGGCATCGGGGTGGGTTGGTGCAGCTCTGGCAGGCTCGGAGGTCCTCGACCAGGCAGGGCGAGTCCTGCGACGTGCGAGCGGCGCGATCTTCCTGAGTGGCGCCGGTGCGCCCTCCGGACCGCTGCGGCGGCGGGCCGAGCTCGCAGCCCTGGTGCACGACGTCGAACGGGCCGAAGCCGCGCTGGCCGCGGCGGACACCGCGCTTCGGACCACAATGGAGCGACTGAGCGAGCGGGAAGCCGGACTGGTGGCAGCCACCGCAACCGCAGAGCAGTCTCGCGAAGCGGAGCGGCAGGCGTTTGCCGTGCGGGAAGATCTCGAGCGTCTGGTCAGCAATCTGGCGCGCGAGGCCGCGGATTCGGCCGCCCAGGTCGCCCGACTCACCGAACGGGTCGCAGGGTCCGAGCGCCGGATGAAGGAGATCGATAGCGCGCTGGTCGAGGGCGACTTCGCCCGGACCCGGCTGGACGATCAGTTGGGTTCAGGCCGCACGCGGCTCGCGGAGCTGGAAGGCGAACAGGAGGCGGCCAGAGAGCAGCGGGTGCACTGGCAGGTTCAGGAGGCCCACATCGCTGGGGGGCTGCGCTCGGCGGAGGAGCGCCTGCAGCGCGCCAGCGGCATCAGGGCCCAGGCCGAGGCCCAGATGGTCTCGCTCACCGGTGAGCTAGGTCAGCTCGAAGCCGATACCGCAGCCCTGGCGTCACAGCAGGCCGAATGGCAGGAGCAACGAGCCGAGCGGCAGGTGGCCGCACGCGAGCTGGAGGCCGGGACAGCCGACGCTGAGACCGAGCTCGCCCAGACCGAGGCCATGCTCGACGCCGCGGAACGGGAAGTGGGAGCCACCCGGATGAAGCTGGAGAGCGCGAGCGAGGAGAGTCACGCGCTACAGGTTCGCTTGACCGAGACCGCTGGCGCCCGGCGCAGCATTGTGGAAAGAGTGGAAGCCGAATGGCGCCGAAACTTCGACCAGCTGATCGAGGGCGCCACACTCCTGGATCTGGATCTCGAGACCTTGGAGACTGAGGCATCCCGGATCATCGAGGCCTTGGAGGCGATCGGGCCGGTGAATCCGCTGGCCGTCGAGGAGCATGCGGAAGAGGTCAAGCGGCTCAACTTTCTCACCGCCCAGCGGGATGATTTGGTGGCGGCCCGTCAGGCGCTCATGCAGGCGATCCGAGAGATCGACGGGACCGCGCGGAGCATGTTCCTGGAGACCTTTGCCGCAGTCCAGGAGAACTTCGGGAAGGTGTTCCACACCCTGTTCGGGGGCGGCGAATGTGAGCTGCGATTGGCTAATGCCGACGCCCCGCTCGAGAGCGAGATTGACATTCATGCCGCCCCGCGTGGGAAGCGGACCCAGCGTATCCATCTGCTGTCGTCCGGGGAACGGACCCTGGTAGCGGTCTCGTTGTTGTTCAGCATCTATCTTACCAAGCCGAGTCCCTTCTGCCTGATGGACGAGGTCGATGCACCACTGGACGACGCCAACGTCGGCCGCTTCACCCGGCTACTGGACGAGTTCAAGGCCAGTACCCAGTTCCTGGTGATCACCCACAATCCCCGTACCATGCAGGCCGCCGACGCGGTCTATGGGGTCACCATGCAGGAGCCGGGCGTTTCGACGATCGTGGGGGTCAGGCTGGGAGAGCGGGAGCGTGTGTGAGGGTCACGGGTCTCGGGTCGCGGGTCACGGGTCGCACGCGACTCGAGCCCACGGTTCGTGCGCTTTGATGTTCGGGACATCTCGCTCAAAGACCCGCGACCCGCGACCCGCAGCCCTGCACTGTGATTCATGTGTCCGGGGAGCTGGGCCATGCTGATCGTCATGCGCCACGGGGCGGCCGAAGCCGACATCCAACGCGTCGTCGCCACCATCGAAGAGATGGGATATCAGGCCCGACCGATGCCTGGCAGGCAGCGGACTACGGTCGGGCTGGTCGGCAACGACGGTCGGGTGGACGGATCTCGGCTGGCGGCCCTCCCGGGCGTGCAGGAAATCATCCACGTCACCAAGCCCTACAAGCAAGTCTCGCGCGAGTGGAAGCCGGAGTCCACGGTGATCCGGTTGCCGGGTGGCCTGACTGTCGGCGGCGACGATGTGGTCGTCATGGCGGGCCCCTGCTCGGTGGAGAGTGAGCGCCAGATTCTGACCGCGGCACGACAAGTGCGGGAGGCGGGCGCGACGGTTCTCCGAGCCGGAGCATTCAAGCCCCGGAGCTCGCCCTACTCATTCCAGGGCCTCGGCCCCGTCGGTCTCAAGCTGCTGGCGCGAGCCCGCGAAGAGACCGGGCTTCTTATCGTGACCGAGGCCATGGATGCGGAGGGCCTGGATCTGGTGCTGGAGGTAGCGGACGTGGTTCAGATCGGTGCACGCAACATGCAGAACTACTCCCTGCTCAAGTATGCCGGGCGGTGCGGCAAGCCGGTCCTGCTAAAGCGGGGGCTCTCCGCCACCATCCAGGAGTTGCTCCTGTCCGCGGAGTACATTCTGGCCGAGGGAAATCCCGACGTGATCCTCTGCGAGCGAGGCATCCGCAGCTTCGATCAGGCCACGCGCAACCTGTTCGACGTGAGCGCGATCCCGGTAGTGCATGCCGCTTCGCACTTACCGATTGTTGCCGACCCGAGCCACGGGACCGGACACCGAGACATGGTCATTCCCATGGCCCGAGCCGCCGTGGCCGCCGGCGCCGATGGTCTTCTGGTCGAAGTGCACCCGAACCCCGATCGGGCGTTGTCCGACGGGGCCCAGAGTCTCTATCCCGAGCAGTTCGAGCGCCTGATGAAAGAAACCCGCCTGATCGCGGAGGCCATTGGGCGCAGGGTGGCCGAGCCGGCCGGAGTTCGAACGTGAAATTCTCTCGGTCAAGGACCAGTCTTCTTTCCGCCCTTACCGCCTTTTCCGCCCTTACCGCCCCGTCAGCCCACGCCCAGAACGCCGACGCGATCGTAGGACGCTCCGCCAGAGTGTACCGCTCGTTGAGCAGCCTGGGTGCGGACTTCGTGCAGCTGATCAACAACCCGATGATCGACAGCTCCGAGAGCCGGGGAACGTTGGTGCAGGCCGGGCCATCGAAGCTGGCCATGCGATTCTCCGACCCGCCGGGTGAGGCGGTGATCATCGATGGTCAGTATATCTGGGTATACACTCCGAGCACCACGCCAGGGCAGGTTCTACGCATCCGGGTCCCGAGCGGTGGCCCGGTGTATGGCTACAACATCCTCGCGTGGCTATTGGACAAACCCACGGAGCGTTATCGCGCTACCTATGTCAGGCCGGATCGGATCAATAGCCAGGATGTGGACGTGGTCGAGCTGGTGCCGGCCGTGCCGGACCTTCCCTTCGACCGTGCCGTGGTCTGGTTGGCCAAGGCAGACGGCTTGCCCCGGCGCCTCGAGATCAGTGAGCATGCGGGCGCCAGCCGAGTACTCACCCTATCCCACCTGCGGGTAAACCAGTCGGTGTCGGACAAGACCTTCGTCTTCACCGTGCCCGAGGGCGTGCGCGTGGTCGATCAGTGAGCGCCGGTCTTTGGGAGCATTCCCAGATCCTCCTCCGCCGTTCCGCCGCCGGTCCGAACCCGTAGCGAGCGATCTCGTACCCGACTTCATTGTCGAGTAACTTGCCGGCACCCTCGACGAGGCGCACCGCGAGCAGAAAGTTTCGCGAGCTAGTCGCCGCTGCCCAGCAGCTCTTCGACGGCCTGAGCCTTATCGGGGGGCAGGCCGGCCTCACGAGCCAACCGAAGGGCCGCGAGACCGAGGGTCCGGTAGAGTCGACGCTCCTCGGGGCCCAAAATAGCGAGATGAGCCCTGATGGTCTCGAGATCGCCGCGACGGACCGGACCGGTGAGTGCTGCCGCGGTCCCGGACTCAAGATTGGCCAGGGTGCCCCGGATCAGGGGGAGATAAAGTTTGCTCGCTGTGTCCCACGGGAGCCCAGCAGACCTGGCCAGACGCTCCGCCACGTTGGCGAGCGCGACCGTGTAGTTTGCCGCGACCACCGCGCCTGCGTGATAGAGCGGCTTCGCTTCGAGCGGCAGTCGAACCGGAATCATGCCCAGGGCCGTTGCCAAGCGATTGCCTTCCTGGAGCGCGCGCTCGTCGCCCTCGATCCCCGCGTAGCTGCCAACCAGTTCCTCCGGCGCCGAGGCCGGGTCGGCAACGCTCTGCAGGGGATGAAAGGAACCCAGAGCGGCGCCGGTGGGCTCCAGCACACTCAGCGCCCGCCGGTCGAGCAGGCCGGAGAGGTGTAGCACCACGTGATGGGCATCAACCGATTGATCGTCCCGCAGTCCTTTCGAAACTCCGGAGATGGTATCGTCCGGCGTCGCAATCAGCACCAGACCAGCACTGCGAACGGCCGCAACCCGATCGCCATGATGCAGGGCAAGCGGTGGTATGAGGGCCCGAGGCGTGCGGCCGAGGAGAATAACGTCCTGTCCGGCATGCGTGAGAGCCAGTGCTAGGCCTTGGCCCATGCGGCCTGGTCCAATGATCGCGACCCTCGGCTTCGACACGACCGGCCTCCCCGACATGAAAACTTACGAGCCCGGCCGCCGGGGAACGGCGAGCCGGGCTCGTAAGCGACGTCGCACTGCCTGAGCGGTCAGTTCTGAGCGGTGAGCGGCGATCGAGTTGCCGCGGCGAGACTCAAGAGCTGCTTCGGGCTCTGGGCCTTCCGGAGCAGCCCCAACGCGGTCTGCATCTGCTTGTCGTCCTGCGCCTTTCGGCGGAACTCCGCCGGCCGCCCGAAGACGTATCGGGTGATCTCATAGCCGAGCTGCTCGTCGATCAGCGAGCCCGCCCCGTTGAACTCCGCCTGGGTCAGCTTCACACCCTTGGAGCGCAACCGCTCGTACACCTGCTGGCGCATCTCCGGTGTGACCTTGAAGCTCTCGTTAGGCACTCGGTGGTTCTTCTTCAACTCCAGGGCGTAGGACGTCAGCGCGTCGCGATAGAGCGGCAGATCAGTGCCCAGCGCCTTGGCGAACTCCTTTTCACTGTCGCTGAGGGTGTCCGGCCGCACCACGAGGTCCGGCACGATGCCGCCGCCACCCCGCACCACTCGACCGGCGTCGGTATGGAAGATTGGCCGCGTCTTGAGCGCCGAATCGCTGTGCTCCTTGTCCGGCTGCCCCAGAACGGTGTCATTCACGGCGAGCGCAGCCTCCTGGGCCTGATCTTCCTCGTTCTTGGCGATGCGCTGGATGGTGCGGCCGCTCGGGGTATACCACCGGGCCGTCGTGAGCTTGAGCGCGACTCCCTCTGCCAGCGGGAAGAGGGTCTGAACCAGACCCTTGCCAAACGTGGGGGCACCGACCACCACCGCACGGTCGTGATCCTGGAGCGCGCCGGCGATGATCTCCGCCGCGCTGGCGGTGCCGTCGTTCACCAGCACGACGATCGGCAGATCAGGCCAGGCCTGCCGCGCCTCATCGTAGAACTGCTTGGTCGAGCCGCGAGCGCGGCCTCGGGTGGCGACGATCTCCTGCTTGGCGTCGAGGAAGAGATCGGCCACCTTCACACCCTGATCGAGCAGGCCACCGGGATTGAACCGCAGGTCGAGGATCATCGTCTTCATTCCCTTGCCCTTCATCGCGGTGATCTCCTGCCGGAGCTCATCCGCCGACGTCTCACTGACCGGGCTGAGGGAGATGTAGCCCACTCCGCCATCGAACATGGTACCCTGCGGGACCGAACGGATGTGGATGTGCGCACGGATGAGAGTAAACTTCAGAGGCTCTGGAATGCCGGCGCGGCGCACCGAAATCGTGATCCGGGAACCCGCCTCACCACGGAGCGCCTTGACCGCCTGATCGTTCTTCCAGCCTTCGGTAGACTTGCCGTCCACCTCGATGATCTGGTCACCCGTCTCGACCCCCGCGCGCTCGGCGGGCGTCTCCGGCAGCGGAGCAACGACGGTGATCCACCCGTCCCGCACGTCGATCTGAATGCCGAGCCCGGCGTAGTTTCCCGAGGTCTGCTCGGTCAGCGACTTGTAGTCATCGCCGGTGAGCAGCACGGAGTATGGATCCTTGAGCTCCTCCAGCATCCCGCGAGTGGCCCGGCCGTAAAGGTCAGTTTCTCCGATGGAGTCGACGTAGTAGGCGGCTACATGACCCAACACATCATCGAAGAGTCGCGCCTGCTGATACACGTTGCCGCCGCTCACCACGCCGCGCTGGAGCAGCCACCCGCCGCTCAGAAACGAGATGACCGCCACCAAGCCGATTACGCCCCACCGCTGCTTCATACCTGCCTCCACTCCCGCAGAATCTCGTCGCCGCCCGGATACCGCCGCCGGTGTTCTGCCGTCCGGCCGGCCCAACGCTACGACTCTAAGTGATTGTACTGCCACAACCTCGTTTACGGCTGCCGAGCGGCTCCAAAGCTCTCCGGCACAACCGTGAGCACTTCCGACCAGGCGGACTGCAAGAGCTGGTCCGGCGGAAGGCGCCCATCTAAATGTCGCACCCCGTCTCCCTGTGCCGCCAGGTAGTAGACGATGACCCGCCTATGGAACTCGGCGCTCTCCCGGTCGAGCCGATCCAGCCGCTTGCCAGCGGCAACCTGCCGGGCCTGTCCCAATTCGGGAGGCAGGTCAAGGATAAGGGTCAGGTTGGGACGGAGCCCGAAGCTCGCCGCTCGGTTTGCTGGGAGAATCACCTCGGCTGGCAGTCCCCGCCCGGCCATCTGGTAGGCCTCAGTGGAGAGGGTGAATCGGTCGGAGAGGACGACCCGGCCGCTCTCGAGCGCCGGACGAATCACGCTCGCCACCAGATCGGCCCGCGCTGCCAGATAAAAGAACAACTCGGCCATCGGGTCCATCGAGTGATCGGGGTCCAGCACTGCTTGTCTAGCCAGCTCCGCCGCGCGGGTCCCGCCGGGTTCTCGCACCACGACCGGATCGATGCCCGCCTGCCGCATCCGATCAGCCAGCAGCGCCGCGAGGGTAGACTTGCCGGAACCCTCCGGCCCCTCGAGCACGATGAAAGCGCCCTGCGTGGTCATCCGAGCGTGATGATGCTGCTGGTCGACCCCTTCTCCATGCCCTCGCTGATCTGCTGGTTGACCCGCGCCATCAGCTTCTCGAAATTGGCCCGGGCGACGACATAGGCCTGGCCCACGGGACTCATCTCCAGATCCCGGACGGCGTTCTCATATGCTTCCGCCGTAGCCTGGTCTGGCATATGGCCGCCCGACACCGCCTGGTCCACCTGCCGCGCGAGAGTCTGGATCTGGTCGAGCTTGGCAACGGTCTCCTTGTCTTCCCGCAGCGTCGACTCGGCGCGCCGGAGCGCCTGGTACTCCGGCGACTGGCCAATGAGTCTGCCCAGGTCCTGAGCCTTGTCCCAGATCACTGTGTCTCGCTCCTTCGCGCAAGCAGGTATCGCTCGCGACCGAAAAGGTCTCTCTGAATCATGACATCGGACCAGGCGAGCGCAATCGCCCGCCGGGCGCATTCATGGGCTCGCCCGCAATCCACCTCGAGGGCCAGCCATCCGCCCGGCCGGAGCACATCCGCGGCATCGTGCAGCAGCCGGGTCGTCGCCTCGAGACCGTCGGAGCCGCTGACCAGCGCCGGCCTCGGCTCCCACGACCGGACCGAGACGTCGAGGGCCGCGTACTCGCCGGGTGAAAGATAGGGGGGATTGGAAACCAGTGCGTCGAACGCGCCGCGCTGCAGCGGAGTGCAAAGATCGCCCCGTACGAGGCAGACCGGTGCACCGATCCGGCGGCGATTTTCTTCCGCGAGAGCCAGCGCATCGGGTGAGGCTTCGATGCCGATGACCTGAGAGAAGGCTCCCTCGCTGGCCAGGCTCAGCGCCAGACATCCGCTGCCGGTCCCGATATCGACCAACCGCCCGGTGCGAACCCGCTCCAGGACACGGTCTACCAGTCCCTCGGTCTCCGGGCGAGGGATGAGAGCGCGCCGGTCGCATCGGAGGGTGAGCCATCGGAATCCAACTTGGCCGGAGACGTAGGCCAGCGGTTCGCCGGCGGAGCGACGGCGCACGGCTACTCGGAAATCGGAGACGGCCGCAGGCGGGGCTCCGTCATCGGAATGGACAAAGAGCTCGGCCGGCTTCTCGCCGGTGAGCTGGGACCAGAGACGTACCGCCTCGCGTCGCGGCTGCGGTAGCGCAGCGGCGCCGAGCGCCGCCGTGGCCTCTTCCAGAAGCGCTCGGCGGGAGAGCCCGGTCTCAGGCACCGTCCTGCTCCTGCCGGCTCGCCATTCGGAGCGCATTCACGAGCTGATCAAGACCGCCGTCGAGGACATCCGAGAGATTGTGGAGGGAGAGATTGATCCGGTGATCGGTCACCCGGCTCTGAGGAAAGTTGTAGGTCCGAATCTTCGCCGAGCGATCACCGGTCCCCACCATGGCCCGCCGCTCACGAGAGCGCGCCGCCTCCTGCTCTGAAATCATGCGATCCAACAGACGGGCCCGCAGCACCTCCAGTGCCTTGATCTTGTTCTGCAGCTGGGATTTCTGGTCCTGTTGACTGACCACGACTCCGGTGGGCAGATGGGTGATCCGGACCGCGCTGTCGGTGGTGTTGACGCTTTGCCCGCCGGGACCTGACGATCGGAAGACGTCGATCTTGAGCTCCTGCGGCTCGATCTTGACGTCCACTTCCTCGGCCTCCGGTAGCACTGCAACGGTGGCGGCGGAGGTGTGAATCCGGCCCTGGGTTTCGGTCGCGGGAACCCGCTGCACCCGATGGACGCCGGACTCCCGTCGAAGCAGGCCGAAGGCCCCAGAGCCGCGGACGGCGACGATGGCCTCCTTGATTCCGCCGAGCGTCCCCTCGCTCAACGAGATCGGCTCCCAACTCAGGCCGTGGCGCTCGCTAAATCGCTGGTACATACGGTACAGGTCGGCCGCGAAGAGGGCCGCCTCGTCGCCGCCGGTCCCGGCCCGGAGCTCCATGATCGCATCGCGGTCGTCGTGCGGATCGCGCGGGACTAGCAGCGCATGAAGCTCCTCGCTCACGCCGGAGATTTCGGAAGGCAGCCGCGCGAGATCCGCTTTCGCCAAAGCAACAAGCTCGGGATCCGCCTCGGCGGCGATCTCCCGAGCCTGTTCCAGGTCCTTCTGCAGCCGCTGCAGGCGCTCAGCCAGTCGTACTACCGGAGCAAGACGGGTGTGCTCGCGGCCGAGCGATCTCAACTTTGCCGGATCCCGGGCGACCTCCGGGTCGGCGAGGGCCTTGCCGACCTCCTCCGCCCGTTGCAGTGCCTGGCGGAGTCGAGGCTCCACAGGTTACGCCTTGGTCGCTGCCGCCGTCGACTCGCTCTGATACTTGCGGCGGAAGCGGTCCACCCGGCCTGCCGTGTCAACCAGCCGCTGTCTGCCGGTAAAGTACGGGTGACACTGGGCGCAGACTTCTACGTGAATCGACGTGGCAGTCGAGCGCGTCTCGAATTGGTTGCCGCAGGCACACACAGCCATGAGCTTGCGGTAGGTCGGATGGATATCGGCCTTCACTTTGAAGCTCCATGCTTTACAGTAGCCAAGAAAGATAGGCGTGACCAGCCAAAGACGGTAGGCCATCCGAGGACGCAGAAGACGCAGAGAGCGCAGAGGACGCAAAGGCGACCAAAGGACTCCAACCTAGGGGGCCTTGGCCCTCTGCGACTTCTGCGTCCTCTGCGTCTTCTCCGTCTTGTCAATTGTCACGGCCGCAAGTAACCTAAGCCCAACAATTTCCGCTATCCGAGAGGCCCATGTGCCCTTGTCGCCGATAGAGGTACTCAGGAAGGTCCCCCTCTTCTCTGGACTCGGCGAAGCTGACCTCGCCGCCTTTGCAGAGCTCACTCGCGAGCGCAGTTATCCCAAGGGGAGCGTGATCGTCTTTGAAGACGACCCCGGTGACGCGCTGTTCCTGGTCGCCGGGGGCCAGGTCAAGGTCGTGTTGATCGCCGAGGATGGGCGGGAAGTCATCCTCTCGGTGCTGGGCGAGGGGAGCTTCTTCGGTGAAATGGCGGTGATCGACGAGGAGCCTCGCTCGGCACACGTCATTGCTATGGAAGACTCGAGCCTCCTGGTCCTTCGCCGAGAGGACTTCCACGCTCGATTGCGCAACTCGCCGGAAGTAGCCATCTCCCTCCTCAAGGAGATTTCCCGGAGACTTCGCCGGGCCGACGAAAAGATCGGCAGCCTGGTTTTGCTCGACGTCAATGGCCGTGTGGCCCACCTGCTGCTACGCATGGCCGACGATGAAGGCGGCGACCGCATCAGCCGCAAGCTGACCCACCACACCATCGCTCAGATGATCGGCTCCAGCCGCGAGACGGTTTCGCGCACCATGCGTAACCTGGTCGAACGCGGTGTCATCCAGGTGACCCGAAAGGACATCACGCTCAAGGACCGCCACTCGCTCATGCTGGCTGCCCGGCGGGCGTGAGCGCAGTCACGGGCCCTCCGTGACTGTAGTCGCTGCCGGTGACCCCGGGGGGCTAGAGGTTGCCAGATGACGCTTCCCGTCACAGGTCAGCACGCGTGAGCCACATCCTGACATTCTGGGGAACCCGCGGTTCCATTCCAACTCCCGGCCCGCACACGGCGCGGTACGGTGGGAATACCGCCTGCATCAGTGTCACCGGCTCGGATGGGAGACTGGTAATCCTGGACGCCGGCAGCGGGCTCCGCCCCCTGGGTCATGACTTGATGCAGGACCGCAAAGGGACGCTGACGGCGGACATTCTGCTGTCTCACACTCACTGGGATCACATTCAGGGGCTGCCCTTCTTCAAGCCGCTCAGCGCGAGCGGAAACTCCTTCTGCATCTACGGCGCGGCGCAGGAAGGGGTCTCGCTGCGCGAGATTCTCAAGCGGCAGATGGATCCCATGGTCTTTCCGGTCCCGCTAAGCGCCTTGGCCGCGACCATCCAGGTCACCGAAATCACTGAGGGCGATTTCGTCCTCTCGACGTTCCGGGTAAGTGCCTTCCGCCTTCGTCATCCTGGAACGACCCTGGGCTATCGGCTCGCCCCCGACGGCGGCAGCCGGGACGTCGCCTATGTGACGGATAACGAGCTGGGCACGGGCGGCAACTATCCGGTGGGCAACGACTGGCGCGCTCGCTTGGTTCGCTTTCTCAGCGAGACCGACACGTTGATCCACGATGCCATGTACGCGGACCAGATCATCCAGGCCAGGCGTGGTTGGGGACATTCGACTCCAAGCCAGGCAGTCGATCTGGCAGCCGAGGCGGCGTGTCGCCGTCTGATCCTCTTTCATCACGAGCCGGAGCACGGGGATGATGCGATGGACCGCCTGCTCGACGAAACCCGGGCCTATGCCCAGCGGGTGACGCCAGGCTTGGTGGTGGATGCGGCGGCGGAAGGGATGGAGCTCCCTCTCTGAAACCGTCCGCGTGAGTCGAGCCCGATTGCGCCCCGTCCTGCGCTGCACCGCCTTCCTGGGCGTGAGCCTGGTGCTGACCCTGCCGATGGAAGGTCAGAGTCGCTCCAGCGTAGCGGTGCTGCCCTTCGAGAATACCGGCTCCTACGGCCAGGATAAGGAAGTATTTCAGGCGCTCGAGCTCGGGATCCCGGCGATGTTGGCCAGCGCGCTGGCACACCACCCTGACCTCCAGGC
>JBIOUY010000196.1:0-34764 GCA_044867445.1 Gemmatimonadales bacterium
CATCCTGGGGCTGGAGAAGGTCCCAAGGGTCCGGCTGTTCGCCGGTTAAAGTGGTACATGAGCTGGGTTCAGAACGTCGTGAGACAGTTCGGTCTGTATCCGTCGTGGGCGTGGGAGTGTTGAGGGATGTCGTCTCTAGTACGAGAGGACCGAGACGAAGCGACCGCTCGTGTACGGGCTGTTCCGCCAGGGGCAGCGCCCGGTAGCGATGTCGCGCGGAGATAACCGCTGAAAGCATCTAAGTGGGAAACTCTTCCCAAGATGAACACTCCTGGACCATAAGGTCCCTGAAGGGCCCTGGGAGACTACCAGGTTGATAGGGCGCAGATGTACGGGGAGCAATCCCTTCAGTCGAGCGCTACTAATCGCCCGTGAAGTTTGATCTCTTCTTCTTCGCATCTGGACACATCCATTTCTCAATGGGCTGCGAGTCGCGGGTCGCGGGTCTCTTTGACCCGTAGCTCGCGACTCGTAGCCCGCGACTTTACGGCTGACGACTAGCGCGCAGGGGCCACACCCGTTCCCATTCCGAACACGGCAGTTAAGCCCTGCAGCGCCGATGGTACTGCCACTGCGAGGTGGTGGGAGAGTAGGCCGTCGCCAGCCTTTCATTCGAAACCCCCATTGGGCAAAGTCCAATGGGGGTTTCTGTCGTTGGTCTCTGGTCTTGGTCCCTGCAGACTCAGCTTTGGTTGCTCTGGCTGTAAGGGACCCAAGACCAATGACCAGAGACCAACGACCCAACACCGGCGACCTCACACCGCAGCACCTGACCACCCTATCGCCCGCGCTTCAGCGGGGGTACCGTTGAGGACCCCATATAGATCGTCAGCCCGAAGATGCTACGGACGTGGTCAAGCTCGACGCGCGTCTGGGGCTACTGGACAACGGGGCCAGCTATCCGAAGACAATCACACTCGATGCCCTGGCCAAGAACGCCAGGGTGACGGTGGAGAACTCGGGGTACCGGAAGGTGAGTCCCTGAGTGGGCTAACAGCTAACAGCTGACAGCTAACAGACCAAGACCTGGCCGCTACGGTCTAGGCTTGCTAGCAACTTCAACAGCGCGCACCATCCCGGAGGTGCTGTTAGCTGTTAGCTGTTAGCTGTTAGCTGTTAGCTGTTAGCTGTTAGCTGTTAGCTGTTAGCTGTTAGCTGTTAGCTGTTAGCCATTCCAGCCAGATCCTCCACCAGCTCCTCCACCTCGCGCACTCCGGTCCTCGGATTCATTACCGTCACCCGCAGCACCCGCCGGCCCCCCAGCAGCGTGGTCGTGATCCAGCCTCGTCCCGAACGATTGAACCGCTCCCGCAAGTCCGCGTTGAGGCTGTCGAGCTCGGCCTCAGCCCGCCGCGGCCCGCCGACATATCGGAAACACAGAATGTTGCACTCCGGCCGATGCAGCACCTCGAAATCGTCCCGCTCCAGAATCGCCTCATATAGCGCTTCCGTGGTGGCACAAAGATGATCGTAGAGCGCACCCAGGCCATCCGCACCGTAGCGCTGGAGCGCTACCCAGAGCTTGAGCGCGTCGGCCCGACGGGAGCAGAGAAAGCTCCGGAGCCCCTGGTCCGGCCTGCGCATTGCGGCCTCTCCGTGAAACAGATAGGGTGCCCGCTGAGCGAAGGCCCCTTCGAGATCCTGCTCGTCTCGCATCAGGAGTGTCCCCGCGGGCAGCGGCAGGAGCAGCATCTTGTGCGGGTCCCACGAGATCGAGCGAGCTCGCGCGAGACCTCGAAGGCGGGAAGCGTGGATCCCCGAAAACAAAGCGGACGCGCCGTGGGCGCCATCTACATGGAGCCAGATGCCTCGGCTCTCGCAGAGCTCCCCGATCACCTCGAGAGCATCGAAGGACCCGGTAGGAGTCGATCCCGCTGTGGCAACTACAGCCATCACGGTTCTACCCTCGCGCCCGGCCGCATCGAGGCGCTCCCGCAGAGCCTGGGTGTCCATCCGGTGGTCGACCGAGGGAATGCTCACCAGGTTCCTGGTTCCGAGCCCGAGCTGGGCGACCGCCCGGCTGACCGAGTAGTGCGCATGCTCGCCGGCCATGATGGTGAAGGAGCGTGGGTCAATGCCTTCCTCCCATGCGCTCGGACAGGCTGCCGCCCGGGCTGCAAGCAAGGCGGTGAACGTCGCCTCGGTTCCACCGGAGGTAAACACCCCGCCCGCCCCGTCCTGGTACCCAACCAGCTCCGTCAACCAGCGGATCACGCGGTGCTCTATGGCAGTGCCCGCCGGCGACATCTCCTCCACCGCGAGCGAGTTGTTGAGACTGGCGATGATCGCTTCGGTCCACACCGCTGCCGGAAGTGGAGCCGAGACCTGATGCCCGAGATACCGCGGATGGGTCAGCCAGTTGGCATTGGGAACGACCTCCTCTGTCAGTCGACTGACCACTTCGGTCAAGGGATGACCGGAACGTGGGAGAGGCTCCTCAAAGAGCCTGGCGAGCTCCGTGGCGGTGCGGGGCACCGGACGACGATCAACGGAATTGCGGCTTCGCTCGAGGTAGTCGGTCGCGACCGCGTGAAACCGGCTGGCCGCGGCGGGCAGCGCATCGGCCTCCAGGTCGCGCAGGATGTCGGAAAGGGTCATGGATCGATTCCGGATCGCAGAAGTGCGGCAGCGGGAAAGTATACTTGGTGATGCCACGCTGCGGCCAAGTCGCCCTCGCGGGTGCGCCCAATGTTGGAAAATCGTCGCTCCTCAACCGCCTCGTCGGCGAACATCTGGCGATCGTGAGCCCGAAGGCCCAAGCTACCCGACTCCCGGTAGTTGGGATACTTACTGAGGGCGACACTCAGTTCGTCTTCCACGACCTGCCCGGGCTGCTCGATCCTGGATATCTCATGCAGGAACGCATGCGTGCTCTGGCCCTCGAATCCATCCACCGGATGGATGTGGTCCTCCACCTGCACCCGATCGACGAGGCCCCGGCACCATCGTTTCACCACTTGGCCGGCCTGTCCGCTCCCCTGGCCGCTCCGGTTATCACCGTGTACACCAAGGGCGATCTTGTGCCAAAGGAGCAGAGTCCGCAGGTCGAAGACCAGGCGGCCGTCGTCTCAGTCAAGACAGGCCAGGGCATCGATCAGTTGCTCCGGCGAGTGCGGAGCTTGCTGCCGGAGCGCGACTTTGCGTTCGCCCCCGACGACGTCGGTACCCAGCCGCTTCGATTCTTCGTGGTGGAGTACCTGCGCGAGGCGGCGTTCGAGCTGCTCGGAGACGAGCTTCCCTACGCCTTTACCGCCGAAGTCGAGGAGTTTCGCGAAGCCGAACGGCCCGTGTACATTCGGGTCACGCTCTTCGTGGAACGCGAATCTCAGAAGGGCATCGTAGTGGGGAGTGGAGGGCGGACCATCAAGGCACTCGGCGCTCACGCGCGGGCGCGGCTGGAAGGCCTGATGGGCACCTCCGTTTATCTGGATTGCTGGGTCAAAGTGCTGCCCCACTGGCGCAAGAACCCTCTGGCCTTGAGGCGGTTCGGGTTCCCGGAACCCGGAAAGGAGTTCGCGTGACCTTGGCCCCCGAGCTGCTGGCAATTCTCGTGTGCCCTAAGTGCAAGGGCGAGCTCGAGTATCGGGCCTCACCCGAGGCCCTCATCTGCCATGCCTGCGGTCTGGTGTACCCAGTTGAAGACGGCATTCCTATCATGCTGATCGACGAAGCCAAGCCTCTCTGAGTACACCGCCTTCCCCACGGGTGAACCCGCACACCTTGAGTCCGGGCGCCCAGCGGGTTCTGGAAGACGCGCGGGCGGAAGCCGAACGCCTGGGGCACGACTCCGTGGGAGCGGAGCACATCCTCCTGGCGCTCCTGCGCACCGCCGATGCCGGGGCGGTCCTCACTCGACTCGGACTGGATCTGGAGCAGGTCAAGAGCCGCCTCGCGTCGAGCGGCCGTCGCGGTCGGACCCGCGTCTCTGGCGACGGACTGGGATACACGTCGCACGCCAAGCGTCTGATCGAGATCGCCAGCAAGGAGGCCCGGGAAGCCGGCACCGTGCTCGGGGCCGAACAGCTGCTCCTCGCCGCGTTGCATGAGCCTCGCGGGACCATGGCGCGAATCCTGACCGAACAGGGCATCTCGGCCGAGAATGCACGCCAGGCACTCAGCGGTGCTCCCGTCTCGCGAACATCGCCTCGAGCGGAGCGACCGTCCCGCAGCTCCCGTCCAAGTGCTCCGGTTCCGGCGCATCGATCGAAACCCGTCGTTGGCATCCCGCGCTGGCGATTGGTGCTGCTCCTCGCGGTGCCTCTCAGCATCGTGCTGGGATATGTCCTCCACGCCCCTGGGGTTTGGGTGTTCATCACCGCTTGCCTCGGTGTGCTCCCGTTGGCGGCGTTCATGGGTGATGCTACGGAGCACCTGGGCCACCGGACCGGCCCAACCATTGGCGGGTTGCTCAACGCCACCTTCGGCAATGCGGCGGAGCTCATCATCGCTATTGTGGCGCTCCGGGCTGGGCTCGTCGACCTGGTGAAGGCCTCCATCACCGGGAGCATCTTGGGCAATCTTCTCCTCATTCTCGGCTTGGCGATTGTCGCCGGAGGCGTCAACCGCCACCAACTTCGCTTCAGCCGCACCGGTGCGGGACTGGGCGCGGGCATGCTGGCCCTGGCAGTAGTGGGCCTGATCTTCCCGGCGTTATTCCATGCACTGCACCCGGGCGGGGCTGCGCGCATGTCCGAGCTTCGAATGTCGGAGGCGGTGGCCTTGATCCTTCTGGCCACTTACGGCTTCTCACTGCTTTTCACGCTCAAGACCCATCGGCACCTGCTCGGGGGTGAGCCTCATCCGACGGACGGTCCGGTCTGGAGTATGAAGCAGGCGATTGTGGTACTCGCGCTGGCTACCGCCGGCGTGGCAATCGAATCCGAGCTTCTGGTACACGCCGCCAACGCCGCCACTGCCAGCTTGGGCCTCTCGCCTGTGTTCCTCGGCCTGATCGTTGTCCCCATCATCGGGAACGCCGCCGAGCACGCGGCTGCGGTTATGCTCTCGCGCAAAGGCCAGATCGAATTAGGCCTGCAGATCGCACTGGGCTCGAGCACACAGGTCGCGCTGCTGGTCGCCCCTCTGTTGGTCTTTGCCGGCCTGGCGCTGGGTCAAGAGATGGACCTGGTGTTCCGCCCCTTTGAGGTCCTGGCGTTGATGATGTCCATGATTGTTACAGCGATCATTACCCTGGACGGGGAGTCCCACTGGTTCGAAGGGGTCCAGTTATTGGCGGTCTATGGGATGGTGGCGGTGGCGGCCTACTTTCTGATTTGACTTGGCAGTTCTGCGTTCCTAAGTTAGCTTCCGATAATTCCTTACGAGAGGTATTTGGTTGCGGACTCGCCCGACGATTCTCTTCTTTTCGCCGGACGGCTGCCCGGTACCGACGCTGGTCCGGCAATGGGCCGGCACCAATGCCTTCCCTCTCCTGGTCCTGAGCCGGCCGGATGAGGTCGAGGCGATTGTCTTACGGGGCCATCCGTGCCTCCTCTTCGTGGATGGCAACAACGCCCGGTTGGAAGGCGTGGGCTTGGTCGCTCGGCTTAAGAGTGATGCCTTCACCGCGATTGTGCCGGTTACCACGCTCGCCGCGGATCACCACCCCGAGCAGGTTCAAGCCTGGTTCTCGGCGGGCGCGGACGAGGTCATCACCGGCATCTTCTCGCCGGCCGAGCAGCGGGCCCGGCTGGATGCGATGTTGGTGCGGACCGAGCGGGATGTCTCGGTCCATCCGTCCACTCGGCTGCCCGGCACCACTGAGATCGAGCGCGAGATCCGCCGCCGGCTGGAGTCCTCCGAAGAATTCGCAGTCTGCTACGCCGATCTGGATCACTTCAAGGAATTCAACGATCGCTACAGCTACTACGATGGTGACCGAGTCATCTATCTTCTCTCCCGGATTCTGCACGATGTGGTCAAGGGAGTGCTCGGCGCCCGTGGGTTCGTCGGCCACATCGGAGGCGACGATTTCATCTTCGTCATCCCCACCGGGGAAATCAGCCCGGTCTGTAGTGAGATCCTCGAGGTGTTCGACACCCTGATCCCGCAGCAGTACAATGACCAGGATCGCCGAGCCGGATATTTTTTCGGCAAGGATCGTCGGGGCCAGCTCCACCGGGTGCCGCTGATGACGCTGTCGATCGGTATCGTCACCAACCGACACCGCCGGTTTGCTCACCCCGCGCAGGTGAGCGAGCTGGCGACAGAGATGAAGAGCTACGCGAAGACGCTGCCGGGCTCCGTGTTCGTGGTCGATCGGCGCCAGGGCACCAACGGTGAAGAGCGGCAGGGGTCCGCCTACAGGGAACAGCCGTGAGGACGAGTAGATGAACGTCACCTGCCCCAATTGCGCCACCGTCTATCGGGTGGATCCCGCCAAGGTGCCCGAAGCCGGGGTGAGGGCCCGCTGCGCTGTCTGCAGCGCCGTTTTCGCCGTGCATCGCGAGGGTGTACCCACCCGCCCGAGCGCCCCAACCCCCGCGCCCGCACCGGTGGCCTCGGGGGTGTCCGCGCCGGCGCACGCCGCACCGCCGCCGCCGCCAACCCCGGCGCCGGCCCCGGTGCCCGCGCGGGAGACCATCGCCCCGCCAAGGCACGAGCAGATTCCCCAACAACCGCGGAGAGTCGAGCCGGTCGCCGAACCGGTGCGCACTCAGCCTCCCAGAGTCGAACCGGCACGGGCCGAGCCGCCCCGACCGGCTGCTGCTCCGACGGCGCCGAAGGCTCCTCCGTCGCCCCCACCGGCAGTGCCCGGAGGGGGACCTCCCCGTCCCGCTGCGCCCCAGCCCGCGTCTCCGCGCCCTCCCGCGCCGGCCGCTCCGTCGCCCTCTATGGCGCCGCCGTCGGCGGCTCCGCGCCCGACCGCACCGGCTGCGCCTGCCCGTCCGGTGAATCCCTTTCTATCCCAGGACCCCGCCCTCAAGGCGCGGCGGCTCGCCCGAGCGCTCATCTCCGATATGGTCGTCTACCACCCGGCCAAGCGTCAGGAGGGGCTCCGCGACGGCAACCTCAAGGAGTTGTTTGAGGAAGAGATCAAGAAGAGCTGGGAAGAGTACGCCGATCAAGTTGGCCGGGACGTGGCCGATACGACCAACTACTTCCGCGAAGCCCTGAACGAGATCCTCGCCGGCGGGCGACAAATCTTTTAGGTGAGGGGTGAGAGGTGACAGGTGAGACGGGTGGGGGCCATCTCACGTCTCACCTCTCACGTCTCACCGCTCACGTCTTACCTTTCACGTCTTACCTTTCACCTGTCACCTCTCACGTCTCACCTCTTACCTTTCATCCGTACCCTTAAAGGGGAGCCCCGCATGGCCGATCTGATCGATCGTTTGAGCGAGCTACAGCACCGAGTCTCCGAGCTGCGAGACTTTCTTTGACCTCCCCGGGAAAACGGAGCGGTTGAGGGCCTTGGAGGCCCGCCAAGGCGAAGCCGGGTTCTGGGCAAATGCCGAAGGAGCCCGCGCGTCGGTCCAGGAGATCAAAGCGCTCAAAGGTTGGGTAGAGCCATATCAGCGGCTCAACGGGCGCCTGGAAGGCGCTTTGGAGCTTGCCCGGCTGCTCGAGCTGGAGCCCGATGCTGGCATGGAGGCCGATCTGGCGGGCGAGGCGGAGGAGTTAGGCCGAGGAGTTGAAAACTTCGAGCTTCAGGCGATGCTCCAGGGCCCGGACGACACCCGGGACGCCATCCTGACCATTCATCCCGGCGCCGGAGGCACAGAGTCACAGGACTGGGCCGAGATGCTCATGCGGATGTACGTCCGCTGGGCGGAACGACATGGCTTCGAGGTCGCCGTTCTCGACCTGCTGCCGGGGGAGGAGGCCGGGATCAAGTCGGTGTCCATCGAGATCAAGGGCGAGTACGCCTACGGCTATCTCAAGGCCGAGAAGGGAGTCCATCGGCTGGTGCGGATCTCGCCCTATGATTCGCAAGCCCGGCGCCACACCTCTTTTGCCTCGGTGTTCGTGTACCCCGATATCGACGACACCATCGAGATCGATCTGCGGGAAGAGGACATCAAAATGGATGTCTTTCGGGCCTCCGGCGCCGGCGGCCAGCACGTTAATAAGACCTCCTCGGCGGTGCGGCTCACCCATCTCCCGACCGGTGTGGTCGTGTCCTGCCAACAGGAGCGGAGTCAGACCAAGAACCGGGCCACGGCGATGAAGATGCTCCGGTCCGCGCTCTATCAGAAGAAGCTGGAGGAGCAGGAAGCCGCGCGGGCGGCAATCGAGGCGACCAAGACCGACAGCTCCTGGGGCAATCAGATCCGGTCCTATGTGTTCCAGCCGTACACCATGGTCAACGACCATCGAACCGAGGTGAAGGTGGGCGACGTACAACGGGTGATGGATGGTGATCTCGACACCTTCATTCAGGCATACCTGAAGCGCTTCGGAGGCAAGGCGGCGTGAGCGCGGTAGAGGAGCGGAGCTACATCGAGGCGGCGCGGCGGGAAAAGCGGCTCGCGCTCGAGGCTCTTGGGGTGCCTGCTTTCGCGTACCGGTACGAACGGACGCATACCGCGGCTGAGGCCTTGGCGCTCTACCAGGACGAGATGGGAGATGACGGGCCGGTGATCTCCTTAGCAGGGCGGATCGCGTCCTTCCGCTCGCAGGGCAAGACCGCCTTCGCCCACCTGGAGGATCCGACAGGAAGAATTCAGGTCTATTTCAGAAGGGACGACCTGGGCGATAGCTGGCGACTGGTCGAGCTCCTGGACCTCGATGATCATGTCGGCGTGCGTGGCCGGCTCTTCCGCACCAAGAAAGGCGAGATCACAGTTCGCGCCGAGCTTCCCATAGAGTACGCTGCGCCGCCCGTCGTTCTCCTAGCCAAGTCGTTGCGCCCGCTGCCCCGGGGGAAGACGGCTGGGGAAAAGACCTTCGGTGGATTGCAGGATCCCGAGGTGCGCTACCGCCAGCGGTACGCCGATCTGGCGGTGCACCCCGAGGTCCGCGAGGTATTCCGGCTCCGCGCTCGCGCGGTGAGCTTCATCCGCCGGTTCCTCGACGAGCGAGGGTTTCTCGAGGTGGAGACGCCGGTGCTTCAACCACTGTACGGTGGGGCGACGGCACGTCCTTTCGTGACCCATCACCACACGCTCGATATGCCGCTCTACCTGCGGATTGCCGACGAGCTCTACCTCAAGCGGCTCCTGGTGGGGGGCATCGAGCGGGTCTACGAGATCGGGCACGATTTCCGGAACGAAGGGATGGATCGGACCCACAATCCGGAATTCACCATGCTTGAGCTCTATCAGGCCTACGCGGACTATCACGACATGATGGCACTGGCCGAAGCACTGTTCGCCGGCGTCATCAGTCATTGTCTCGAGGCCACCCGGATCGAGCGCTTCGGTACCACCTTCGACTTCACTCCACCATTTCGCCGGGTCAACTTCGTCGAAGCGGTGCGAGAACGCGCCGGTGTTGACCTGCTGGCCACAAGCGAGGACGAGATGCGTCGCCGATTGCTGGCAGGCGGCGGCGATCCGGAGGCGGTCCGCCCCCTGGCGGGCGGCAAGCTGCAGGACGAGCTCTTCAAGGTGTTCGTCGAGCCGCACCTTATCCAACCGACATTCGTACTGGACTATCCCAAGGCCCTTTCCCCTTTGGCCAAGGAGCATCGCTCCGATCCCAGACTTACCGAGCGCTTCGAGCTCTTTGTTGGAGGCACCGAGCTGGCCAACGCCTTCAGCGAGCTCAACGATCCCGATGACCAGAGGCGCAGGTTCGAGGATCAGGTGAACCAGGGACGCGCGGGAGACGTCGAGGCGCAGCAGTACGACGCCGACTTTATCCGCGCGCTGGAGTACGGCATGCCCCCCGCCGGCGGGATGGGAATCGGCATTGATCGGTGGATGATGCTGCTGGCAGGTCAGCCGCACATCCGCGATGTGATCTTGTTCCCCGCAATGCGGCCGGAGGAATAGGAGAGTGTCATGGCCGGGAGCCTAGGGCTGGGAAGCATCCTCCGATTGCCGTCTCGTCTGGAGTGGCGCATCGCGCGGCGCTATCTCCGGAGCCGCCGAGGCTCGCGCACCGCTTCTCTCAATACCGTCATCTCGACCGGTGGTGTGGCGGTGGGAGTCATGGCCCTCATCGTGGTGCTGGGGGTGATGAATGGCCTTCGCAACGATCTCCGGGAGCGGATTCTGGTGGCCAACCCCCACCTGCGCATCCTGACCTTCGGCGCCGGTCTCCGAATCGATGACTGGCGCAAGGCCCTCGCCGATATCCGACGGCAGCCCGGAGTGGTTGCCGCTGCCCCCGAAGTCATCAGCCAGGCAGGCATCACGGCCGGACAGGACTACGGCGAAGGGGTCAACCTCCTGGGCTTCGACCCCGACACCGGATCGCGTTCGGTGACGTCGCTTCCCCAGGCGATCACCAAAGGCGATCTGTCTTTCAAGACCTCCAAACCAGGAGTGGACGGGGGGATTCTGTTGGGCACCCGGTTAGCCTCCCGGCTGTCGGTCTTTCCCGGCGACGTGATCACCCTGGTGCCAGTGACCGAGGCCAAGGTGAATCCGGCACTCGGCGTGGCCGTTCCGCGATTCTGGAAGTTTGAGGTCACGGGCATCTTCGAAACCGGCATGTTCCAGTATGACAACCAATTCGTGGTCATGTCGCGGGAAACTGCCCAGCGCTTCACCGGCCTGGGGGACGCGGTCTCCGGGATAGCAGTCCGGGTTGTCGATCCCGATCAGGCGCCCAAAATCGGCGAAGCTCTGGAGAAGCGACTCGGCTATCCCTACCGGGCCCTCGACTGGCAAACCCAGAATTCCAGCCTGTTCAGCGCGCTGCAGTTAGAGAAGCTCGCGATGGGCCTCATTATCTTCTTCATCATGGTGGTAGCCGCGTTCAATATCGTGGGGACGCTCACCATGGTGGTCACCGACAAGACCCGAGAGATTGGCATTCTGCGCGCGATGGGGCTGACCTCACCGGCCGTGGCCAGGGTCTTCTTGCTCCAGGGCGCGGTGATCGGTGCGGTTGGCACAGCCATTGGGCTGGTCATCGGGGTGGTAGTGGCCTACGTAGTGGACAGGTCTGGGTGGATCCGCATCAACCCGGCGGTCTATTTCATCGATCATCTGCCGGTCCATGTGGAGGCCACCGACGCTTTGATCGTGGTCCTGGCCAGCTTCGCCATCGCGGTGCTCGCTACGCTGTATCCCTCGCGCTCGGCCGCCTCGTTGACCCCGGTGGAGGCGATCAGGCACGAATGAGCGCGATCCTCGAGGCGCAGGGGCTCCGCAAGGTGTACCGGGGCGGCGACGGAAGCATCATCGACGTGCTTTCGGGCGTGGATCTCGCGGTGGGGCGGGGTGAGTTCGTGGCCATTGTGGGTGCCAGCGGATCGGGCAAAAGCACCTTGCTTCACCTGCTCGGAGCCCTGGACACGCCGACTGACGGGACCGTGCGACTGGACGGTCATCCGTACAGCGAGCTGGGTCCTGAGGCCCTCGCGAGGGTACGCAATCGCCAAATCGGGTTCGTCTTTCAGTTCCATCACCTCCTTCGGGAGTTCACGGCGCTGGAAAATGTGATGATGCCTCTCCTGATCGCCGGAGAGGAGGAGGATCGGGCCCGCTCCCGCGCCGAGGAGCTGCTGGCCGCCGTGGGCCTCGCCGGACGGATGTCGCATCGGCCGGGCGCGCTCTCGGGGGGAGAGCAGCAACGTGCCGCGGTGGCCCGGGCCCTCGCCGCCGACCCGCTGGTGGTGCTGGCGGATGAGCCGTCCGGAAACCTGGACAATGCCAACAGCGAGCGGCTGCACCAACTGTTCGCTCGTTTGTCGCGTGAGTTCGAAACGGCCCTCGTGGTGGTCACCCACAATCGTCACTTGGCCGGCCGGGCCGACCGGGTATTGTCGCTGGAAGGAGGACGCTTGGTTCCGCTCTCGGGTGTGGAGTCGATGCCTTGATGTCCTGCGATCAGTGCCGTGAACGGGAGGCGGTCATCCACCTCACCCAGATCGTCAACGAACAAGTGACGACGCTGCACCTGTGCGAGCGCTGCGCAGCGGAGAAGGGGGTAGAGAGCCCCGGGGCGGTGGCCAAGACTCCACTGGGAAGCTTTCTCGCCGCTATGGGCAAGGGCCTTCCGGAGCCTGGCACAGCGCCCCGATCGGGTGACACCTGTCCTCGCTGCGGTGGGTCACTGCAGGACTTTCGGGAGAGTGGCAGGCTGGGCTGCCCGGAGTGCTATCACTCGTTCGAGCTGCCGCTCCGAGACCTGCTCCGCCGGCTGCATGGCTCAACTCACCATGTCGGCGAGCGCTACGCGGAGCGCGGCCCGGAAACTGTGCGCATTCCGGAACGTGCCGCCGAGTTGCGCGAGCAGCTGCGGCTTGCGGTCGAAACCGAGAACTTCGAGCTGGCCGCCGAACTCCGCGACCGGCTGCGGGTGCTCGAATGATTGACCTAAGCCTGCTTACCGATGGAGGGGTCGGCTGGCTGGATGCCAGTGGGCCGTCGAGTCACCTGGTGCTCTCGACTCGGATCCGACTGGCCCGCAACCTGGCGGGTCACATCTTCCAGGCCCGTAACTCGGAGACCGAGCGGGAGGAGATTCTCGGCACGGTCGAGAAAGCCGCGCGTGAGACCGTTCTGCTTCGTCGAGCCATCTGCTTTCGCCTCGACCGGCTGGATCGGATCGAGCGGCAGTTGCTGCATGAGCGGCACCTGGTGAGCAAGGAACTGGCCGGCCTCGATCCCGACGGGCGGGTGCGGTCCGGGGCCTCCATTCTGGTTCAGGACCGCATTGGCGTGATGCTCAACGAGGAGGACCACCTCCGGATTCAGGGGCTCCATTCCGGGTTCGCGCTGGACGCCGCTTACGCCGAAGTGGATCGGCTCGACGCCGAACTGGGACAACGACTTGCATTCGCATTTCATCCTGAGTTCGGTTATCTTACCTCTTGCCCGACCAATGTCGGGACCGGGCTGCGGGCATCCGTGCTGATCCATCTTCCAGGGCTCGTGCTCACCAAGGAAATCTCCAAGGTGTTGCAGGGGCTGGCGCAGGTTGGGTTGACCTTTCGCGGGTTGTATGGCGAAGGGAGTGAGGTCGTCGGCAACTTCTTTCAGCTCTCCAATCAGACGACCCTGGGCAGCTCCGAGCACGAGCTGCTCGACCACCTCGGCAAGATGGTTCGGCAGGTCATGGATTACGAAGAGCAGGCGCGGCAGGTGTTGTTGCGCGACGCGCCCGCCATCATCGAAGACAAGGTCTGGCGTGCGTACGGGCTGCTCCGGTACGCTCGGTCGCTCTCCTTCGAGGAGGCGATGAACTTGTTGAGTGGTGTGCGGCTTGGCGTCGGCGTGGGCCTCATCCCTGATGTCGGGATGTACACGCTCAACAAGCTCCTGGTTCACACCCAGCCTGCCCATCTGTCGGTGGCAGAAGGCGTCTCGCCGACGGAACCCGATCTACCGATCCGCCGGGCACGGTTCGTGCGCAAAGTGTTGGAATCCGAGGTGGGGCGCCGCGGATAAGCCGCGACGACGGCCCTCGGAGCTACGTAGGGTACCGCGATGAACGGCTACAACTTTACCGATCGAGTCCGCAAAGTCCTGCAGATGGCTCGCGAGGAGGCGGCCCGCCTGCATCACGAATATGTCGGCACCGAGCACATCCTCCTCGGCCTCATCCGCGAGGGCGAGGGTGTCGCCGCGGCCGTTCTGACCAACCTCAATGTCGACCTCGAGGACATTCAGCAGAAGATCGAGGAGACAGTGAAGAAGGGAAAGGCGGCCGCGGCGGCGGGCCCCGACCTCCCCTACACGTCGCGAGCCAAGAAGGTCCTGGAGCTCGCGATGACCGAAGCCCGCGAACTCAATCACTCCTACGTCGGCACCGAGCACCTCCTGCTCGGCCTGTTGCGGGAGGAAAAGGGCATCGCCGCCCAGGTCCTCACCGACGCCGGCGTCAACCTCGAGCAATCGCGGGCGGAGACGCTCCGTCTGCTCGGCAGCGACATGCCGCAGGCCTCGGCGGGCGGCAGCAGCAGCCAACCCAGCTCGGCGCCCAAGTCGGAGAAGAAGTCCAAGACTCCGGCGCTGGACCATTTCTGCCGCGATCTCACCCAGCTCGCCGCAGAGGGGCAGTTGGATCCGACCATCGGGCGGGCTAAGGAGATCGAACGGGTCATGGAGATCCTGGCCCGGCGCAAGAAGAACAACCCGGTCCTGATCGGCGAACCCGGTGTCGGCAAGACCGCCATTGTCGAGGGGCTTGCCCTGCTCATCGCCAACGGGCTCTGCCCCGATGTCCTCCGGGATCACCGGGTGCTCTCCTTGGACATGGCAGCGGTGATCGCCGGAACCAAGTACCGCGGCCAATTTGAGGAACGGCTCAAGGCGGTGATGAACGAGATCGCCCAGAACAAGCAGATCATCCTGTTCATCGACGAGCTGCACACGTTGGTCGGTGCCGGAGCGGCGGAAGGTGCCATCGACGCGTCCAACATGCTCAAGCCGGCGCTGGCGCGGGGCGAGCTGCAGTGCGTCGGGGCCTCGACCCTCAACGAGTACCGCAAGTACATCGAGAAGGATGGCGCCCTCGAGCGGCGATTCCAGACGGTGGTGGTCGAGCCGCCAACGGTCCCGGAGACGGTGGAGATCCTCAAGGGCCTTCGTAAGAAGTACGAAGACCACCATCGGATCAGCATCCCGGACGCGACCCTCAGTGCCGCCGCCGAGTTGTCGGAGCGCTACATCACCGACCGGTTCCTGCCGGACAAAGCCATCGATGTTATCGACGAGGCCGGCGCTCGCGCCCGCCTCGCCTCCCAGGTGCCGCCCGCCGAGGTGGCCGAGCTCAAGGCCTCGCTGGAGAAGGTCAACCTGCAGAAGGAAGACGCGGTGCGGGATCAGAACTTCGAGCGGGCCGCCTCGCTGCGCGACCAGGAGCGCGATCTGCAGAACCAGATCCGGCTCAAGAATGAAGAGTGGGAGCGCGACCGGCAGACCCGTCGGCCGGTCATCGACGAGGAGGCCATCGCCTTCATCGTGTCTCGCTGGACCGGCATCCCGGTCACCCGGCTGCAGGAGGCCGAGACTGCCCGGCTCATGCGTATGGAAGACGAAATCCACGGGTCGGTGGTGGGCCAGGACGAGGCCATCAAGGCGGTATCCCGCGCCATTCGGCGTTCGCGGGCCGGCCTCAAGGATCCCAACCGCCCGATCGGCTCGTTCATCTTCTCCGGTCCCACCGGGGTGGGGAAGACCGAGCTCGCCCGCGCGCTGGCCAAGTTCCTCTTTGCCGACGCCCAGGCGCTCATCCGGGTGGACATGTCGGAATACATGGAGAAGTTCTCCGTGTCCCGTCTGATCGGTGCGCCTCCTGGCTATGTCGGCTACGAGGACTCCGGGACCCTGACGAAGGCTGTGCGCCGGAAGCCGTACTCGGTCGTCCTTCTGGACGAGATCGAGAAGGCGCACCCCGATGTGTTCAACATCCTGCTGCAGGTGCTCGATGAGGGCCACCTCACGGACAACTACGGCCGGGTGATCGATTTCAAGAACACGGTCGTGATCATGACCTCCAACGTCGGAGCCCGGGACATCATGCAGGGCAAGACGCTCGGGTTCCACACCGGCGATACCCGCAGCAGCTTCGAAAAGATGCAGGAGACGGTCAAAGACGAAATGAACAAGGTCTTCAACCCGGAATTCCTCAACCGGCTGGATGACGTGATCGTATTCCACCCGCTCGCCAAGGAGCACATCGCGCAGATCGTGACGATCCTGCTGCGCGAGGTCCAGCGCCGTCTCGGCGATGAGGTCAAGCTCACCCCCGCGGCGACCGATTTCCTCGTCGAGCACGGATACGACCAGAGCTTTGGGGCCCGTCCGCTGAAGCGGTCGATCCAGCGCTACATCGAGGATCCACTCAGCGAGAAGATCCTCATGGGCGAGTTCGGGCGGGGCGACGAAATCGAGGTGGATGTCGCGCCCGACGGCGAGCGGCTAATCTTCCGGGCGCTGACCGTCCCCCAGGCCTGACCTCGCCGTGCGCCGGCGAGGGCTGGTGCACCACCCCTGAGCTGATGCAGCGTCTCTCTTCTATCCTTGCCGCCGTCGCCCTCCCCCTCGGAGGGCCGGCGGCTCTTCTCGCCCAGGGCGAACGCCCTCCTGTCGTCGACAGCATCGCGGTCGAAGGCAATGCCCGACTGACCGCCGCCCAGGTGATCGGAACCGCGGGCATCGTGGTGCATCAGCCCATCAACTACCGCGACATTCAGCGGGCCGTCACCGCGCTCTTCCGCACCGGGCAATTCGACGATGTGCTGGTGGAGCAGCGGGTGGCACAGGGTCGTCTGATTCTCGCGCTCAAGGTGAAGGAACGGCCGGTCCTGGAGAAATGGGCCGTTCGCGGGGTGCAGCGCCTCGGCGAGGGCGAGGTGAAAGGCCGGGTCAAGCTGACCGAGGGACGCCCCCTCGACCGCAACGCGGTGGAACAGTCGCGGTCCTCCATCGACTCGCTCTATAAGCACGCCGGCTACTATGCCGCCCGGGTGAAGACCCTCGAGCTGCCCCAAACCACCGGCCGGATACGGGTGGTCTTCGATGTGGAGGAAGGTGAGCGGGTCGCCATCAGCCAGGTGAAGGTCGACGGTAACCAGCATTTCTCCGACAAGGCCGTGGTGAAGCACATGTCGACCAGGCCCGAAGGATTCTGGTGGTTCCAGAAAGGCGAATACGACGACCGCAAGGTGGAGCAGGACGTCCGCGAGCGCTTGCCGCGGTGGTACGCTGATCAGGGTTACGTGGACTTTCAGGTGACCCAGGATTCTCTGATCGCCGACTCGGCCGGTGGCAAGGCCGTCCTGCATCTCACGGTGGATGAGGGCCGGGAGTATCAGGTGGGCAACTTCGACGTGGAGGGGAACCGTCGGTTTTCCACCGAAGAGTTGATGGCCTTCTATCCCTTCGGGCCGGTCAATGCCAATGGGACCCCGCAAAGCCGCAAGGTACCGTTCAGCCGTACCGAATGGGAATCGGCCACGGAGAAGGTGCAGAACCTGTACGCCAACAACGGCTACATCTATGCCCAGGTCGAGCCGACCGAAACCCGGCGGACGCCGACCGACGGCAAGCCGGTGATCGATCTCCGCTGGGCGATTCGTGAGGGCTCGCCGGCCACGATCAACAAGATCGAGATCGTGGGGAATGATGTCACCCACGAGCGGGTCATTCGGGAAGCGATCGTCATGCTCCCGGGAGATCTCTTCAGCCGGGATCGGTTGATCCGATCCTACCAGAACGTGTCCAACCTCGGGTTCTTCCAGCAGCCGCTTCCGGCGCCCGATGTGAAGCCGGCCGCTAACGGGGTAGATGTGGATGTGATCTTCCGGGTGGAGGAGCGACGCACCGGCAACATCAACTTCGGCGCGTCCCTGGGGCAGGGCACCGGGGTGGGCGGCTTTCTCGGACTGGAGGAACCCAACCTGTTTGGCCGGGGTAAGCGAGGGAAGCTTCAATGGCAGTTCGGGAAGAACGTCAACGACTTTACGTTGACCTATACCGACCCCGCCATTCGCGAGAGCCGCATCTCCGGCACCATCTCGCTGTTCGATTCCCGGGCCCGTTACACGATTGGGGATCTCGGCCGCCGGAAGCAGACCGGCGGCAGCCTACAGGTCGGCTTTCCCTTCCTCGGGTCCCGCTACACCCGGCTCTTCACCTCCTATTCGTTTCAGCGGGTGCGCTACACCGAGGGCTCGGCGGATCTACGGGCGCGCTTCCGCTGCAGTAGCTGCACCCGGTCGTCCCTGGGCACCAGCATTCTTCGAGACACCCGGGTCGGTCTGCCATTCGCTACCGGCGGCTCGATGGCCAATGTGAGTGGAGAGCTGAACGGCGGATTCCTCGGCGGAACGGGTGACTACCAGAAGGTGGATCTCGAAGGCCGTTGGTATGCGCCGCTGGGAACCCTAGGAGGGGGCGGCCAGCTGGGCGCGGGCGTACAGTTCGTACTGGGGCTGACTGCCAGGTCGGGGTTCATCTTCGGCGATGCAGGTCCGTTCTATACCGAGCTCTACTCCATGGGTGGAGTGCAGTTCGGCATCCCGTTGCGGGGGTATGAAGAGTTCTCCATCACGCCCAACGGATTCGATCCCAAGGCCAGTAGCAACACGGCGAGCCCGGATGCCTTCGGCAAGTCCTACGCGGCATTCACCGTCGAGGCCGGTGCCCGGATCAGCCAGTCGCTGTACCTGAACACCTTCCTCGACGCCGGCAACGTTTATCGTTCTGCCCGGCAGTGGGATCCGACCCGACTATTTCGCGGCGCCGGCTTTGGGGCGGCCGTGATTTCTCCACTCGGACCGATCGGGGTCGACATTGGTTACGGCTTCGATAAGGTCGACGGCAATGGCCACCCTGACCCGGGCTGGCAGCTGCACTTCAAACTTGGGAACTTCTTTTAGGCAGATGCACCCTTCACCGGAGCAACGCATGAAGTTTGTCGTCGTGGGGACCTGGGCCGCTTTGTTCACCCTCCTGGTGGCTTGGGTGAATCCCGCCACCGCCCAAACCGGAGGGGCGAAGATCGCCTACGTCAACACTCAGGCCATCCTCAAGCAGACTCCCGGGTACACGCAGGCGGAGTCCACCTTCACCAAGGAGCTCCAGACCTACCGGGGCGAGGTGCAGAAGCTGCAGGCCACGCTGGATTCAGCAGCCTCCGATTTCGACCAGCAATCGGTGATGCTGAGCCCGACCCAACGCGCTGCCAAGCGGAAGGATCTCCAGGGCCAGCAACAGGTGCTGGAGAAGCGCACCCAGGAGCTGCAGCAAAAGGCCGCGACCCGGGAACGCGAGCTGCTCGACCCGATCCAATCCAAAGTGAACAGCGTGATCGAAGGGGTCCGGGCGGCGGGCGGTTATGCCGTGATCTTTGACGTGAGCGCGCCCAACAGCGGCATCGTCACCGCCGACAAGTCGCTGGACCTGACCCAGAAGGTCATTCAGCAGTTGAAGTCGGGCACCTAGCCGGTGGGATCCGCGGGATGGACTGCCCAGGCGGTCGCCGATCTGGTCGGTGGCCGCCTGCTTGGTGATGGAGCCGTGGTACTGCGGGGCGTCGGTCCGCTGGAACGGGCCGGTCCGGAGTCCTTGTCGCTGGCTGTCTCCTCGCGTTACGCCGAAGCACTCAAGGCATCGCGGGCGGGAGCAGTGCTGATCCCCGAGATCCTGGCACAGATGCCGGCCGGCCCCCGCACCCGGATCGTGGTTCCCGACCCGCATGCCTCGCTCGCCTTGGTGCTGGACGTGATGTTTCCCCCGCTGCCAATCGTACCTGGGATCGATGCCACGGCTCGATTGGGCTCAGGCTGTCTGCTGGGGCAGGACGTATCCGTCGGGCCCTTCGTGGTGCTCGGATGTGGAGTCCGAGTAGGGGATCGCTGCCGGCTGGCGGAACGAGTATCCCTCGGCGATGGGGTGAGCATCGGCTCGGATACCATCATGGGTCCAGGGGTGGTCTGCTATGCGGGCAGCCGGGTCGGCAGCCGCTGTGTGCTCAAGGCCGGGGCGGTGATCGGGGGAGACGGGTTCGGATATCTTTCCGACCAAGGCGGACATCGACGGATTCCTCATGTCGGGGGGTGTATCCTGGGCGATGACGTGGAGGTAGGCTCCAACAGCTGTGTGGACCGAGGGAGTATCGACGACACCATTCTCGGCCGCGGCACCAAGCTGGATAACCTGGTGCACGTGGGCCATAACGTGCAGCTGGGCGAGCGGTGTCTGGCGATGGCGGGCGTAGGGATCGCGGGCAGCACGAGGATCGGCAACGACGTGATTCTCGCTGGGCACGTTGGGGTAACCGACCACCTCGTCCTGGGCAGCGGGGTGCGGGTCGGAGCCAAGAGCGCCGTATTCGGCGATATTCCCAGCGGCGCGACCTTCAGTGGGCATCCCGCGCGTCCCCACCGTCAGTTCCTTCGCGCCCAGGCGGCGCTCTACCGGCTGGCTCCGATCATTGATGAGGTCGAGCAGTTGGTCTCCAAACGAGCCGGCGATGCCTAGGCGCACGCTCGCCGGCGCGGCCTGTCTGAGTGGCATCGGCCTCCATACCGGCAGCCGTGTCAGCGTGCGATGTACTCCGGCCCCCGCGGGCTCCGGCATCGTCTTCCGCCGGGTTGATCTGCCCGGTGCCCCCAGCATACCCGCCCGGCTCTCCGAGGTCCGTGCGACCGATCGTCGCACCGCTTTGGGCGATGGGGACGCCTCGGTGCAAACGGTGGAGCATCTGCTGGCGGCCGCCGCGGCTCTCCTGCTGGATGATCTCATCGTCGAGGTGGATGGTCCCGAGCCACCAATCGCCGATGGCTCCTTTGAGCCGTTTTTGACCGCACTGGGCCAGGCCGGGATCACGGAGCAGCCTGGCGAGCCCGTGGTGTACCGGGTCACCACACCGTTTCAGCTCACCGAAGGCGAATCGGCGTATATCGTGGCCCCTGCGCCCTCGCTCCGGCTCACCACGACGATCGAGTGGAGCCACCCCCTCATCGGGCGGCAGGCGGGCAGCTACGATATCAGCCCGAAGGAATTCGAGCGTGACCTCGCGGGCGCCCGGACCTTCGGGTTCCTGCATGAGGTCGAGGATCTCCGGGCCCGAGGTCTGGCGCTGGGCGCCGATCTGGAGTCCACCCTGGTTCTCTCCGACGAAGGACTGGTCAGTGGGGCGCTTCGCTGGCCCGATGAGTTCGTGCGCCATAAGGCGGGCGACATTCTGGGCGATCTCGCACTCAGCGGCGGCCGGATTCAGGCGCACGTCGTCGCTACCAAGCCGAGCCATCAGGGAAACATCGCGCTGACCCGCTGGCTCACCCGCACCGCACAGCGCGACGGAGGCGTGGCGATGGACATCGGCAGGATCCTGGATGTGATTCCGCACCGCTATCCTTTCCTCCTCGTGGACCGGATTCTGGAGGTGGATGGGACCAAGCGGATCGTCGGGATCAAGAACGTGACCATCAACGAGCCGTTCTTCCAGGGCCATTTTCCGGGCCATCCCATCATGCCGGGCGTGCTCATCATCGAAGCCATGGCGCAGGTGGGCGGCATGCTTCTGCTGGGGACGATCGAGGACCCGGATCAGAAGGTCGTCTACTTCATGTCGCTCGACAACGTGAAGTTTCGCCGTCCGGTGACTCCCGGAGACCAACTGCGCTGCGAGCTGGAGATGCTGCAGAATCGCGGACGGACCTGCCGGATGAAGGGCGTCGCCTACGTCGATGGCCACGTGGTCGCCGAGGCCGAGATGATGGCTCGTGTGGTGGATCGGTGACCACGATTCACTCCTCCGCCATCATCGACCCGTCCGCCGAGATCGGGACCGGCGTCGAGATCGGACCGTGGGTGATCGTAGGGCCGCAGGTGAGCATCGGAGACGGCTGTCGCATCGGGCCCCGTGCGCGGCTGCAGCGCAATGTCCGATTGGCCGAAGAGGTGAGCGTCGGCGACGGATCCATCGTCGGCGGCGACCCCCAGGATCTCAAGTTCGCGGGTGAAGAGACCTGGGTCGAGGTTGGGGCAGGGACCATCATCCGGGAATATTCCACCATCAACCGGGGCACTTCCGCCACCTTCAAGACCGTCGTCGGCGCGCGCTGCTTCATCATGACCTACGTGCACCTGGCTCATGACTGCCACGTGGGAGACGAGGTGGTCATTGCCAACGGAACCCAGTGCGCGGGCCATGTCACCATTCACGATCGTGCGGTGCTGAGTGGGCTGAATGCCATTCACCAGTTCGTCACCATCGGGACCTATGCCTTTGTGGGCGGAGGCTCTCGGGTCAACCAGGACATCCCGCCCTATGTGAAGGCGGTAGGCAACCCGATGGAGCTCTACGGTCTCAACTCCATCGGCCTCCAGCGAGGCGGCTTCTCCGGCGAGACGGTCGCGGCGCTCAAGCGGGCATATCGGCTGTTCTTCAACTCTGACTTGAATCTCTCTCAGGCCTTGGAGCGCGCCCGGGCCGACCTCCCGCCGTATCCCGAGGTCGAGCGCTTCGTCGCCTTCGTCGAGTCCTCTGAGCGAGGCGTCCCGGCGTGAATAGCCGGCTCCCGGTCGGCGTGATCGGGGTTGGGGCGTTGGGTCAGCATCACGCCCGGCATCTCGCGCACATGGATGGGGTTCGGCTGGTCGGCGTATGCGACATCGACGCCGCTCGAGCCGCGAAGATCGCGCGGGAGCTGGGCACCGAGGGTTTCACCGAGCTGGGCCCGCTCCTCGAGCGGGTGGAGGCGGTGACCATCGCTGTGCCCACAGCGGCGCACGCCGAGGTTGGGCTGGAAGCGCTGCGGCGTGGCATCCCGGTGCTCATGGAAAAACCGCTCGCCGTGACCCTGGAGGAGGCCGATCTGCTCATTGCGGCCGCCCGAGCCCATTCGGCGCAGCTGCAAGTCGGTCACATCGAGCGCTACAACCGCGCGGTTCGCGCGGCTGAGCCCTATCTCGACGGCCCTCGGTATATCGAGAGCCAGCGCCTCGCGCCGTTCCAGCCGCGGGGAACCGACGTCGCTGTTGTCCTCGATCTCATGATTCATGACCTCGACCTGGTGCTGCACCTGACTGGAGGCGCCGAAGCCACCGAGGTTCGGGCATCCGGGCTCTCGGTGCTGTCGTCCCACCTCGACATCGCCAATGCCCGGGTCGAGTTCTCCAATGGCGGAGTGGCACTGGCCACCGCCTCCCGAGTCTCGCGCGAGCGGGTCCGCCGCCTACGGCTGTTTCAGCCCAACGGCTATTTCTCTCTCGACCTCGCCAGCGGCGCCGGCGAATTCATGCGGGTGCGCGGAGGTTGGCGACCCGGGACCGGCAACCACCTCTCCGACGTCGTGGAGCGGATGGTACTGGAGGCTCCCGCCGCCGACGCGCTCGCGCTGGAGCTGCAGAGCTTCGCCCATGCAGTGCGGGGCCAGCGTGAGGTCGTGGTTCGCGGAGAAGAAGGCCGTGCCGCACTCGCTCTCGCGCTCCGGGTAGCGGCCGCCGTGCGCACATCGCCCCTCGCTGTCTCCGCGCACGAATGATCACTCGGGCAGCACCCCGGATCTTCGTCTCCGCCGGCGAACCCTCAGGTGATCTGCACGGCGCGGGGGTGATTCGGGCGCTCCAGGCCCGCTACCCGGGCGCGTCCATCGAGGCCCTCGGCGGACCGTTGATGCAGCAGGCGGGTGCGGTCATTCGCTATCCCATGCAAGGACTCTCCGCCTTCGGCCTGGTGGAGGTGGTGACCAAGCTCGGGGCCCACGTCAGGCTGCTCCGTTCGCTCAAGTCCGACTTCCGAGCAGGACGCTACGACCTCGTCATCTTGATTGATTACCCTGGCTTCCACGTGCGCGTGGCCGAGGCAGCCCGCGCCGCCGGCACCAAGGTCCTCTACTACATCGCGCCCCAGTTGTGGGCCTGGCGGCCCGGCAGGGCCAAGCGGTTTGCCGCCGCGGTCGACCGGTTGGCCGTGGTGCTTCCCTTCGAGCAGCCTTTCTTCGGTCGGTTGGGCCTCCGGAGTGAGTACGTGGGCCACCCCCTGGTAGACCGAGGGCCTTGGCCCACTCGTGAAGCCGCCCGGCGGCAGCTCGGCATCGCCGGAGGTATCCGGGTGCTCGGCATCTTTCCCGGAAGCAGAAAGCAGGAGATTCGCCGACTCTGGCGGCCGTTCCGTGATGCAGCGCTTCGGCTGCTGGAAGAGAAGCGCTGCGATCAAGTGCTGGTCGCCGGGATCCCCGCAGAGGAGTACCCCGATCCCGGACCCATCGAGATCCTCCGAGGCGAGGCCGTGCCACTCTTCGCCGCAGCTGATGCCGCGTTGGCCAAATCGGGAACGACGACTCTCGAGGCGGCTTTGGCGGGAACGCCCATGGTCGTGGCCTACAAGGTCCACCCGCTCACCTGGCTCATGTGGCGGCGGCTCCGCACGGTCGAATGGGTGAGCCTGGTGAACCTCGTCGCCGGCCGCAAGGTCGTGCCGGAGATGTTGCAGCACGATGCCGAGGCAGAGGAGTTGGCAGATACTCTGCGCCCTCTGCTCGACCCCAATGATCCCCGTACCGTGGCTCAACGGGATGGCCTCGCCCTGGTCCGGAGCCGGCTCGGCACGCCAGGCGCTACCACCCGAGTGGTGGCGCTGGCGGCTGAGCTGCTCGGCACATGCGGCTGAAGGTTGCACCGCGAGCCGCGCGGCTTCTGGCCGCGCCCGCGGTCAGACTGCTCGCCTCAACCTGGCGAATTCGCACGGTGCACGAAGCCCGCTGGCGAAGCATCCACGAGGTGGGCAGGGCCCACGTGTTCCTGCTTTGGCATGAGGTCTTGCTACCGCTACTGTGGCAGCATCGCGGTCAACGTATCGCGATCGTGGTGAGTGAAGCGCGCGATGGTCAGTATCTGGCAGACTTGGCAGTGTCATTGGGCTACCGAACCATTCGGGGCTCGAGTACCCGTGGGGCCGCGCGGGCGCTTCTTGGAGCGGTGCGGGAGCTCCAGCTGGGTCACGCCGTGGCCTTCACTCCGGACGGTCCCCGTGGTCCCCGACGCGAGCTCAAGCCTGGTATCGTGGCTGCGGCGCAACGGGGAGCAGGGGTGATCGTCCCGCTGCATGCGGAGGCGGACCGTTCGTGGCGGTTACATTCTTGGGATCGAATGATGATTCCCCAACCAGCGGCGCGAGTGACTATTACCTATGGGCGGCCCTTCGAGGTAGGCCCCGGCGAGCGGGGGCTGGAGGCCGGATTGGCCGAAGCGGGGGCGCAGCTAGCGGAAATCGCGGGGTCAGTCGGGTGACCCGGCGGGGCGATGCCC
This sequence comes from Gemmatimonadales bacterium, assembly GCA_044867445.1. GTDB lineage: Bacteria > Gemmatimonadota > Gemmatimonadetes > Gemmatimonadales > GWC2-71-9 > CAVVWJ01. Next base: position 24,825 of record JBIOUY010000196.1, read on the forward strand.
ACCGGATGCTTCGCTGGCTCTGGACCAGCCGAAGACCTGACGCCCGACTCGCGCGGTTGGCCTTGCTTCCGGTCTCCGGGATCTGGCGCGGTGCAATGGCGGCCCGTGGCCTCGCCTATCGTCAGGGGTGGCTCGCGGTTCATGACCTGCCGCTGCCCTCCGTCGGCGTCGGCAATCTGACGGTCGGCGGCTCGGGCAAGACTCCGATCGCCATCTGGATCGCGCGCTACTACGTGGGGCGCGGGATCATTCCCGGTATCCTGCTCCGCGGCTACGGTGGCGATGAGACCCTGGTTCATCGATACGCTGTTCCTGAGGCTCGGGTCGTAGCCGATGCGGACCGGGCCGCGGGCGCGGAGCGCGCACTGGCGAATGGCGCCCAGGTCCTGATCCTGGACGACGCCTATCAGCGGCTCGACGTGCATCGGGATCTCAATCTGGCGGTGATGAGCGCCGAGACCACGCGCGCGGTCCGCTGGTCGCTTCCAGCCGGTCCGTGGCGCGAAGGGTGGGCGGCTCTAGACCGGGCCGATGCCGTGGTCGTGACCCGGAAGCGTGCCACCCTCGAGGCGGCTGCGGCGCTTGCGCGTTCGTTGGACGCCCGGGTTCAGGGGCCGGTCGCGATCGTCCACTTGGGTCTTCGGTCGTTGGAAGGGCTGGTCAGCGGAGTCAGCCAGCCGGCGTCGACTCTGGCAGGGAAGCGAGTGGTCGCAGCCTCGGCAATCGGCGACCCCGACGCCTTCGTCGCTCAGGTCAAGGCGACCGGTGCGGCGGTTCAGGTCGCCACCTGGAAAGATCATCACGACTATCGGGACGAGGACGTCGCTTGGCTGGCTCACGCCGCCCGACGCGCCGACCAGGTCGTGATCACCCAGAAGGATGCGGTCAAGCTTCGCGACCGCTGGCCCGCTGCCGCTCCGGAGCCTCTCGTGGCCGTGCTCGATCTCCAGTGGGAAGAAGGAGGTGACCGGATCGTCGCCGCGTTGGACGCTGTCGTCACACCCGTAGAACGCCTGTAATTCACCTTGGAGCCATCCGAATCCATATGACCACAGCCATCCGTGCTAACCAGCAGGATCTCATCCGCCCCGACAAGGACGTCAGATTTCAGGGTGAGGAGAATCCCTTCGAGGCCATGATGTCTCGCTTCGACTACGCCGCGCAGCGGCTGAGCCTGGATCCGGGACTCTACAAGGTGCTGCGCAGCCCGGAGAAGCAGGTCATTGTGTCGGTCCCATTCCTGCGTGATAGCGGGGAGGTGGAGGTCTACACCGGCTACCGGGTGCTCTACAACACCTCCAGAGGGCCGGCCAAGGGCGGAATTCGATTCGACCAGAACGTGACCTTGGACGAGGTAAAGGCGCTGGCCGCGTGGATGACCTGGAAATGTGCCGTGGTGAATATTCCGTTCGGCGGGGCCAAAGGCGGTGTGGTTTGCGATCCCACCAATCTCTCCAACGCCGAGCTGGAACGCATCACCCGCCGCTATACCGCCGCGATCATCGAAACCTTGGGACCTGACTCTGACGTGCCCGCCCCCGATGTCAACACCAACGAACGGGTCATGGCCTGGATCATGGATACCTACTCGATGCACAAACGGCATACCGTGACCGCGGTGGTGACCGGTAAGCCGATCGAGATGGGAGGCTCCCTGGGGCGACGGGAGGCTACTGGCCGGGGCTGTATGATCGTCACCCGAGAGGCGCTCAAGAAGCTGCGCATGCCGATCCAGGGAACTCGCGTGGTGGTGCAAGGGTTCGGGAACGTAGGGTCGATCGCGGCCCAGTTCATGGAGCAGCAGGGCATGACCGTGGTCGCGGTGAGCGACAAGTCGGGTGCCATCCACAACCCCAAAGGCCTTAGAATTCGGGATCTGACCCAGCACGTGCGGCAGAATCGAAACTTGAGCCAGTACAAGGAGGCTGATCATATCCCTCACGATCAGCTGCTCACCCTCGACTGCGATGTTCTTGTGCCTGCCGCCCTCGAAAACGTGATCACCAGTCAAAACGCCAACGACATCAAGGCCCGGATCATCTGCGAAGGGGCCAATGGCCCGACCACCGCCGGAGCCGACAAGATTCTCGAGGAGAACGGGGTGTTCGTCATACCCGACATCCTGGCCAATGCCGGCGGGGTGACGGTAAGCTACTTCGAGTGGGTCCAGGACCGCGGCGGCTACTTCTGGGATGAGGAGACGGTGAACCACCGGCTCGAGCGGATCATGGTCCAATCGTTCGAGGAAGTGGCCGGGATGGCCGGTCGTCACGGGATCAACCTGCGGATCGGGGCTTACATGCAGGCGATCGAGCGGGTCGCTGCTGTGCACCGGCTCCGGGGCATGTACGCGTAGGTGGACCTCACGCTGCTCGCGGTGGGGAGGCTGCGGCCGTTCTACCGCGAGGCATGCGACGAGTATGCCCGGCGGCTTGGCCGCTACGTGCAATTCCGTGAGGTCGAGGTGCGAGAGGCCAGCCGCGCGCCATCGATTGAGGCGCAGCGGCAGGAGGAAGCCGCCCGGCTCGGTGCCAAACTCCCCGCTGGATGCGCGGTAGTGGCGCTCACGCGGTCCGGGACACTCTGGAACTCGGGGGACGTCGCCCGCCAGATCGAGCGCTGGCGCATGGCTGCACGACCGGTAGCGCTGGTCATCGGGGGATCACACGGCCTCTCGCCTCAATTCACGGCCCGATCGGCCTCGCGCTGGAGCCTCGGTCCGCTCACCCTTCCCCACGAGCTCGCCCGCGTGGTCGTGGTGGAGCAGCTCTATCGTGGGTTCACCATTCTTGGGGGGACGCCGTATCATAAGGGAAGCTAACAGCTGTCAGCTAACAGCTAACAGCTGGCAGCTATCAGCTAACAGCTATCAGCTATCAGCTAACAGCTATCAGCTATCAGCTATCAGCTATCAGCTAACAGCTATCAGCTATCAGTCAAAGGCTAACGGCAGTCAGCTGGCAGCCGTTAGTTGTCAGCTGTTAGCTGTCAGCTGTTAGCCGGCGGCAAAGCCGCCGTGGAATGGTTCGAGGAGTGGTTCGGCGAAGAGTACCTCCAGCTCTACCCCCACCGGGATCATGCCGAGGCCGAGCGTGCGGTGGCGCTCATTCTGGGCACGGCGGGGTATCAACCCGGCTGGCGGGTCCTGGATGTGGGCTGCGGCGCCGGTCGACATGCCCGCGCTCTCCAGGCCGCGGGTCTGCGTTGTACCGGCGTGGATCTCTCCGTCACGCTGCTGCGCGTTGCCCAGAGTGTCACTGACGCGCCACTGGTCCAGGCGGACATGCGCTACCTTCCGATTCGCCCAGCCTCGATGGATCTCACGGTCAATCTGTTCACCAGCTTCGGATACTTCGACCACGACGAGGAGCACGCGGCCGCCCTCCACGAGATGGTGAGCACCGTGCGGCCCCGCGGGTGGTTCGCTATCGACTTCCTCAATCCCTCGGTCGTGCGGAGCCAACTGGTCCCGCGAGAGGTCATCCGCGTGGTTCAAGGCGAGGTTGAAGTCGGACGAGAGGTGTCGGCCGACGGCCGGTATGTGTGCAAGACGATCCGCACCCCGAGCCAGCGCAGGTACGTCGAACGGGTACGGCTGTTCGAGCCGCATGAGATGGCCGCCATGCTCGCAGCCGCGGGAATCACGGTGCGGGCTCGCTACGGTGACTACGACGGAGCGCCACTCGAGTCCGGATCTCCCCGGACGATCCTGATCGGTCAGGCCGCATGACCCTGCGGTTCGTCCCGACCCCACTGGATGCTCGAATCATCCTGCCCGAGCCCCGCTCCGGTGGGATCGAGCCTGCCTTGAGCGACGCATTCCTTCCGTCCGCCGCGCGCGATGCCGCCTTAGCTCACCTGCGGCAGCCGGCCGCATTGGCGGTGACTACGGGCCAGCAGCCCGGCCTCTTTACCGGACCCTTGTACACGCTGTACAAGGCGCTCTCCACGGCAGCATTGGCCCGAGTTCTCCAGCGCCAGTGGCAACGGCCGGTGGTGCCGGTCTTCTGGGCTGCCGGGGACGACCACGACTTTGCCGAGGCTAGCCAGGCAGTATGGCTCGATGGCAATGGATCCGTAGCGACGGCGTCGCTGGCTTCGCGCCCTCCCGATGCGCCGCTCACACCCATGTACCGCGAGCCGCTGGGTCCGGCTATCGACGAGGCGCTCGAGCGGCTCACGGCCGATCTGCCCCCATCCGAATATCGGGAGCAGACCCTGGACTGGCTGCGTCGCCACTATCACCCCGCGGCCACCGTGGGCTCAGCCTTCGCCGGGGCGATCGCGGAGCTGGTCGCTCCGGCAGGGGTCGTATGCTTCGACAGCACCCATCCAGCTGCCAAGCGCGCGGCCGCTCCGCACCTCGAGCGGGCCCTGGAGCGCGCCAGCGAGATCGATCGCGAGCTCGACCGGTGGGCAGACCAATTAGGAGCCACAGCCCGAACATCGGGCGTTTCGGTCGGAGATGGCGCGGCGTTGGTGATGCTGGAGAGCAGGCTCGGCCGCGATCGCCTGGTGTCCGACGGAACCAGCTTTGTGACCCGGCGGAGTCGGGAACGGTTCGACCTCAAGACACTGCGGACTATTGCCAGGGAGGAGCCGACCCGGCTCTCTCCCAACGTCCTACTGCGCCCCGTCATCGAGAGCGCCCTCCTGCCGACGGTGGCCTACCTGGGAGGGCCCGGTGAGCTCAGCTACCTCATCCTCACGCCCCCGGTCTATCAGGGCATGGGCATCCCCCAGCAGCTCCCTCTCCCGCGTTGGTCCGGCGTGCTCCTGGAGCCGCGGGTGGAACGGGTGCTGCAGAAATTCCAGATCACGCTTGAGGATCTTCTTGCCCCGGCGGGCGCCCTGGAAGCACGGCTGGTGCGCTCGCACCTGCCATCCGAGGCGCTCGAGGCTCTGGCTTCGATCCGACAGACCCTGGAGCGGGGCTACGAAGCGATCGGCCGATCGGCGACAGAAATCGACCCGACGCTTGCCCGCTCAGTTCAGGGAGTGCAGCAGCAGGCATTGGCGGGAACGCAGGACGTCGAGAAGAAACTGGTGCAGCACCTGAAGCGACGTCAGGAAACCGAGCTGGGGCAGATCGGGCGAGCTCGCAATGCGGTGCTGCCGCTGAACAAGCCCCAGGAGCGCGTGCTCACCGTGGCACCCTTCCTCGCCCGCTACGGGCCGGACCTGATCCTGAATCTCACCGACGAGATCGAACGCTGGTACGCCGCTGCCCTTGAAGGGGCGTCGCAACCGTCGTAGACTCGAATCATGTCGTTGATCGCGATTTTCCTCTTGGTCGCACTGCTGATCCCCACCATGGCGATCCTGGTCGATTCGCCGATTGGACGCGCGCTCGCCCGGCGGCTCGAAGGACCGCAGGAGACGCCTCCCGCGGTGAGTGAACTCGCCAAGAAGGTCGACCTCCTGGAAGCGGAGGTCGACGATCTGACGCGCAGCGTACAGTCGCTGCAAGACGAGAACGCTTTCCTTCAGCGGCTCCTCTCGGACCAGCCTCAGCGGTCCACCCTCCCGCCACCACCCAGGTCCTGATCGCCCGCACCGGCGCCTCCCGCCCGGCGGTGATGGTGGCCTCCGGAATCCTGCTCAGCCGGATTCTCGGACTGGTGCGCAATCGGGTCTTCGCTCACTACTTCGGCACCTCGGACGCGGCTGACGCGTTCAACGCGGCGTTCAAGATCCCCAACGTACTTCAGAACCTCTTCGGAGAGGGCGTACTCTCGGCGTCCTTCATCCCAGTGTATGCCGGTCTGAGAGCGAGCGGGGATGAGACCGAGGCTCGGCGAGTCGCAGGTGCCGTAGCGGCCCTGCTGGGACTGGTGACCTCGATCCTCGTCCTTCTGGGTGTGTTGCTGACGCCGGCACTCATCGGCCTCATCGCGCCGGGGTTCGAGGGAGAGAAGCGCGAAGTCACTATCCGGCTGGTGCGAATCCTGTTCCCCGGTGCCGGCCTGCTGGTGCTCTCGGCATGGTGCCTCGGGGTACTCAATAGCCACCGCCGCTTCTTCCTGTCCTACTCGGCTCCCGTGGTGTGGAATCTGGCCATCATCGGCACCCTGCTAGGCATGGGCAGCGGAGTGGCCCAGTATCCCTTGGCTGAAATCGCGGCGTGGGGCTCGGTAGTCGGGAGTCTGCTCCAGTTCGGAATTCAGCTTCCCACGGTGCTGCGCTTGCTGCAGGGGACGATGCCGCGATTGGTCCGCGGCTCCGAGCCGGTCAGGACCGTGATCCGCAACTTCGGACCTGTGTTTGTCGGGCGGGGCGTGGTTCAGATCAGCGCATATGTGGACACGGTCCTGGCCAGCCTGCTTCCCACCGGGGCCGTGGCCGGGCTGGCGTATGCCCAGGTGCTCTACACCTTGCCGGTCAGCCTTTTTGGAATGTCGGTCTCCGCGGCGGAGCTCCCTGCCATGTCGAGTGCGACCGGAGACGACACCGAACGTGCCGCCTATCTGCGCGCCCGGCTGGCAGGCGGACTCCGCCAGATCGCCTTCTTCGTGGTACCCTCGGCGGTGGCGTTTCTCGGGCTGGGCGACGTGGTTGCGGGCGCTCTGTACCAGACCGGCGAATTCACCCGAGTGGTGACGCTCTATGTCTGGGGCATTCTGGCGGGTTCGGCGGTAGGGCTGCTCGCGTCGACTCTTGGCCGGCTCTACGCCTCCACCTATTACGCGATGCGTGACACCCGTACGCCGCTTCGGTACGCTGTCCTGCGGGTCGCCCTGACGATCATCCTGGGCTATCTCTTCGCTCTCCCGTTACCACGGGCACTAGGCATCGATCAACGCTGGGGCGCTGCGGGCCTCACTGCCTCAGCCGGCTTGGCGGGATGGATCGAGTTTCTCCTGCTGCGCCGTTCCCTGAACCGCCGGATAGGCCCCAGCGGGCTCCCGGTTTCTCTCGGCTTCCGTCTGTGGGGCAGTGCGGGGGTGGCGGCGGCGGCAGCGTGGCTGCTGCGAACAGTGCTGCCGGCGAATCATCCGGTGCTCATCGCCGCGGTGGTGCTGACTGTCTACGGCGGGCTCTATCTGTTGGGCACGACGATGCTCGGGGTAGACGAGGCCCGACGGCTGCTGCTAGGGAGGTGGGTGCGGTGAATGGCAAACGGTGAACGGGGAACGGGGAGCGGCGAACAGGTGCGGTCGGGCAGTCCGTTTCCCGCTTACTGTTACCCGTTCACCGTTTCCCGTTCCCCAAGGGCCTTCCGTTATTTTTCCCTACATGACCACGCCCGCTCTTCCCGACGCCCTCCAGCGCAAGCTGGATACTCTCCCCGACGGTCCCGGCGTGTATCTCTGGCGGGACGCTGCGGGCGAGGTGCTCTACGTCGGAAAGGCCAAGCGGCTCCGCAACCGGGTTCGCAGCTACTTCGCCGCCGACTTCGACAGCAGCCCGAGAAACCAGGTGCTGCAACGGCTCATCGCGGATGTCGAAACCATCGTAGTGCCGAGCGAGGCGCAGTCCCTCCTGCTCGAAAACAACCTGATCAAGGAGTACCGGCCCCGGTTTAACGTCAGGCTCAAGGACGACAAGAGCTATCCCTCCATCGCCGTCACCCTGGCGGATCCCTTTCCTCGGGTTTTGGTCACCCGACGACGCGACATCCCCGGCGCCCGCTACTTTGGTCCCTATACCGACGTGGCGCAGCTCCGCCGGACGCTGGCCATCATCCGCCGCCTCTACACGGTCCGTAGCTGTCAGGACGACCTCCCCAGAGAGCGGCGGGAGCGGCCCTGCCTCGACTACTACATTGGCCGTTGCAAGGCGCCGTGCGTCGGGTGGCAGGACATGGCTGACTACCGCGAGATGGTGACCGACGTCCTGCAGTTTCTGGAAGGCCGGACGCAGGATGTGCGGGTCAAAGTGCGCGAGGCGATGCAGCAGGCCAGTGAGCGGGAGAACTACGAGCGCGCGCGCGAGCTGCGCGATGCTCTTCGCTGGTTGGAACGGCTGGAGGAGCCCGCTGCCGTGGAGGTCATGGGCACCGGTGATGCGGACGTGGTGGGGTACGCCCGGGACGGCGACGACGCGGTCGGCGTATTGCTCCGGGTACGGGATGGGAGGGTCGTAGGCCGGGAACACCGCTTTCTCGAGGGGCTGGAGGAAGAAGAAGATGCAGCTATCCTCAGCGCCTTCCTGGTCCGCTACTACGTCCCCACCGAAGGACGGGTCAAACGGCTGGTGATTCCTTTCCCTCCGCAGGATTGGGATACCTTGCGAGAAGTCCTACCGAACACCGATTGGCTCATCCCCCAACGTGGAACCGCCCACCGTTGGCTGGAGCTCGCTGACAACAACGCCCGTCACCTGCTGGAGAGCCTCCGTATCGAGTCCTTCGAGACCGAGGAGCGCGCCGAAGATCCGGTTTACGCCTTGGGACGCGACCTTGGGCTGAGTGCGGTGCCTCGGAGTCTGATCTGCGTCGACATCTCCCACAACCAGGGGAAGGACACCGTCGGTTCGTTAGTCTGGTTCGAGGCGGGGCGCCCACGAAAGAGCGAATATCGCAAGTTCAAGATCCAGGGACTCGGACAGCAGGACGATTTCGCTGCAATACAGGAGGTCATCACCCGCTACCTCACCCGCCGCACCGACGAGAAGGCGCTCATTCCGGACCTCATCGTGATCGACGGCGGCAAGGGCCAGCTCAACGCCGCCGTCGATGCGGCCGAGAAACTCGGGCTAGGGCACATTCCCATCGTCAGTCTGGCCAAGCGGGAAGAGGAGGTTTTTCTGCCGGAACGTGCGGAGAGCCTGCGTCTCTCCCGCAGGAGCCCCTCACTCCGCCTGCTCCAGCGGGCTCGTGACGAGGCCCACCGATTTGGCTTGGCGTACAACCGCAAGCGACGGACCCAACGCACCATCACCTCGGAGCTCCTCAACATTCCGGGCGTCGGCCCCGCGAGGCGGCGCCTCCTGCTCGAGCGATTTGGCAGCCTGGCAGGTGTCAAGTCGGCGTCGGTGTCCGAGCTGGCGACCGTCCCCGGCTTCTCCACCCGACTCGCCGAGAGGATCCTTTCGCACCTGCACGAGCACCGGTGACATCTCGGCCCGCGGCAGACTGGGTCGCAGACTGGGTCCTGGAATGTTCGGGATGTGGTGCAACCCGAGCACCCGAAGGACTGCCGACGACTTGCGAGCGGTGCGGCCAACCCTGGCTGGTTCGTTATCCCGAGCGACAATGGCGGTCCGCCGATCGTTCGCTCCCCACGGATGACGCTGGGATGTGGCGGTTCCGATCCTTCTTGCCTCTAGCCCCCAACGAGCGGCCGGTAACCCTCGGAGAAGGTGGTACACCGCTGCTGCAGGTTCCTCGACTCGCTTCGCGGCTCGGCTTCTCTGATCTGTGGCTCAAGGACGAGGGTACCAATCCCACCGGCTCCTTCAAGGCGCGCGGCCTGAGCGCCGCAATCACCCGCGCCGTTGCGGCAGGCGCGGAGCGCTTTGTTCTTCCGACCGCAGGCAATGCGGGTATTGCCGCGTCGGCATACGGTGCTCGGGCCGGCGTGTCGGTGCGGGTGTACGCTCCGAGCTCGACCCCGCGGACCATTCTCTCCCAGATCCTCGCCTTCGGCGGCGAGCTCATCCTGCTCGAGGGACACATCGGAGATTGCGGCAAGGCCTCCCGCGAGTACGCCAAGGAGTGTGGTGCCTTCGATCTCTCCACCCTGCGGGAGCCATATCGGATCGAGGGCAAGAAGACCCTCGGCTTGGAGCTCGCGATGCAGCTCGGCTGGCGGCTGCCCGACGCCATCATCTATCCCACGGGCGGCGGCACCGGACTCATTGGCATGTGGAAAGCGTTCGAGGAGCTGCGCGGGGCAGGGTGGACCACCGATCGGGCACCGCGAATGTACAGCGTGCAGTCCAGCGGGTGCGCACCCGTCGTCCGGGCATTCGAGACCGGCGCAACCGAGTGTCAGCC
>JBIOUY010000197.1:0-8352 GCA_044867445.1 Gemmatimonadales bacterium
TTGCGACGCATAATCGCCGCGTTGCCTGAGGACATGCGGGACTACTTCGCCCGGCTCCACGCCTTAGCCGTGGTGGTGTTGAGTGAGCGTCCGATTCGCGGTCCCTGACCAGCATTGGTCGAGGTCGGCTCGCCGCTGCGGCCTAACCCACGCATGCAGCCGACAAGCGCGTCCGGGCCGAGCGCCAGTGCCCGCCACCCGCCGATGGCGGGCGGCAGAAGGTAGGTTCGTGCTGGGGCGGGCGAGTCGCTTGCAGCTGATGCGCCCGTCGTTAGGCAGCGCCACTCATCGCATTTAGCAAGTGGAAACTATAGCGCCCCTGGACATCCTCTTTCCGATCACCTAGCCGAGGTAGACAGATGAAGAACATTGCGAACTCCCGATTCACCATCAAGAGCTGGGACGAGAAGCCTTATAGTGAGGGCCAGGACCTACCAAAGCTGACTCGGGCCGCCGTCACAAAGACGTTCACCGGCGATATCGCGGGCGAGGGGTATGTCCAATACTTGATGATGTACCGCAGCGACGGCTCGGCCACGTTCGTCGGCCTCGAGCGGGTTGTCGCGCACGTTGCAGGGAGAGCGGGCAGCTTTGTGCTCCAACGCAGTGGAGTATTCGAAAACGGCGTGGCGAAGGAGTCCTATTTCGTCATTTCTGGCTCCGGCACAGGAGAGCTTCGAGGCCTGCGCGGCGAGGGTACGTCGGCTGTTGGGCACGGGACTGAGCATCCTCTAACGCTGACATATGAGTTGGGCTAGCCTGGCGGCATTCAGATCCTTCAAGGCGCTGTCTAACCTGGGGCGCGAGGGCCACACGAGTTCCCTGCAAGGCTGCCGCCTAACCGTTCAGGACAGATCGTCACCTCCGATGATCCGGCTAGTCGCAACTCAGCCTCGGGGCACCAATCATGAACATGAATAGGAAGTCCATCTGGGCCGTTGTGGCGGGCGTACTCTTCATCATCGTCGTCACAACTCTGGCTGACATCGCATTGCACGCCCTTGGCGTCTTCCCGCCGATTGACCAGCCCCTTGATGATCGATTCGCTGCGCTCGCGACGTCCTATCGCATCGTGATCAGCATCGCCGGCGCTTGGCTCACGGCGCGGCTCGCGCCGGCGAAGCCTATGAAGCACGCCCTGATCCTCGGTCTGATCGGCACCGTCCTGGGGCTGGTGGGCGTGGTGGCGACTTGGAACCGGGAGCTCGGCCCCCGATGGTACCCCATCGCTCTCGCTGTGCTCGCGATCCCGCAATGTTGGGTGGGCGGGGAGCTATATGAGATGGGTGCCAGGCAATCGTCAATGAGGCCGCCGGGCAGCGGCGCCTAACCCGCGCATGCCGCCGACGGGCCGCAGGGACGCGGAGTACTGGTGCGGCCAAGGCCTGCCGATGGCGCGCTGTGGAGCGTAGGTTGGTGCTGGCGGACCCATGATCGCCTGCAGCTGATGCGCAGGTCGTTAGGCCGCGCCGCCAACATCTGACTTGCGCGTAGTAACGCGACGCGTTAATATCCGCGGTGCTCCACAGCTTCCGCGACCGCGACACCGAGCGGCTGTTCCACCGCGGGCCGATCCGCAAATGGTCCGCCGCCTTGCAGCGCATCGGGTTGCGGAAGCTTCTCATGCTGGACGCTGCTACGCGCTTGGACGATCTCCGAATCCCGCCGGCCAATCGCCTGGAGAAGCTGGCGGGCCGCCGTGCCGGGCAGTACAGCATCCGCATCAATGACCAGTGGCGGATCTGTTTCCGCTGGTCGGAAGGAGACGCCTACGATGTCGAAATCGTCGACTACCACTAAGCGGCGCCTGGCACCGGTGCATCCGGGCGAGGTCCTGCGCGAGGAGTTCCTCCTGCCGCTGGGACTGACCCAGTACCGCCTCGCCAAGGGGCTGAGTGTCCCTCCGCGGCGCATCAATGAGATCGTCCACGGCACCCGAGCAATCAGCGCGGATACGGCGCTCCGGCTCGCCCGGTTCTTCGGCACCTCGGAGCGCTTCTGGCTCAACCTGCAGACCGCCTACGACTTGGAACGCGAGCGGGATCGGCTCGAGGGACGCCTTGAGCGCGAGGTGCAGGTGCTCGCGCAGGCAGGCTAAGTCAGACCTCTCTCAGGGCGCAGCCTAACCCGCGCCTGCCGCCGACAGGCCGGAGGGCGCTGCCCTCCGCGCGGGCGGCACCCTCCTTGAGCGTGCTGTGGAACGTAGGTTTGTGCGGGCCCGGGCATCAGGGCCTGCAGCTGATGCGCCGGTCGTTAGGCAGCAACGATCCCATGGACCATGAGGTCGGCATGATCGCCTTCGAAATCTCGATTGATGGCCAGAAGACCTGAACCGCTGGAGTGTCTCCCGTCGGCGTGGCGTCAGTAATCGCGCACTGGGTCCGTCGGCCCTCTCGCGATCCAACCTCGGGCGAGCCTGTGGGCGGCCGCTTCGAGGAGGAGCTCACCCTCGAAGTCGGAGGTCTCACTCATGACCCGGATGGTGCGTCGGTTCACGTGAAGTGGTTTCGGCAGCCTCTGAGGCTCGGCCAGCAGATCACCCTTGCGATTGTCGAGACGGAGGCAGCCGATCCGCCTCAGAGTCGCGAGCGAGAGGATCCGACCTGGGCCGCGCAACGGAAACGCGAGTACTACGAGCGGTTGAAGCGCGAGTATGGCGAGGCATGACCGTCGGTTGCAGCCTAACCCGCGCATGCCGCTGACAGGCCGCAGGGGCGCGTAACTCCCTCCGGGCGCAGCGCGCCTTGAGGATAGTGCGGAACGTAGATTCGTGCGGGCGCCGGCATGGGGGGGCCTGTAGCTGATGCGCAAGAGGTTAGGCCGCAACACGGCGAGAAGAGATGCCCAGGATAGCGGCGACCGTCGTCGAGCTGGCGCTCAGCATGAGCGCCGATCCCCTCGCGGCTGAGTTGCTCGCCCGCCTACGAGCGGAGGTAGTCGTCCCGACGTCGGCCAAAGCGACGCGGCCCTTCTCCCGGCGTGCGGCCTTGCAGATCTATCGCCAGAAGGCTGCTAAGGGGGACCGGCCGACGGTTCGTACCGACGGCTACCCGGCGCTCCTGGCCACCCTCAGTGCGGCGCCCGAGGGGGAGGCTATCGTCCACGGTATCACGTTTGCCGACGCGGTCTACCTCGTGTTTACCGACCCCGGCCGGAAGGAATGCCTAGGGGTGCTGCGCAAGCGGCGGCTGGCTCGGGGCGGCTGAGGCGCTAGGCCACCGTTGCGGCCAACCCGCAAATGCAGCCGACCCTGATTGCCTCTCGTTAGGCGTACCGCACCGGCCTCGGTGCAAAAGTGAGAATGGTGATGAACACAGAGGTCCTGCTGCGTCGCTGCTACACTGCGTTCAACGCTCGCGACCTAGAGGGCGCTCTGGCTACCATGCACCCTGAGGTGACCTGGCCAAATGGTTGGGAAGGCGGCTGGGTTGAGGGGCAGGAAGGTGTCCAGCGGTATTGGGAGCGTCAGTGGGCTGCAATTGACCCGCATGTCGAGCCGCGGGCCTTCAAGACAGAGTCGGATGGCCGCATCACCGTGAGCGTGCACCAGACCGTGCGCGATCGGTCGGGAGAGGTGCTCGCTGATCAGATGGTGGAGCACATCTACTCGATGCAAGATGGGTTCATTCGGCGAATGGAGATTCGGAAATAGCGTGGCCGCCGGCGAGCGAGTTCGGCATCGAGGCGGGCGGACCCTAACCCGCGCATGCAGCCGACAAGCGCGTCCGGGTCGAGCGCCGTCGATCACGAGTCGTCGATGGCGAGTCAGTGGAACGTAGGATAGTGCAGGACTGGCGAGTCGCTTACAGCTGATGCGCAGGTCGTTGGGCGGCGAACGGTCACTCATTGCCACACCACAGGTATGCGGAACCAGATTCTTGACGCGATCGGCAACACCCCGCTCGTAGAGCTTCGGCACGTGGCTCCGCCCGGCTCTGCGCGGGTCGTCGCGAAGCTGGAATCCGCCAACCCGACCGGGAGCATGAAGGACCGCGTCGCTCAGGCCATGGTCGATCGTGCCGCGGCGGACGGACGGCTGCCACCGGGCGGGACCGTGGTCGAGTACACTGCCGGAACGACCGGGGTCTCTCTGGCGCTGATCTGCGCGGCGCGCGGCTACAAGGCCCACTTCGTGTTCTCGGACGCGTTCAGCGAGGAGAAGCGGTGCACGATGCGGGCTTACGGGGCGGAACTCACCGACGTCCGCAGCGACAACAAGAGAATCACCGAGCAACTGATCAAGACCATGATCGCGACGGCTAGTGAAATCAGTCGCCAGCCGGGACACTGGTATTGCGATCAGCTGAATAATCGGGACGGTGAGGCGGGCTATCATCCGCTAGGCGAGGAGATGTGGGAACAAACCGGCGGCCGAGTGGACGCCTTTGTGCAGGCCGTGGGCACCGCGCATTCGATCCACGGCGCGGCCGACGCGCTGCGACGTCACAACCCCGCGGTGCACGTCCTGGCGGTAGAGCCGGCGGAATCCGCGGTACTTTCAGCGCAGCCATCGGGGTCGCACAAGATTGAAGGAATCGGGATCGGTTTCATCCCTCCGCTTTGGCGGCGTGACGAGGTGAACGAAATCGTCCCGGTGGCTACCGCGGAGGCGAAGGCGATGGCTCGCCAGCTGGCGCGCGAAGAAGCCATCTTCGCTGGTACGTCGACGGGAGCGAACATCGTCGCGGCGCTCCAGGTGGCCAAGCGGCTTGGCGCCGGCGCGACCGTGGGCACGATCATCGTCGATTCGGGGCTGCGCTACCTCAGCACCGACGTCTTCCGGGCTGAGTGACAGGGGTAGACGGGACCGGCACGACCCCCACGACAAACGCCAGCCGCGGCCGAGACAATACGCAACGTCCGACAGGTTGCACCGCTCTTACTCAAGAAGCATGAGCTAATCATGGGGATTAACGAGAACGTCACGCTGGTGCTCGAGGTCTTCAGCGCGATCGAGCGCCGCGATGACCAACGGTTCCGCGAACTCCTGCGCCCCGATTTTGAGATTGCCTGGCCGCCATCGCTCCCTTATGGCGGCACGTCGCGCGGTGTCGCGCCGGCGGGTCCGACCTGGGGAGAAACGTGGCTTCCCCTGCAGCCGACGGAGGCCGAGCGACGGATGGACCCGCGCGTCGTGGCGGCGAGCGACGACGAGGTCGTCGTACTCTGGCGCCAGAGGGGAGTCAGCAGCGCTGCGGTCCGGTTTGACGGGGAGGTGCTGGGTCTCTACAAGGTTGTTGGGGGGAAGCTCGCCCGCGCCCAGATGTTCTACTTCGATACCGCGCCCCTGGTCGGCTTCTTGGCGCAGGCCAAGGACCAAGCGGCGGCGCTCAAACGGTGAACTGATGATCCCGAACCGGGCTCTCACCCGGGAGCAGGCCGGAGAGGCTTCATCCGTTTGGCGTTAGAGTTGAATGGCCGTCAGGAGGAAGCACCTAGGAGATTCGTGCGAATCCCGGCTGTATTTCTCTGGCACGTGCGGCTCTTCAACGCCGCCGTTCGGCTGTTCGGCGGCCTGGCTTTGATGCTGGGGCTCGGCTTGGCCGGATGGGGCATTGTGCTCCTCCTCCAGCCGGGAGCTGCCCTCAATGCTGAAGGGCTGCCGCGGCATCCCCTCGCCGCTAAGGCGGCCGTAGCCGCGCTGGGGATCCTCCTGGTGGCGGTCGGGTTGGCGCTGCTGCGCACACGCGGTTATCAGCCTGACTTCGAACGCCTGGAGAAATTGCTCGGCCAAGCGACCCCGCAGGCGCGCGCCCAGCCTGGCTCGGAGACGGAGAGGCGTGCCGACTCTCCGCCCGGGGCCGACGCCTAACCTGGAGATGCTGCCGACAAACGCGGGGCAGCGAACTCCGATGCCAGCAGCGCTCCTTGAGGCGAAAAGGAACATAGGTTTTCTCAAGTCGGTTGCAGCTGATTTGCCTGTCGTTAGGCATCGGCAAGGAGGATTGGTGTACAGCGTCGACAGCCACGACCGAGTCCTCGAGCTGCGAAATGTCCCTCAATCGTCAGTGGGCGCACCGCTACCTCTCCTGCTCAGTCGCGAGGGTACTACGGTGCTGGCCTACTTGGTCGAGGACAGGCCACCTGACTGGGACGGCGGGACGGTTCGGCTGGTGAGCCCAGAAACTCCAGATGCGCCTGCGGCCATCGTGGTGTTCCGTGGCTGCCGGGCCACCTTCGTCGGTCCGCCGAACGAGGAGGCCTTCGCAGGACATCCCCTGGCGCCTCGCGGTCTACATCCCTATGGTGCCTTCGAGATCGCGCGATCGTCATGGGTCGGCTCTTTGGAGCAGATGAACCGAGTACACCCGAACCATGACCCAGCTCGGTTCCAGCACTTGCGGCACTTCGTCTGGGCCTTTCACGACTCGACGTTTGAGTGCGTCGCAGAAGCGTACGAGACGTCCTAGCATGCGAGTCCGCTCAGCGCACGCCTTCCCGAGATGCAGCGACAGCTACTTTCCGCGCGGGCTGCTGCCTAGTCGCCTGGTAGCGCGCCCGGGCGCAACGGCACATCTTCTGGCTCAGATGAGCGATTTCGCAGGTAAGGTTGCCCTTGTCACTGGGGCTGCGTCTGGAATCGGCGCGGCGGTAGCTGCGCGTTTAGCCGCAGCGGGCGCCCAGGTCTATTGCGCTGACTTGAACCACCCAGGGCCGAGGTCGTGGCCCGCGCGGGGCCGAAGGCACACGCGATCGCATTGGACGTGCGAGAGGAAGCTGCTTGGACGGCGGCCGTTGAGGCGATCCTCACGGCCAGTCGGCGCTTGGACGTGCTGGTCAACTGTGTGGGCGTGTCCGGGGCAAGTCCCCTCCCTGACACGACGCTCGCCGAATGGCGGCACGTCTTAGTCACCAATCTGGACGGTGCTTTTCTAGGCACGAAACATGGAATCCGTGCCATGCGCGCTGCCGGTGGTGTGATCGTGCATGTTGGCTCCGCCTCTGGCATTCGCCCCGCCGCCGGGGCGGCCGCCTATTCCACGAGCAAGGCGGGTCTTCGGATGCTTGTTCGCACTGCGGCCAAGGAGTGCCGAGACGCGGGCCTCGCGATCCGCATCAACCTGGTGAGTCCGGCCGGTGTGAAGACACCCCTGTGGCGATCGATGCCGTTCTTTCAGGAGTTGACCAGCAAGCTCGGCTCCGAGGAGGCAGCGTATGCCGCGATGGCCACATCCGGCGGCGGACGATTCATCGAGCCCGACGCGGTCGCCCGCGTGATCTGCTTTCTGGCGAGTGACAGAGCCCAGCACGTGACCGGCGTCGATCTGCCGGTTGACGATGGCTACGTGCTCTGATCCCGGATTGCGCGCCGCCTAACCCGGGCATGCAGCCGACAGGCCGGACAGGGCCCGGACCCTGCCCGGGCGGTACGCTCCTACAGCGCTCTAGGGAACGTAGGTTTTTGTTGGGGCGCGGACCTGAGCGCCTGCAGCCGATGCCCCGGTCGTTAGCTGTCGCACTACAGATACTGACCACAGATTCAGCAGATTGGCGCACTCCTGAATCACCGGTGTCCAGTGCTTCACGATGAGGTTCCATGTCTGAGGGGCCGCTCTTCGAGCGAATAGACACCATCATCCTTCGAGTTCGGGACTACGAGGCCGCCGCGGACTGGTATGCGGAAAAGCTGGGCCTCCAGGCTACCTACACCGATGCGGCGAACGGGCTGGCAGTGCTGCCGTTCGACGGGCATACCCTCACCCTGTGGCAGCTGAAGCCTGGGGAGGTTCTCCCACCGCGCGGGGCCTGTGTGCCGTTTCCGATCCTCGTTGCGGCCGACGCTGCGGCCCTCCATACGGAGCTACAGGGCCGTGGGGTGGTGGTCGAAAGCCTCCAGGAGGCGGGAGGCGTCCGCTTCTTCTCCTTCTCGGACTTGGATGGCAACCGGCTGGAAGCGTGCCAAGTGCTCGAGGGAGGCGGTCGCCCCGGTGGCGCCTAACCCGCGCATGCAGCCGACAAGGCCGCCGACGTACGGGTATCGGCTGGCATGTGAATAGCGGCCTTGCAGCTGAGGCGCATCGTTAGGCAGCCTCAGCTTTCGGAGCAATAGACCTTGCAAGTATTCGTGGACACGAGCCTTTGCGGATACCCGTTTCACCGCGGCGAGTCATATATGGTATTTGCCCATACAGTCCGTGCGGCGCTCGGACAGCCGCGCTAGCTGGCCGGTGATTAGCGACCAAGTCCCGTGCGGCCTAACCCGCAAATGCAGCCGACAAACGCGTACGAAGCGGGGCCCATCCGCAAGCAGCTCGTCGATGGCGAGCTGCGGAACGTAAGTTTTCACGGGTCGTTTGCAGCTGATTTGCATTTCGTTAGGCCGCTCCAGTCGGCGCTTGTTATACAACCCAG
>JBIOUY010000198.1:0-4309 GCA_044867445.1 Gemmatimonadales bacterium
ATTCGCTGAACAGTCGCACGCCGATGCCGGTGGGGCCCTTCACCCGGGTAGCATCGTCCCGGTCGGTGTAGGCCGTCCCGGCGATATCGAGATGGGCCCAGGGGAAGCCTTCCACAAACTCCCGCAGAAACCACCCGGCCGAGATGCTGCCGGCGGGCCGGCCGCCAGCGTTCTTCACATCGGCGATATCGGACTTCATGAGATCGCGGTAGTCGTCCCAGAGTGGCAACGGCCACACCCGCTCGCCGGAACGTTCTCCCGCGCCCCGGATCTCTTCGACCAGGCTCTCGTCCGTTCCCATCAGGCCGATGGCGCTATGGCCCAGCGCGACCACGATGGCCCCAGTGAGCGTCGCGATATCAACCACGCAGGCCGGTTCGTACCGGCGCGCATACGAGAGCGCGTCACACAGGATGAGCCGTCCCTCGGCGTCGGTATTGATGATCTCGATGGTCTTGCCCAGGTGGCTGGTGACCACGTCGCCGGGCTTGATGGCGGTGCCCGACGGCATGTTCTCTGTGCTGGGAATGAGTCCCACGACGTGAACCCGCGGCCGGAGCCGGCCCAGCATCTCGAAGGTGCCGAGCACCGCGGCGGCGCCGGACATGTCGTACTTCATGTCTTCCATATTCTGCGCGGGCTTGATCGAGATGCCGCCGGTATCGAAGGTGACGCCTTTCCCCACCAGTACCACCGGCGCACCAACCGCCCCCCGATACTCCAGTGCGATGAAGCGCGGCTCCTCGGCGCTTCCCTGCGCTACGGCAAGCAAGGCACCCATCTTCTCCTGGACCATGGCGGCTTTGTCCAGCACGGTCAGCTCCAGGCCATGCCGAGCCGCGAGCTCCCCTGCCGTTTTGGCGACGTAAGTCGGGGTGCACACGTTGCCCGGCAGCACCTGGATCCCCCGGGCGAGCATCTGGCCGGCCCCGATCGCAGCGCCAATGCGATGTCCCTTCTCGACTTGATCCGGTGCGTCGGCCGCGAGGATGTCGATCCGCTCGGGAAATGGCTTCTTCTCATCCGAGGGCCGCTTCATTTCGTTGAATTGCCAGATGCCTTGGGCCAGCCCTTCGCCGACCATCTGGCCAACCGTGGTAGGCGAGACCGAACCTCGTGCCTCGACCGGCACGAACATCGCGGCCTTGGGAACGCCGACCGAGCGGGCTCGCTTCGCGGCAACGGCGGCCGCTCGGCGAATGCTCGATCCAGTCACTTCCTCGGGTTTCCCCATGCCGATGAGCAACAGACGCTGCGTCGGTCCTTCTGGATAGAGCAGCGCCGTCTCGTCTCGCTTGCCCGAGAAATCGCCCGAGGTCAGCAATCGGCTCAGTGCACCGCTCAACGCTCGATCGAGTGGGGCAAGGGACGCAGGAAGGCCGCCGCGGGAAAGCACGATCGCGAGCAGCGGGGTTTCGTACCCCACGAGAGCGGCACGAACGACGGCAGACTCGAACGGCATAGGCCCGGAAGCAGAGGAGGATGGAATCGTGTGACGCGGGACGCGCTGCGGGTGGGAAGCTATACGGGCCGGGCGCTTACGGGCAACGGGAATCGGTGGTAAAGACGGTAAGGGCGGTAAGGGCGGTAGGCGGCCCGGAAGGACGGGAAAGGCGGTGATGGACAAAGAAACGCCGCGCTCGGCCTGACTCCCACCTTACCGTCCTTACCGTCCTTCCCGCCCTTCCCGTCCTATCCTTCCTGCCCTTCCCCGCTGGCCTCCACGGCTTTGGTGGCGGTCTCCCACTTCTCGAACGCGCGGTCGAGCTCAGCCCGGGCCATCTCCAGCTCCTCCCCTAGTTGCCTGGCGCGGAGCGCACCGTCGGGTGTGAGGTAGAGCGCTGGATTTTCCAGCTCGCCCCGAAGTGTGGCGACCCGCCCTTCCCGCTCCGCCACCGCCGCCTCGGCCTGGGCCAGTGCACGCTCCGCCGTGCGCCGCGCCGATTGCTGCTGCCGACGGTCTTCGTCAAGGCGCCTGGTCTGCTTGCGCTCGCGCACGCGCCGGAGGCCCTCCTCTTCCGCCGCTGCAACGCGTGCGGCGTGAGCCCGCTCCTGGCTGGTAACTTCCCACTCCTCGAAACTGCCCGGGAAATCTGTGATCCTGGAGTGGTGCAGCACCCAGACTCGGGTGGTGAGAGCCCGCAACAGGGAGCGGTCGTGGCTGACCAGCACGACCGTGCCGTCGAATGATGCGATGGCGTCCTCCAGTGCTTCGATGGACTCCACATCCAGATGATTGGTCGGCTCATCGAAGAGCAGGAGATTCGCGCCCGAGAGCATCATCATCGCCAGCGCCACCCGCGCGCGCTCGCCACCGGAGAGGCTAGCCGCCCGGCGTTGGACGGAATCGCCCGAGAAGCCGAATCGGCCGAGGTGCCCCTGGATCGGCCCCCTGCCCCAGGCCGGTCGCAGGTCCGCGATGATGTCGTACAGGTTACGATCGGTTGGCACCTGGGCCAGGTCTTGGCGGTAGTAGGCCACCCGAGTGCTGCCGGACACGTGGATGTTGCCGGCGTCGGGGGACCGCTCTCCCGCGATCGCGCCCAGCAGGGTCGATTTTCCCGCGCCATTCGGGCCGACCAGCCCGATCACATCGCCGCGACGGACCCGAGCAGAGAACGGTTCCAGCAGGATGCGTCCGGATATCGCGAGGGCAACACGGTCGAGCACCACCACCTGTTCCCCTCCTCGCTCATCGGCCTGGAGCCGGAGGGCCATCGCGCCCTCTTCGCCCGGTGGGGGGCTGAGCCGGTCTACCCGCTCGAGTCGCCGGCGACGGCCTTTCGCTTGCGCGCTGTTCTGCCCGGCGATATTTCGACGAATGAAATCTTCCTCTGCCGCCAGCTTCCGGGATTGCTTGATGAAGGCTCGCTGCTGGCTCAGCCGGCGTTCCGATCGCTGTCGCAGGAAGGCGTCGTAGCCACCCATATACGCTCCGGCGGTGTCATTCTCCAGATGGAGCACGTGATCGACAACGCCTTGCAGCAGGGCTCGGTCGTGACTGATCAGCAGAACCGTTGCGTCGAGGTCGCGCAGGTAGCGCTCCAGCCATTCGGTGGTCTCGAGATCGAGATGGTTGGTCGGCTCATCCAGGAGGAGGACATCGGCCGGCGCCACCAGCTGGTGCACCAGGCCCAGCCGCCCGCGCTCACCCCCGCTCAGGCCGGCAAGGTCCCGGGTCCGGGCGGTGTCGGGATCGAAGCCAAGGCCGTGCAGCACGGCATCGATTCTGGCGGCAATGCTGTAGCCACCCTCCCGCTCGAAGCGCTCGAGGTCGCGGTCGTACTGGGCCAGCATCTGGGGAGTACAGTGGTCTCCGGCCTCGGCCAGCTCGGCCGCCTGCTGGGCGAGGGAGCGCTCCAGCGCGAGCAGTGCGGCAAAGCCGCCGGCAGCGGCCTGCCAAACGGTCTCGGCACCGGGAAACTCACGATGCTGCTCCATCAGCGAGAACCGAAGGCCGGCGCCGCGAGCGACCGTGCCTCTGGTCGGCTCCAGGTCTCCAACCAGGATTCTGAAGAGCGAGGTCTTGCCCGACCCGTTTCGCCCGATGATGCCCCACTTCTCTCCCCGGGCCACGGTCAGGGTCACGCCTCGAAACAGGGTGCTGGAGCCGAAGTCGAGCCCGACCTCTGACAGCGCGAGCTGGGTCATCGCTCGATCCACCCACGCCAGTCCGGCTCGGCGTCGCCGACGGTGAGCCGCTGCTGAAAGCGAACCAGCGGCATCCGGAGCAGTTGCGGCTCTTCGACCAGACGTTCCAGCCAGCGCTCGTCGGAGAGCCGCGCCGCACCCAGACCCAACTCGGCGAAGCGTCGGGAGGAACGGTCCACTAGCGAGGCCACTCCGAACTTCTGGGCGAAGCGCTTGAGCTCGCCCACGGAGGCAGCGCGCTGCTGTAGGTCGACGAAGTGGGTTTTGATCCGTCGCTCCGCGAAGAAGCGAAGCGCCTTGCGGGTCTCCGCGCTCTTCCTGGTTCCGAAGACTTGGACTTCCATGGGCCGGGAATGTACAGCGAGGCGGGAATCTACCGCACCAGCGAATCACCAACGCGCAACCGGCCGATGCCGTGATGCACGACGTTCTGACCAAAGAACACCTTGCCGTTGTGCCGGCGATAGGTGGCAAGGGTGCGGAGCGGCTCTTTCTCCCGCTGGCCGGTTGCCTGATCAGTGGTCGTGATGGCGCAGCGGTCGCACGGCTTGACTACCGAGAAGCCGATGTTGCCGATCCGAAAGGTTTGCAGCCGGTCCTCCACGAACGGCTCGGCTCCGGCGATGACCAGGTTGGGCCGGAACCGGTTCATGGGAAG
>JBIOUY010000199.1:0-4251 GCA_044867445.1 Gemmatimonadales bacterium
AGTCGGCGGTAGGCGGGAAGCACGACCGACTTGAGCGGCGCCGTGTCGACGCCCGTCACCTGCTCCAGCCGAAGCCCGACCTCGGCGAACAGTCTGTGATAGGCGTCGCTGGTGAGGGCGCGAAACGCCTTGGTGTCGCACCGGTGCGTCGGCGTGGAGGGGACGGCCTCGAGCAGCACAAGGCGTCCGGCGTCCGCGAGGTGCGCCCGGAGGCGTTGCAGCGCCCGGCGATGGCGCCCGGGGTCCAGGATGTGTTGCAGAACCGTCACGCAGAGGATGAGGTCGAAGCGCTCACCGAGATCGAGCTCCGCGATGTCGGCCACGAGAAACCTGCAGCGGTCCGCCACCCCGTCCTGCGCGGCGCGAGCAGCGGCCTCGCCGATCATCGTGGGGCTCAGATCGACGCCGGTGACACGGGCGCCTCGCATCGCCAGCCGCCGGCTCCATCGACCGATCCCGCATCCGACGTCGAGGACCGAGGTGCCGGGTGTCACCTTGAGCCAGGGCCGGAGGGCCGCGCGCTGAGTCAGTTGAATGCTGTGATTGTAGAAGCCGGGCATGCCGTAGGAGCAGACCGCCCGGAGCCCCTGTCCCTCCGAGGCATACCGGCGCGCCCGTTGCTCCCAGTATTCCGCGAAGGCGGCAGCGGGCGGCAGAGTCGACTCAGGCATGGCGCATCTCGGGGAGCGAATGCCTGAGCTCGGCGACCAGGCTCGCTTCGCTCTGGTATGGGTCGCCGATGAAGCGGCGACCCCACAGGCGAATCGTGAACCAGTTGAGGAATCCCGCCGTCATCGGCAGGGTCAGGAAGGCGGCGTAGAAGAAGTACAGAGGCACAATGCGCAGCAGATGCAGGCGATCGTCCCTGGGCACCGCGACCAGCAGGCCGATTCCGGCGAGGACCAGGTATTGACTGTAGCTGCTCAGGAAGAGCCAGGGATTTGTGAGCGCGGCGTCGGGCACCAGCCCCGCCCCCAGCAGGGCGTCCAATCCGTTCAGAAAGCTCAGCCCCATGATCACGAAGGCGGCCAGGCGGAGTGGGTGCAGCAGCAGCCCGAAGACGCCGAGGTACAGCAGATATTGGTAGGTGGCCATGGGCTGGCGCCGAGCTACCCGGCGGACGTTGGCGAACTGTTCCACGTACACCTTCAGATATCCGTATGACCAGCCGACCCGCTGAAGAAAGAGCCCCCTCCAGCTCCGCTTTCCCTCGGTCTGTGCCACCAGGCGATCGTCGAAGTAGATCCGTTCATCCGCGCCCAGCAGCAGCAGGGAGTACTCGAGGTCCTCGGCGTACACCGAGAGGGAATGCCGGCCGGAGGCACGCTCCAGTGCGGCGCGCCGGTAGATCGCCACGCCGGAGTTGATACCGAAGTCCGCCAGGCTCTTCCGTCCGAGAAGCTGGGAGATGGAGTACTCGAAGCGCTGAAAGCGGCTCAAGAGGCTCTCGCCCCGGACCCGGATCCGGGGACACACCGCGGCCATCCGGCTCTGCTGGAACTCGAAGATCACCCGCTCCAGATCGGAGAGCTCCCCGCCGCTCAGATTTTGAAAGGTGGTGTCGGGATCGAACACCACGACCGTCTGGATCTCCGTCGGGAGCTGGGCGAGGAGCTCCCGAATCGCCCCAGGTTTCCGCTGGTTCCGACTGCCCGCGATGCACCTGCATCCAGCGGCGCGGAGCGCGTCGCCCGTTCCGTCGGTCGATCCGTCATCGATGACCCAGAGCCGGTCGAGATGAGGCGCGAGCTCCTCCAGAAACGGGTACAGCTCGTCGCCGAGGTTGTGAACCGACGCCACGAGGGCATACGGCCTGAGATGCAGCCGCTGTTGTAAGGGCGTGAGATCGGGGACCCGCAGTGGGACGGACGGCATGGGGTCGGCGCTGATGCTGCCGGCCATCTTGACGGATCGGAAATAGAGCCGGATCGCGACGTCGAGCAACTCCGGGAAGACGATCGCGTTGAGCAACAGCAGCACGGCGGCCCCGGAGAGAGCCGCCATGACCCCGTACACCACGATGATCGAGAGACACGCCAGGATAGCGGCGGCTGCGGGCGCGGCCTGAACGGAAAGCCGAGCCACCCTCACACCGCCGCCCGCACGGCACGCTTCCGGCGGGCGTCGCGGCGGGTGCCGGCGGTCCCTCGCGCGAACTTGCGCACGCGGTGCTGGCCCAGCGCATCCAGCCCGGGCAGCCGGAGCAGCAATTGCTCGAGCACCTGCGCCCGGTCGGGCGTCGCTTCTCCATATGCCGTCAGGGTGCGAGCGGCACAGGCGATCCACACCAGCGAGCGGACCCGCGAGGGCAGGTGGGCCACCTCCCCCTGGAGAAACCCGAGCCATTCAAGGAACTCGGCTTCGATCTCAAGGATCGCGGCCCGCACCTCCGGGTCCACCGGCAGGATCTTGGCGGGCTGGCGGAGCTCGCGCTCGGTGCCGGCGATGGGGTACGTCACGTAGACCGTGTGCTCCTCCAGCGTGGCATCCGCCGCCATGGGGGCCCCGGAGAACGGAATCACGTAGGGGTACATGCCCATTTCGCAGCCGGCCAGCAGCCACTCGTAGGCCGCGCGGATGGTCTCCGCCAGCGACTCGATGCTGCATCGCGGAGAGGTGAGGATGAGATCGAGAAACGGGGTGATGCCCAGTTCGAGCGCGGCGGCGAGGTTCGGCCCGACGTAGGGTGCGATTCTGGATTTCTTGAACTCTTCCAGAATGCTCGGCGAGAAGCTTTCGATGCCAAAGCCCAGAACCCGGAACCCCGCCGCCCGCATCGCCCGGAAGCGTTCGGGAGTCATGGCGTCGATCCGGTTGGTGCTGATGAACTGGAGGTCCTGCGGCAAATCACCCCGCGACTTGGCGGTGACGATTCCCTCGCAGAGCGGGAGGATGCGATCGTCGCTGGTGAATACGAAGATGTCGTCCTGGAAGATGACCGTGCGGACCTCGGGATGGGCCGCGACGATCCGCCGCACCATGGCCAGGCAGTCATCCGCGTTCAGCCGCCTGATGCGGGCCGTGCCGCCCTGCGCGGCATGCAGGAAGTTGGTGGACGAACAGAAACTGCATCCCATCGGACAGTAGTTGAGCGTGTTCAGGCGGACCGACCGGATCTCGGCCAACCTGGCCTCGCGGTCGGCCTTCACCGGGAGCGAGCCGACCCGATACGCGGCCTCCAGCTTCTCCCAGTACGCGCGATATGGCATTTCCTCGTACGGCGTCTTGAAGATGGCATCCCGCAGTTCATCAGCGTCGAGCGCCACTTGGAGATGCCGCTCGAGCTTGCCCTCCGGCGTCAGTTCCGCGGTGCCGGGAATCCCACTGAGCTCTCTGCCGGTGCGGACCCGCTCCGCCAGGCCTAGGAGCGGCCGCTCCCCCTCGCCCAAGGCGACGAGATCGAATGGGCCCGGGTCGAACATGAGCTGAGGCTTGAAGGTGGCCTCCATACCCCCGGCGATGAGGATCGAATCTGGAAGAATGCGGCGGGCCTGGTGGGCCAGGGACAGGTCGTACCTGAGCGTCATCCCGGTGGTCGAGATGCCGACGACGTCCCAGCGCTGTCGTGCGAGCAAGGCCTCGAAGGCATCCGGGGGTGAGGCACCGCAGCAGTTGGGGTCGAAGACTTCGGCGTGGACCTCGCTGGCCTGCAACACACCCTTCAACCGCCACACGCCGAGCGGCGGAGCCAAGAAGGTGTACTCGCCGCAATGGGGGTCGTAGGGACCGACCAGCAGGACGCTGACGTGGTCTGAGGCGGCTCGACTGGGTCGGGTTTTCATGCAGCGGCATCTCCAGGCCAGCGTGGAGTTCGGCGGTTTTCCTCTCAAGAACAGATGCTTCAGGGGGAGGGCTCTAGGCGGCCGGCTGGCCCGCACACGCCAGCCGGTATTGGCCTACGGTGTTGGCAGTGCGTCGCTTACGAAATGAGGCCGAGGCCGAGTGTCGCCCGCAGGGATCAGGGCAGTGCAAAGTCAGGGCCGTTCGATGCAGAGGGGTGCAGCAGGGGGACAGAATGGAAGCGGGCAACGCAGGGCTGGAGACGGCCGCGAGGTTCGGTGACTGGCTGATCTTGATAGAGCTGTCCGCCAACCCCATGCTTCGTGGGGGAGGAGGCGAGGGAAATGACAGACCAGGCGGCGCGGCACCTGGAGGATGAGCTCGCTCGGCTGCGCCAACTTCGGAACGCCACCCTGACGATGCTCCGCCGCGAGGGGCTAAGCCACGAGGAGAAGCTCCACGCCATCGAGC
>JBIOUY010000200.1:0-4865 GCA_044867445.1 Gemmatimonadales bacterium
GCTGGCGGATGGAACATCGAGGCTGGCGGATGGAGCACCGCCGTTGGATGATGCAGCATCGCTGGCACGACGCACGGAGAGTTCGGCACCGGTGGCACCGGTTTGATGGCTATATCTGATCGCGCCGGCTCACTACCTCATTTCTCTCCATCGCACGATCGGGCCCCCTCTCCTCGCGGCCCGATCGTTCGTTTTGAGGGCGGTGCTTGCTCCGTGAGGCGCACCGGGTAATCCTTCCCGGCGTTCGACCAGAGCTTCGTCTCATTCACCTCTCGTGCCCATTTACCCATGGCCAGCAACGCATCCTTCGATGTGTCCACCGGTGCCGATCTTCAGGAGGTCGACAACGCGGTGAATCAGGCGCTGAAGGAGATTGCCCAGCGCTACGACTTCAAGGGAACCCATTGCAGTATCGAATTCGACCGCGACAAGGCCGAGATGCGCCTCAGCGCCGACGACGAGTTCCGCATGGATGCCCTGGTGGACGTGCTTCAATCCCGCATGATCAAGCGCGGCGTCCCGGTCAAGAACCTGAAACTGGGCGATCTCGTCCAGGGGACCGGTCAATCCGTGCGACGCACGGTGACGCTAACTCAGGGAATTCCCCAGGATGTCGCCAAGAAGATTGTCAAAGCAGTCCGCGACGGGGGATTCAAGAAGGCTCAGGCATCTATTCAGAGTGACGAGATCCGGGTGACCAGCCCGTCGAAGGACGAGCTTCAGGGAGTCATCGCCTTCCTCAAAGCTCAGGACTTCGGCATCGAGCTCAAGTTTGGCAACTACCGGGGCTGATCGGCCCGGCGGTCGCTTCCGGTTGGGCTCCTACCTTGGCGCCGCGACGGCGCTCGGGCTCATCCTGTTCGCCTTGCTCTGGAGTTGTGCACCCACACCCCCGCCAGGTGCGCCACCGGCTCCAGAGGTCGCCGCGCCGAGCGGCGAACCCGAGGTCCGAATCGGACTGGCCGTGGGCGCGGGCACAGCCGCGCTGGGTGGCGCAGGGCCGCTCAGCGTGAGCGATCCCTCCGGTTCCCACCTCGCGGAGATTCCGGCTGGCGAGGTGTGGCGGCTCTCGGTGAGCGGAACCGGTTTGGTGGTGACCAGCCCAGGTGGGTTCGCGTCGGCTCCAGCAAATGTCCTCACGATCCTCTCGGGTTCATCGGCAGAGCCGGTGAGGGTAGACGCGCGCGGCTATCACGGGATCCTCCAGGTTCTGCGGGACCGGACCGGACTCACCATCGTCAACCGGGTTCGCCTGGAGTCCTACATTCTGGGTGTGGTCTCGGCCGAGATGGGCCGGCGAAGCTCGGCCGAACAGGAGGCTTTGCGAGCTCAGGCCGTGGTCTCACGGACCTACGCGCTGCGAAACCTCCGGCGATGGGGGACACAGGGGTTCGATCTCTACGCCACGGTCGCGGACCAGGTCTACGGCGGAATCGGGACCGAAACACCGGAAGCAGTGGACGCGGTCGGTGTCACCAAGGGGCAAATCCTGACCTTCGGGGGAGCCCCTATCGACGCATTCTTCTACTCGACCTGTGGCGGCCGGACCGCCGAAGGCACCGAAGTGTTTCGCGGAGCCGAACGACCGTATCTTCGCTCCGTCGCCGATGTGGGAGACGATGGTATCCCCTACTGCAGCATCTCGCCTCGCTTCCGCTGGCACGAGGAGTGGAGCGGTGAGCTCCTGCGCGCGACGCTCGCGCGCACCCTGCCGCTGACGCTGGGCGTGCCGGGCGAGTCGGTGCAAACAGTGAGCGACGTCAGGATTTCCTACCGCACCGGCTCAGGACGGGTGGGGCAGCTCACCATCGGGCTGCCGCGTTCCGAGATTCAGGTTGACGGACCGCTGGTGCGACAAGTCCTGCGCCCGAAGAGTGGGGATCTGCTTCGGAGCAACGCGTTCAGCCTGATCGTAAGCCGTGAGCGAGGCCGGGTGACACGGCTGGTCGCCGACGGCCAAGGGTCGGGACACGGGGTGGGCTTCTGCCAGTGGGGCGCGGTGGGGCGCTCACGAGCTGGCCAGGACTACCGACGTATTCTCGCCGCCTATTACCCGGGCGCCTCCCTCGAGCGCCTTTATTGAGGAGGGACGAGGATGACCGCAAGCCGCGCCAGCAGCGAGCGTCTGAAGATCGGGATCATCGGAGGTGGAGCGATTACCCAGGTCGCCCACCTTCCCGTCCTCAAGAAGCTCAGGAGTATCGAGGTCCAGGCGATCTGCGACACCGATCTCCCTAAGGCAAGAGCTCTGGCCGACCGCTTCGGTATCAAGGATGCCTTCGACGACATCGAGGAGCTGCTTCGCTTCGAGAACCTCGATGCGGTGGTGATCTGTTCGCCCAATCACCTGCACGAGTCCCACATTCAGGCCGCGCTCTCGGCCAATCTGCACGTATTGGTCGAGAAACCCTTGACCATGTCCATGGCAAGCGCCCAGCGGATCATTCGCGCAGCGGAAAAGCGGGATCGGGTCGTGATGGTGGGCATGAATCATCGCTACCGTCCGGACGTTCAGATCGTCCGCAGCTTCGTGCAGAGCGGTGAGTTGGGGACGGTGGAGAGCGTGCGAGGAAGTTGGCATGTGTTCCGGCCCAGTCGCGCGCAGCTCGGCTGGCGTCAGCGGCGGGATCAGGCCGGAGGCGGCGCCATGCTCGACTTGGGACTCTCCATTCTCGACCTCGGTTTGTGGCTGGGCGGGAATCCTCCGCCCGCGCGGGTCAGCGCGAGCCTGGACCTGAGCGGCAAGGAACGGGCGGTCGAGCAGTCGGGAAGCGCGTTCGTGGTCTGTGAAGGAGGCATGTCGCTGTTTGTGGACGTCACCTGGCACCATCTCGGCGAAGGCGAGCGCTTCGGGGTGGGTGTCCGAGGCAGCAAGGGAACGGCGGCGATCAATCCTTTGATGGTGTGGAAGGAGATGCACGGCATGCCGGTGGACGTGTCACCCACGGGCTCGGGAAGCCGGGAAAACGCGTTCACCGCGTCCTATCGGGCCGAGTGGGCCCATTTCGAGGCGGCCGTCGCCGGCGAAGCCAAGTTCCCCTCGCTGCAGGAGCATCTGATCCTGCATCGTGTGGTAGACGCGATTTATCGATCGGCACTCGACGGCCGCGACGTGACCCTGTGAAGGCCGTGCCATCGATCCTGGCGCTGTTCTGCTTGCTTGGGGTCGGTTCCGCGGGAGTACAGGCCCAAGGCCGGCCGCAGAGCCGTTCGCCAGAGCCCGGGAGTGAACTCACTGTCTATCTCATGACCATGGGCCCGGGCCGGCAGGTCTGGGAGCGATTCGGCCACAACGCCATCTGGATCCACGATCCAGTCCACGGGACCGATCAGGCCTACAACTACGGCCTGTTCGACTTTCATCAGCAGAATTTTCTGCTGCGGTTCATTCGCGGCCAAATGTGGTACTGGATGCAAGGCTTCCAGGCCCGTTCGTACTTGGGGCTTTACGTGCGGGACAACCGGTCGGTCTGGCTGCAGGAGTTAAACCTTCCGCCGAAGAGCCGGCTGGAGTTGCAGCGATTCCTCGAGTGGAACGAGCGGCCTGAAAACCGGTTCTACCATTACGACTACTACCGGGATAACTGCTCGACCCGCGTGCGCGACGCTCTCGACCGGGTACTCGGCGGTGCGATCAAGTCCCAGACCTCCACATTACCCACCGGAACCACCTACCGATTTCATACCCAACGTCTGACGGCCAACGACCCACTCATCTACACCGGGCTTCTGGTCGCGTTGGGCCACTACGTCGACCGGCCGATCTCGGCATGGGAAGAGATGTTCCTCCCGGTCAAAGTGCGGGAACATCTGCGCGGAGTCGCAATCACGGGACCGGATGGACGGCGGGTGCCGCTGGTCAAATCGGAACAAACCTTGTTCCAATCGACAGCTGCCGATCCGCCGGAAGCGCCACCGAGCTGGGTCGGTGGGTACCTGGGGCTGGGACTACTCGTCGGAGCCACGATCCTGCTCCTGGGCCGCGCCGCGCCACACCGGCGCCTCGCCCGATACGGCTTCACGTGGGTCGTGGCCGTGTGGGGACTGCTCATCGGTCTGGCTGGAGTGGTGCTGGCGGGGCTGTGGGGTCTGACCGACCACGTGGCGGCATCGCGCAATGAAAATCTGTTTCAGGTGAACCCGCTCGCGCTGCTCCTACTGAGCGTGCTTCTCTTACTTCTCCGGGAAGGCAAGGGAGCGATGCGAGTCAGTCGAGGCGTGGCACTGGCGCTCGCGGGGCTCTCGGCCCTCGGGGTCGCGCTCAAGGCGCTGCCCGGATTCCATCAGGTGAACGGGCCGATTATCGCGCTCGCATTACCGGTGCATCTTGGGGTCGCCGCCGCGCTATGGGGTTGGAGTCAGGAGCCTCGTACGCGCTGAAGCCCCTGCCGCGCCTCGTCGTAGGCGGGAAAGTCTTTCAGCGCATCCTGGTAGGCATCGCCCGCCTTGGCCTTCTCCCCCTGAGCCTCGTAGAGCAGAGCTCGGCTGAAGAGGGTAATGGCCTCGGTGGGAACGCTCCGCCCCCGAGCTGCTGCGTCCTCGGGGAAGGGCGGCAATTTGATCGCCGCGGCGATACGTTCGGCCACGTCCTGGATGATGGCACCGAGCGCGGTTCGATCCTGAAGCTTGGGATCGGCGTTGGAAACCACCTTGAGAATCTCCTCGCTCTCCGAATCCACCACTCTCGCATTGATCCGGAACCTTCCGTAGAAGTCCGCGAAGTTCCCGGTGATTGCGTAGCGGGCCCCGACTGATTTGCCGGCCCGCGCGGCGGTTGACGCATCGATCCGCCGCGCGGTGGAGGGGGATAAGGTGTGGCTCACCTTGGCGGCGTCGACGGCCTGGAGGTCAGGGTGGTGTGCCAG
>JBIOUY010000201.1:0-14651 GCA_044867445.1 Gemmatimonadales bacterium
CACAGTCTCACGAAGGAATTTCAGGCGGCGCGGTTCCGCTGAACCGCGGCCGGGCGACGTGGAGGGGCGAACATGGTAGCGGCTCCGCCGCCGATCAGCCCGCGATCCGCCGCGCCAGCTCGGGGTGGGGCCGCCGCACATCCAGCCGCCGGAGCCCGAGCTCGCGCGCGATGGCGCGCGCTTCGGCGAACTCGCGGGACGTGAGCCGGCGGTTCAGCTCGGGGTATTGCGTCGCGCTGACTTTGCCGGCGGGATAATACTGGTCCATCAGATTGACGTAGGTGCCCCGCCCCAGCCTCTCGGCGATCCACCCGAGGATTGCGCGGGTCTCATCCAAGGCGCCCGGCATGACCAGATGGCGGATGATGAGGCCCCGCTTCGCCAGCCCGTCGGCGTCTACTACCAGCGGCCCCACCTGCCGGTGCATCGCCTCGATGGCAGCCCGGGCCGCCTCGGGATAGTTCTCCGCTTTCATGTAGGTGCGGCTGCGCTCCGCCGACCAGTACTTGAAGTCCGGCATGTAGATGTCCACGATGCCGTCCATCAGCTCGATGCTCTCCAGCGCATCGTAGGCGCTGGTATTGTAGACGATCGGCAGCATGAGCCCGCGATCGACCGCCACCGCCACCGCCTCGATCACCTGGGGCGCCACATGCTCCGGGGTCACGAAATTGATGTTGTGGCAGCCCAGGTCTTGGAGCTCGAGCATCATCGCAGCGATCAGCTCGGGCCGGTGGCCCTCGGGCGCGCGGCCTTGGCCTCCGCTCCCCGGCCGGATCGCCTGACTGATGTCGTAGTTCTGGCAGAAGACGCAGCGGAGGTTGCAGTGCCCGAAGAAGATAGTGCCGGACCCCTTCCAGCCGCGAAGGCAGTCCTCCTCACCGAAGTGCGGGAAGTGGGAGGAGACGATGGCATAGCGGCCGGTCTTGCAGGCTGCCCACTTGTCCTCCAACCGGTTGACGCCGCAGTCGCGGGGGCAGACGCGGCACTCGGCGAGGCTCGCAATGGCGCGCTCGGCACGGCGGTGGAGCTCGGCGGGGCCGAGGGAGAGGTAGGCAGGGCGGGACATCGGAGAGCTCACTTCACCTCGTATGATCGAAAGATGCACGCGTTACGTAACTGGCGGTACCTCAGCTGCCGGACGCCGGCCCGGACGACGATCATGCCTCTCAGCGCCGCCTGACGTGAGCTCAAGCGTTCCGGCGCTCGGCTCGAGCGTAGGCGGGATCGCACCGCCGCAGTCCAAACCACACGGAAAATTCTACAGCGAGTGGGCGGCCGAGTGGTGGCAGTGGGCGCTGGGGATCCCGTGAGCAGCAATCCGGTGCTCGACCTCACGGGGGAGAACTCGCGGTGAATCAGCAGGATCACGTCTGGTTTCTCGCCGGGGCATTTAACGCTGGCGAGCCCGTGACCCGGGAATGCACCCTCCCCACCGGCCAGGCGCTAATTGCTCCCGCTGATCAACCTCGCCTACTTCGCGTTCCTCGATGACCCGCCGGAAACCCGCACCGAGGAGTTCATCCGGTCGCAGGTGGCCTGCGCGGAGGAGGCCACGTTTGGGCTGGTCGAGATCGACGGCGTTCCGGTGCAGGACCCTGGTCGCTACTTGGAGGAGTCGGTGGTGTTCCACATCGCCCTGCAGGAGGACAACCTCTTCGGCGCTCCCGCGGGATTCACCTTGTCGCCGAGCGTGGACGCGGGCTAGTACCTGTTCCTTACGCCACTGCCGCCCGGCGAGCACACGATACACTGGCAGGTGACGTCGGGATGCGGGTTCAGCCAGGATATCACCTACCATCTAGCAGTGAGTCCGGGGCTGAGAAGTAAGATGTAAGAAGTGAGAAGTGAGAAGGGAACTCTCAACTGTTAGCTGATAGCCGTTAGCTGATAGCTTTCTCGCTGTGGAAATGTGAGAAATGTTGGCGCTCGTGGATAAGAAAATTCGCTCTTGCGCGCTCGTGCAACGCGTCGTAAGTTGTGCCCCTCAATCGAGAGTTGATCACCTCGATTGTGAGTGACGAGACCAATCGCGTGTCTCGTCCACGCCGCAGCAGCGCCGCGGTGTGCCGTGCAGGAGGTTGATCCGCGATTCAGCCGGACCTGCAGCGCCCGCATTGGTGAACCAGATAGCCGCAAGCCATCTGGGAATGGAAGCCGGAGCTCCCAAGGCTATCCCGCAAACGCCTCAGTTTGCGGCCGCCGAGGGAAGAAGAACGGAGAAGTCAATTCTCCGACTCCGGGTAACCAGTGCGTAGACGGCCCGTCTCTCCCTTCGGGGGGTGCGGGCCGTCTTCTTTCGTATGGCCTACCGCCCCCTCGCCTCGCTCGGGGCAGGCTCTACCGCCGTACCGTCCTACCGCCCTAGCAAGTCACGTGCAGGATGGCATTGGTGTCGACCGGCCGCTGCTTCAGCAGCTCGATGGCGCGCACTGTCGGCACGATCACCAGCTCGATCTTGCGGTGCTGGGCTTCGCGTTGCACCTGCTCCATCACCGGCAGCGCACCGGTGCCCGTACCAATGACCAGTCGGCGACAGTGCCAGGGGATGTCTTCCTCGATGGACAGGGGCGTATGCCCGAAGGCATCGCGGAACTTCCGAGAAGGCCCCTTCTTGCGCTTCCGAATCTCGCCGCGATCGATCACCACGTCGTGGTCGTAGGTAATCCCATCGATCTGAATCGATCCGAAAGAGAATTGCTCAAACCGCATATGCCTGGAAGCTCGCCCTCGACCGTCGCGCGGGTCAAGTTCCCGAGCCAAAGTGCCGCTGCAGTTCGGCCGCTAGGATCGAGGCCACGATGTATCGTGCCCGTGCTTTGGGTTGAACGGCGAATAGTCCAGCAGGCGCAACGACGGCGGCAGGGCGCCCACTCTCTCCACTACTTCCTCGACCTCGAATTCGACCAGGCGCTCCGCTCCGGGCTCTGCCGCGACCTGGCTAGAGTCCCAGTCGATCCTGGTTCGTCCGGTGAGCTGGAGGATCGCGCCCGAGTCGAAGTCGGGGAATACCAGCCCGGCCCGAGGGTGGATGGCGATGTTGCCGAGGGTGTTGAACATCGAGTTGCCCACGTAATCGGGCCACCCTAGGCGATCGCCGTCGACCGTCACAAACCCCGGCATGCCTCCTCGATGCGAGGCGTCGGCGCCTTCGTCTGGATTGATCGTGGCGATGAAGAAGGTGTCAGCCCGCCGGATCCAGCTCCGCTGCTCGGCCGTCAGTGACCTCGCTCGGCGGGCGGCCTGTGGTATCCGCTGCACTGCCTCCCCCTCGCCGGTGCGCTGCTGGATGTACTTGGGGCAGTTGGAGTAGACCTGATCGACGTGGATCAATATGGCCCCGTCGGCCGCCCGGTCCAGTCGCCCGTTCAAACGCAGCCGGCGCCGCCCGGCCAGGTCGGGAGCGATGAGTCCGACGAACCGGCTTACGCCGAGGTTGTCCTCGAGTGGGTCACCTGGCTGAGGCACCGCCTCGATTCGGACGGTCCGCGGGTCGAGCACGCGTGCGAAGCCCCGCCCGCCGGTGAGGACCGATGCCCACGGGCGCCCGTCCTTCCCCGCGGTTGCGATCATCACGAAGCGGCGCTGCTCCAGGAATGCGCTCGCGACCGGTGGCACGGCGTCGTGGATGGAACCACCTATCCGGCTCGCCATCTCGCGAACGCCCGCGCGCTTCTGCACAGCGAGCTCTCCGGCGTGATACTCATGTCCCATGGTCGGATCCATCCGCGATCAGAAGAACCCGCAGGTGGGCGCTCCGGCATGGGGCGCCGGGCTCTCGCCCGCTCCGGTTGTGGCGAAGATCTCGAGACGAATGCCGTCGGGGTCCTCGAAGAACACCCCCCCGGAGTCGGCGCCCTCTCGGTGGGGCACGATCCCGCCGTGGTGAATCACCGCGCCCAGCTCTCTCAGCCGCTGCTCCGCCGCCTGCACCTGGTCGATCGACTCCACCTGAAATGAGAGGTGGTGGAGCCCAGGGCGATCCTTGGCGAAGCCGCCGGCGCTCTGGAGCCAGAGCGTGAGCACCAGGGTCTTGCCCTGCGCCAGGAAGGCGAACTCCCGCCCGGCTTCCTTCGACTCGGCCAGGACGTCGAAGCCGAACACCTCCTGGTAGAAGCGGGTCGAGCGGGCGAGGTCGCTGATGTTGAGGCCTACGTGGCCGGTGGCAAACTGGGTTGCGACTGTGCTGCTCATCGTGACGGCCCTCGGTGGTAGTGGCTGCCATAACCTGCAAAAGGTCCTTTAGACAGTAAGAATGCTTGCTTTACCTGTCAAGTTCCATTTTGGAGGTAAAGTCAGCCACGCTATATTGGACCTCGAGAGCGGACCAACAGGACGGCGAGGCAGGCGGGCAACGAAAGGCTGGGATATCGGAGCGATGGTGGGAACCAGCGAATCGAACTTCTACTTCATCGCAAGCCTCCTGTGCCTCGACTTCGTGAACACGGAGCCGGCGCAGGGGGGCGAGCGAGTTGATCTGCTACACGGCTTCGCGGAGCTCATCAGCTGGCTCGAGGCCGCGGGCGTACTCGCCAGCGAGCCCGCGCGGCGAGCAGCGGACCGGTGGGGCAGGTCGGCGCAGGGGGAGGCGACTTTCCGGGAGGCGGTCGCCCTCCGAGCGGCGCTGCGGGCCGGGGCCGAGCGGCTGGCGGTAGGGAAGCCGGTGGGCCGAGAGACGGTCACGGCCGTCAACCGAGTGCTGGCGTCCCGGCCGGTGTATCCCCAACTCGCGCGAAAAGGTAAGGGATACGCCACCCGCCTCGAGCCGCTCTCCGACGCGCCGCTCCACCTGCTGGTGCCGGTGGCCGAGTCGGCCGCGTGGCTGCTGGAGCACGGCGAGCGGTCCCTGGTGCGGCGCTGCGAGGGCCCGCAGTGCGTGCTCTTCTTCTATGACACGACGAAGAACAAGAGCCGGCGCTGGTGCAGCATGGAGGCGTGCGGCAGCCGGGCGAAAGCGATGGCCTACTACCGGCGGAAACACCCCCGAGGCCGCTAGCTGCTATGGCGGCACGCATTCGCCCGGGCAGTTATCTTGTCGCTGCGTAGCGTTCTCCTTAACCCTAAATCCATCACCTACCCCGTTTCTCGCGGCGCCTACAACTGCGCGCCGGCACTCGTGGAGACCCCATGGGGTTCGTCCTGCTCCTCCTGCTCGCCCTCGCCCTCTACGTGGGCTTCACCTACAACACCCTGGCGCGACTCCGGCTCCTCGCCTCCAACGCCTGGTCCGATATCGATATTCAGCTCAAGCGACGGCACGATCTGATCCCCGGCCTCGTCGCCGCGGTGAAGGGACACGCAGTCTACGAGAAAGGGACCCTCGAAGCCGTGGTGGAAGCCCGCAACCGCGCCGTGAGCGCCGGGGGTCCAGCTGCGGCCGGCCAGGCCGAGGGAGCGCTGGCCGCATCGGTGCGGCAGGTCTTCGCCCTCGCTGAGGCGTACCCCGATCTCAAAGCGGCGGAGAGCTTCCTCTCGCTTCAGCGGAACCTCAGCCACATCGAAGACCACATCCAGAATGCTCGTCGCTACTACAACGCCGTGGTCCGCGACCTCAACACCAAGATCGCGCAGTTTCCCTCGAACCTGGTCGCCGGATCACTCGGTTTCCGTCCGCGAGAGTTCTTTGGTCTCAGTGATCAGTCAGAGCAGGCGGCCCCACAGATAGATCTCGGAGCCGGAGCATGATCCGGCCGGCCCTGCTGCTTGTCGTCGCGTTCATCGCCACTCCTGCCCCGGTGCGGGCCCAGCGCTCGCTCGCGATCAAGCACTTCGACGCCACGATCGTCGTGCGACCAGACGCCGGCGTCGACGTCACCGAGTCTATTACGGCGCAATTCACCGGCACCTGGAACGGGATCTATCGCACGGTGCCCGTCGTGTACCGGACACCGCAGGGCTTCAACTGGACACTGCGGCTCCATCTTCTTGCCGTAACCGACCAGGACGGCAAGCCGCTCGAGGTCGAGAGTCGCCGCGAGCGCCATTACGTCAAGTACAAGATCCGGGTGCCGGGGGCCGAGAACGCTACCCGGACGGTGATACTCCACTACCGGGCGGCGAACGGACTCCGCTTCCTCGAGGACCACGACGAGCTCTACTGGAACGTGACCGGCGACGAATGGGACGTGCCGATCGAGGCCGCTACCGCCCGCATCGAGCTGCCGGCCGCGGCGACCGGAGTTCGCGCCATTGCCTTTAATGGCGTCTACGGGTCCACTGCACGCGACGCCGTAGTCCAGACCGAGGGCACGACCGTCCGCGTCACCATGCCGCACCCGCTCGACTTCCATGAGGGAGTCACCGCTGTAGTCGGCTGGAACCCCGGCGTCGTCACCCGGCCCACCGAGACCCAACAGGCGCTCGGTTTCCTCGCGAGCAACTGGCCGCTCGTCATCCCGGTCCCCGTCTTCTTTGCCATGTTTGCGATGTGGCGCGCGGTCGGACGTGATCCCAAGCGGCTACCGGCAGCGGTGCAGTACGAGCCACCCGACTCCCTTACGCCGGCCGAGGCCGGCACCCTGATGGACGAGTCGGCGGACATGCGTGACGTCACCGCGACAGTGGTGGATCTGGCGGTGCGCGGGCACCTCAAGATCGAAGAACGTGACGAGAGCGCGCTGCTCGGACTGGTCAAGCGGAGAGAGTACCTCTTTCACCGGCTCGATCCAACCGGCGCGCCACCGCTCCAGCCCCACGAGCAGCAGGTGCTCAGCGGGATCTTCTCAGGGGGGAAGATGGAGGTAAAGCTCTCCGACCTGGAGAACGAGTTCTATCAGTATCTGCCCGGGGTCAAGGACCGGATCTTCGCGCGGCTGGTCGGCCGCGGGCTTTACCGGTCGCGGCCCGACCAAGTCCGAGGCTGGTGGCTCGCGGGCGCAGTATTCCTGGGCGGCCTCATCTTTGGGATGGGCTCCACGCTCAGCGCGAGACTCCAGCTCACCCCGGTGCCGTTCATCGTGGCCGCGGTGGCGAGCGGTCTGATCGTGTTCGCGTTTGGCCGGATCATGCCCGCCCGCACCACCGCCGGGGCCCGGACGCTCGAGCGCCTGCTCGGCTTCGAGGAGTTCCTCACTCGGGTCGAGAAGGACCGGCTCGAGCGGGTGGTGAAGACGCCGGAGATGTTCGAACGCTATCTGCCGTTTGCCATGGCATTCGGGGTGGAGCGGAAGTGGGCGAAGGCGTTCCGGGACATTTATCGGGAGCCACCCAGGTGGTATGTCGGCTCCAATCTGTCCGGTTTCAACCTGGATGGCTTCTCCGGCCGCCTGGCCGATCTGTCGAACCGCGCGGAGAGCGTCATGACCTCCGCACCGCGCAGCTCGAGCGGATCGGGCTTCAGTGGTGGGTCGTCGGGCGGAGGCTCGGGTGGGGGTGGAGGAGGAGGGTGGTGAACACGGCTAACAGCTAACGGCTAACGGCTAACGGCTAACGGCTAACAGCTAACAGCTATCAGCGCGTCCCGATGCAGCTCGACCTTCCGGGACGTCACCGAGTGGTCGAATCGCGTTGGAGCAGCCGTTAGCCGTTAGCTGTTAGCCGTTGGCCGTTAGCCGTTAGCTGACTCACGGCTGCGGCCCGATCGGATGGGTCGTCGGAAGGTCGGTTATGATCTGAACATGGTCTCCGCGCCCGGGGTTATCGAAGCATTTCGGATGCTCGAAACCCGTGAGCGTACCGTCCGTGTCCAGAATGAGATTGTCATCCGCATTGCCATCGGCGACACCCGCCGGCACGTTGTCCAGGTTCAGCGCATGACGCAGCTTCCAGGCGATGACATGGTCAGTGCACGAGGTGTCACCGCTCAGGCCGATCCCTCCCAACAGTTCGCCGTTCACCGAGTAGAGCGCTAGGCCACCCCCGAACACGTTGATCCCACCCATCCGTTTCCCCGTGAGCGGATCGTTCTGGGTGCCGTAGAATTTCGGGTTTCCATCGTAGGCCACCTGCGCGTCCACCGGATTGCTCTCCTGCAGTCCGAATAGGCTTCCCCCGGGCTGGGTCGGAGCGTACAGGTTGCCGCTGGCGAGGGCGAAGTTGTCCAAGCTGAAAGCGTTGGCGGTGTTCGCCTTCTGCGCGGCGATGGCCCGGCTGCCTGGCCACTCGCTGTCGCGGTCTTCCCCGCTGAAGAGCACATCGAGAACGAAACCGTCACGATCCACGATTGCGGCCCACATGTTGAATCCCAAGCCGCCGTTCTGCTCACCGACGATCTGGATGAGGGCGTCCCGCATCTCGCTGTAGGACGGCAGGCTGTGCTGCAGTTGCTCCTTCACCGTGTTGCTGACGGGCGGCTCGGTGGTGTCATCGCCGCAGGCGCTGACGGCGAGCAGGCACGCCACGGCGATGGCCGTCGCCCCTCCTCGGAAACCGGTGTGATGGCGCATAGCGAGCTCTCCAATGGGGTGGGGGGAACCCCGGCGTGACCCACGCTTCACGCGGGGCAGCCGACCGGGAGAGGGTTGCGCTTGCGCTCCTGCCTCCCGACCGGTAGGCTAAGGACTTCTCACCGCTTCCAGTTATCGAACCGTTCGCGCGCAGGTTATTCCAGCGCTAACGGGTGGTAACGGGGCGGCCGTGGTGTCGAGTGAGGAACCGGCACGGGGGGATCTGGGCCCGCGTGCCGCAGGCGCTCACGGTATCGTCGAGGCCTGCTGTGGTCAGGCTCATTACCCTCGGCCGTCTGCAGTTGCTTCGCGACGGTCCCCCGAGTGAACCGATCCATCTCCAACCCAAGCGCCTGGCGTTGCTTGCATTCCTGGCGCTGGAGGCGAGTGATGGATGTCAGCAGCGTGACACGCTGCTGGCGCTCTTCTGGCCGCGTTCTGACCGCGCGCACGCCCGGCGTTGTCTCCGCCAGGCCCTGTTTCATCTCAGGAACGAGTTGGGCGACGGGGTGATCCTCAACTGGGGACGGGACGGAGTTGCGCTCGTGCCTGACCGGCTCTGGTGTGACGCGGTGGCGGTGGAGCAAGCACTGCACGGGAGGCGGCTGCGCGAGGCGCTTGACCTGTATGCCGGGGAATTCCTCCCGGGGCTTTTCGTCGATGAGGGCGGAGCGGAGCTGGACGAGTGGATGGAGCGGACCCGCCGGCGCCTCCGCGCCAGCGTGGTGGCCGGCGCCTGGGAGCTGGTCGAGGAAGAAACGCGACATCAGCCGACCACTTCGGCGCTGGAGCTGGCCCGCCGGGCGCGAAGCCTGTCCCCGGATGACGAACAGGGTCTCCGCCGGCACATGATGCTCCTCGCCCGCGCGGGCGATCCGGCCGCGGCGCTCAGTGCCTACGCCCAGTTCGGCAGGCGACTGCGCCAGGAGTACGACGCGGAGCCCAGCCCGGAATCGCAGGCTCTAGCCCGCTCCCTCAAGCATGGTCGGCTCCGCTCGGATCTGTTGCGCGCTCTCCCGAAGCGCTCTGATGCCACCGAAGGTATCGCGCCGCGTCAAACCCGGCGCCGGCGAAGCGCGAGCTCTTGGGCCCGGGCGAGTCGGCTCGGCGTGGCAGCCATAGCGTTGGCAGCCGGCTTCGCGCTGGCCGGTCCGCTGATTCGGACTCCCTTGATTCCAGTCGATGGGCACCTCGTCCTCGCCGAGTTCAGCAATCATACGCGTGACTCCTTGCTGGGCGTGGCCGTGACCGAGGCGGTGCGGGCCGAGCTGAGCAAGATCGCCCAGGTGGACCTCACCAGCGCGCGTGCGGTGGGACCGCCGTACCACTCAGATCCGGTGCAATCGGGCAAGGTCCTGGTCCTGGTTACGGGCGACGTCACCGCGCTGGGATCTGGGTTCACAGTATCGGCGAGACTTGTCACCGCTGACAGCGGCCGATTGCTTGCAGTGGTCCAGGAAGACGCGGCTGACGCCAATTTCCTGCTGCCCACGGTGAAGCGTTTGTCGCAGCGCCTCCGGGGCGACGTGCTCGAATCACTCGCCCCTCCTGCCGGGACACCGTCGCTGAAGGGGCGCATCGCCGCCTGGCTGGTCAAATCTCCCCAAATCGACGGACGCGCACCCGTCGAGCCTCGGCGTTAGCCGCAAGTCAGAATCCACCCGAAATCGCTCTGCGGCGAATACCACCGTGCCGGTTGCGAGATCCGTGATCGCCACCTGCAGCATGATCTTCGCACCCTAATCCGAGATGGATAGGCCGGGCTTGACAGTCAGTAAGTTATGACTTACCGTAAGCAGTGACTTACGCCAATGCACTGATGGCCCTCGGGGATCCCACCCGCCGACACGTCTTCGAGCAATTGCGCCGCGGCCCCAAGTCCGTCGGCGAAATCGCGGCAACTCTGCCCGTGAGCCGGCCGGCGGTTTCCCAGCATCTGAAGGTTCTGCGCAAGGCGAAGCTGGTAAACGGTAGGGCGGAGGGGGCCCGCCGGCTCTACTTCATCGACCCCCGGGGATTGAATGCCCTGCGCTCCTGGCTCGATCGGTTCTGGGACGACGCGCTGGAAGCGTTTCGAGCGGAGGCAGAACGGGACCCGGAATACCACAGGAGTGACGCATGAGGACGACCGCCATCCCACCCGTACGCAAGCGCATTCGCGTGAACATTGCGCCAGCCCGCGCCTTCGACGTCTTTACCGCTGGCATGCACCGCTGGTGGCGTATCGACTACAGCATTAACAAATCGCCGATCAAGGACATCATCGTGGAGCCGCGCGCGGGGGGCCGGTGGTTCGAGCGTGGCGAGGACGGGAGCGAATGCCAGTGGGGGAAGGTCCTGGCCTGGGAGCCGCCCGGCCGCCTGCTACTGGCCTGGCAAATCACACCTGAATGGCAGTTCGACCCCAATCTCCTCAC
Organism: Gemmatimonadales bacterium; assembly: GCA_044867445.1. Classification (GTDB taxonomy): domain Bacteria; phylum Gemmatimonadota; class Gemmatimonadetes; order Gemmatimonadales; family GWC2-71-9; genus CAVVWJ01. The sequence goes on from JBIOUY010000201.1 coordinate 10,802, forward strand.
TGAACTCGAGGTGCGCTTCACCGCGGACGGTGCCGGCACATTGGTTGAGCTCGAGCATCGACTCGAGGGCTACGGCGCCGCGGCCGCGCAGGTACGCGAGATCTTCGACGGCCCGGAGGCCTGGATGAGTCTGCTCGAGCGCTTCGCCAAAGAGGCGAGGTAAGAGAAGGGGAGGTAAGGCGGTAAGGGCGGGAATGACGGTAAAGGTGGTAAGGACGGTAAGGACGGTAAGGACGGTAAGGACGGAAAGGGCGGTAAGGAACGCAGGCCTGCCATTGCGAAACCTTACCGCCTTTACCGTCCTTCCCGCCCTACCCCCTACCGCCCACCCGCCGCGTGTGTTGCAGCGCTTCTGCACCGTCATATAATAGGAGAGCGCCCTCGTCCGTCCCTGGGCGGCTTCGACCATGCGCCTTACTCTCCTCGAATCCGACCGGAGCTTCTTCCGCTCCGCCGAATACGCCACCGTGAGCATTGTGATGCACGTCGGCGTCGTTTGGCTCATCCTGACCACGTCGACGGGAACGTTCCGCCTCCCAACCACTGAGCGGGAGGCCCGGGTGCTCTTCCTCCTGCCGCCCGACCCGGTGGAAGCGCCCAAGCGGCAAGCCGAGATCTTTATTCCAGGGAGGCCCGGCTCGGGTCTGGACCAGGCCGGTCAGCTTCCCACCGAAGGGGAGGGTCTCCGATTCGAGGCGACCTCGAGCCGTGCCCGCCATCGGGGCCAGCGGACCGGCGCCCGGAGCGACAAGCCCTTCGGCCCTGCACCCTTCCTGACTGAGAAAGTCTACAGCGCGCTCCAGGTGGATGAGATGGTCGAGCGCTTCCCGTTCAGCGCCGCGCCGGTCTACCCTCCCGAGCTGAGTGCGCGGGGGAAAGAGGGCAAAGTGGATGCGACCTACGTCGTGGACGCGACGGGTCGGGTAGACACGACGACGATCAATGTGCTGCAGAGCGACGATTCCCTCTTCACCAAATCGGTCCGCACGGCGCTCGGCGACGCCCTGTTCCGGCCGGCGAAGCGAGGAGGGAAGACAGTTCGCCAGCTGGTCCAGCAGCGGTTCAGCTTCAAGCTCGCGCAGCCGGCGGTTCGGTAGGGCGCCCCACCGCCCTTCCGCGCCCGGCGTCTGACGCCCATCTTCAGGCATTCCCCAACCGAAGCGACCGATGCCCGAGCTGCTCACCCGGCTCCAATCCGCCCTGGCGGACCGCTACCGCCTCGACCGAGAGATCGGTGCGGGCGGCATGGCCACAGTCTACCAGGCCCAGGACCTTCGCCACGGTCGCCCCGTCGCCCTCAAGGTGTTGAGGCCGGAGCTGGCGGCTGTGATCGGGGCCGAGCGGTTCCTGGCCGAGATAAAGCTCACCGCCAACCTCCAGCACCCCCACATCCTCCCGTTGTTCGACTCAGGGGAGGCCGATTCTTACCTGTTCTACGTGATGCCGTTGGTGCAGGGCGAGACTCTGCGCGACCGGCTCAACCGGGAGAAACAGCTCCCGGTGGCCGATGCGGTTCGGATCGCCACTGAGGTAGCCTCGGCCCTCGACTACGCCCACCGGCACGATGTGGTACACCGCGACATCAAGCCAGAGAACATCCTGATCCATGACGGCCAGGCGCTGGTGGCCGACTTCGGGATCGCGCTCGCGGCGAGCAAGGCGAGCGGTGCCCGGATGACCGAGACCGGCATGTCGCTCGGCACGCCGCACTACATGAGTCCCGAGCAGGCTATGGGCGAGCGCGAGATCACCGCTCGCTCCGACGTCTACGCGCTTGGTGCCGTGCTGTACGAGATGCTGACTGGCGAGCCGCCCTTCACCGGCAACACTGCGCAGGCGGTGGTGGCTCGGGTGCTGACCGAGAGTCCCCGGCCGTTGGCCGTCCAGCGCCACACTATTCCGCGCCACGTGGAGGCGGCGGTGCTGACCGCGCTGGAGAAGCTCCCGGCCGACCGCTTCGCCACCGCCGCGGAGTTCGCCGACGCCCTCAAGGACAAGACCTACACCAGCACAGTCTCGCTCGAGGCTGCGGCGCCCGCAGCAGCGGGGCGGGCCAGTGCGAAACGGCGGCCGAGCGGCGCCATCCTGGCCCTGATTGCTACCACAGTCGTGGCCACGAGCGCGGCGCTCTGGGGCTGGCTGCGGCCCGGACCGGAGCCGCCTTTGACTCAGTTCAGCTTGGCGCTCCGCCAAGCCGAGGCCCTGCAGCCGCCTCAGAATACCGGCGGCGCGCGGGTCGCCATCTCGCCCGACGGGCGCATGCTGGTCTATCTCGGCCCTGGGGATGCTGGTGCCCGCCTCTGGCTCCGGCGGCTGGATCAGCTCACCGCCACGCCGATCGCAGGGAGCGAGGGGGGCACGAGCCCCTTCTTCTCGCCCGACGGCCGGAAAGTCGGGTTCATCCAGCAGGGAACGTCGGTGCGCATCGCCTCGCTGGACGGCGCGCCCACCGTGACGCTCACCGACAAGGCCAACTCCACGGCCGGCGACTGGGGCGAGGATGGCTACGTCTACTTCGAGGTGGACTCGGGCCTCGCCCGGATGCGGCCGACCGGCGGAGCCATCGAGCCGGTGTACAAGATGTCAAAGGACGCGGTCGGTGCAGAGTGGCCATTCGTGCTCCCAGGTGGCCGCGGCCTGATCTTCCGGCAGCGTCGCACCGGCCAGGGGCCCGCCGACTTCGACATCATGGCGATGAAGCTTCCGAAGGGGCCGGCACATGCGCTGGCCCACGGGGTCTACGCCAGGTACTCCCCGACCGGCCATCTCCTGGTGGTCACTTCGGAGGGAAAGCTGGTTGCCACTCCGTTGGACCCCGACAAGCTCGAGCTGACCGGCTCTCCAGTGGCCCTCATCGAGGGCGTCGGTGTGAGGGCCGGGGGCTTCAACATCGACCTGTCGCTCTCGTCTAATGGGACCTTGGCCTATACCACGGGCGGCACCCTCGGCTCCCGGCGGACGTTCTGGGTGAGCCGCGACGGACAGGCAATCCCCATGGATGCGCCGTGGGACCCCCAAGGCATCATTGAGAACATCTCGCTCTCCCCGGACGGGAAGAAGCTGGCGGTGGGGCTGGTGCGGAACGGCAAGTCCGACATCTGGGTCAAGCAGCTTCCGACCGGTCCCTTCTCCCGGATCACCTTCGGGGATACCGCGAGCGTCCGGCCCGCCTGGTCGCCCGATGGCCGCGAGGTGTACTACGTGACCGACCGGCAGGGCACCGGGGTAGGGAGTATCTACGCCCACCGGTCCGACGGTACCGGGAACGCGCGCCGGTTGATCACCTCGAAGCTCGATTTCGGCCAGGTCGTGCCCTCGCGGGATGGCCGCTGGCTCCTGGTCCGGACCCCGGCGAACTCCCCGGGAGGCGGCGACATCTACGCGTTCCGCACGGGAGACACGACGGCGGTCACCCTGGTCGCCACCCAGGCCACCGAGCTGTTTCCGGCGCTTTCTCCCGATGGGCGGTGGCTGGCGTACAGCTCGACCGAATCGGGGAACCCGGAGATCTATGTCCGGCCGTTCCCCGAAACCGGCTCGGCGAAGTGGCAGGTGTCTACTGCCGGAGGCAGCCAGCCGCAGTGGGCGGGGAGCGGCCGCGAGCTGTTCTACATCAACGGCAAAAACGAAATGGTATCGGCGGCGATCCGGCCCGGGACGGCGTTCTCGGTGGGGGAACAGCGGGTGCTCTTCTCCACGGGGGGGTTCACGCAAGGGGGCGGCATTCATTCCTATGCCGTCAGTCCGGACGACCGCCGGTTCGTAATGTTGCGCGAGGGCGAGGCAACGCAGCAGAGTGAGCTGGTGCTGGCGGAGCACTGGCTGCAGGAGTTGAAGGCGCGCACGGTAG
>JBIOUY010000202.1:0-52892 GCA_044867445.1 Gemmatimonadales bacterium
GCAAAGGCGTAGTACCCCAGGAGCCGGGCGCCGCCGAATCCGGCCACGACCCAGCGGTCGCCGGTGGAGAGTGCCGTTCCCAGCATCATCGAGACCGCGACCGGGACCCCAACCCGGAGCAGGCGAACGAGCGGCGCCAACCGAAGCGCGGGCCGGAACTCTACCCACGAGCTGGTCACCAGGATTGCGGTCGCGCTGGCGCACGCCAGCCCGATGAATGCTCCCGGGAGCCCCCACAGCGCCGCGAACGCCGCCGTGAACACCGCCTGCAGAGCGGCGTTGGTGATTTCCAGCGTTGCATAGCGCCGCAGGTTGGTGCGGACCCGGGTCCAGATCAGAGCATAGCTGTAGACCTGCTCCAGCATCACCGCCGCGGCGAACCCGCGCAGCACCAATGCGACCTGCGGCTCGCGAATCAGAAACGACGCTGCGATCGCCGCCGCGGCGAGCGTCCCCGAAACGCTCAGGATGAAGCCAAGTGCGGCGCCCGCGGCGGCGCGGGCATCATCGCAGTCGCCGCCGTCGCTCCGCCGGGTGCGCATCAGCTCCAGCTCCATCCCGCGGAACACGCCCAGCCCGGCCAAGCTGGCGTAGCGGATGGAGAGTCGCAGCAGCGCCCAGCCGCCGAACGCGACCGGCCCGAGCAGCGTGGCCAGCACGATGCTCCGGATCCCGAACAATCCCTCGGTCACACCCCGCGCTGCGGAATAGGCGGCGACCCGCTGCAGCAGCCGTCCCTTCCGCTGCGGCAAGGCGGCAACGGGAATGGCGTCATCGGCTGTGGGAGCGGTCAACGGGACGGACCGGCCAGGAGGCTGTGTGGAACGAAGCGAGTCCGCATGCGGCTCAGAAGCTTGAGATACCGGACTTCACCCACCACCCGCGTGCTGGAGCCGCCGCTCTTCCGCAGCGTCGCGAGCGAGGCTCCATTGCTGGGCGCGATCGCGCGCCAGCCCTCTCGGAAGCCCCAGTCGCGCGCGGTGCGAAGCCGCGCGGCCGCGAGCGCGGTGCCCACGCCGGTTCCCCGCTCCGCGGGGATGACGTAGAGATCCCACAGGTAGGCGGCATACGACGGTAGGAGGAAGCGGCAGGCGGTCACTTCCGGCCCCAACCGCGCCGCTACCCAGGCATAGCCGATGGGCCGTCCTTCGCGCCAGGCAATCAGACCGGCATGTCCCGCCGCGACCAGGATTCGGCAGCGATTCAGCTCTCGTTCCCCCATCAGCGTCCCGAGTGCGGGCCAATCTTCGTCACTGAGCGGCCGGATGGTGACGCCCGAAGGCAACGGCTGGTCGAGCTGGTCGACCGGTTGGGCGAACACCACCAGCCGGCCGAAGCGGATGACGCGGTACACCGAGCGCGGCGCGAACGCCAGCCACACCCCATGCCACCCCTCCTTCCGGAAGCCGAGCGCCGCATCCGCGGGAAAGCTGCGCCAGTCGTCCAGATATTTCCTGAGCCGATCGCTCAGCCGCTGCGAGACACTCACGCGCCCTCCTCGAAGCAGCGCGGCCCCCACAGATCTCCCAGTGCCTTGCGCTCCTTGGCCTCCTCTCGACGCGCCACCATGGCGCCGAGGGCAGCGAGCGCCCGGTGCATGGTCGGCGTGACTCCCCGAACCAGGGTCATGCGACGGCGAAGCGTCGCACCCCGAAGGACCTTCGAGTAGAGTGCGGTAGGCCCCAGATCGAACTCGGTGATGGCGCGCTCGAAGGCAAGCTGCAGCGGCTGGTAGACGAGGTCATTGAAGAAGGCCGGCCCGCCACGGTACTCGGGCGCGAAGGCAACGAAGGTGCCCTCGATCAACCCGGGCCCGATCAGGTTGACGCTGCTGCCCACCAGCCGGTCCTCCGTCCAGGTCAGTTGGGCGATGATCCTGTCGCTGGGCTCCTCGGCCAACAATCGAAAGAAGCTCGAAGCTAGAGGCGACTCCCGGCCGTTCCTGTCCCGGAAGGCCGATCGGTAGAGTCGGTCCATGGCGGTCGCCTCCGCGCGGAAATCGGTGGTGCTCACCACCCTCAGGCCCTGAGCCGCGACCGCTTGGAGATCGGCTCGGATGGTACGTCGAACATTCTTGCTTCGGCTGGCGAGATACTCCCAGAGCGACCCCCACCTGACCCCCATCCGAGCACTGGCGCCGGAGTACACCTGGGCGTATCCCCGCTCCCGTCCGACCCTGAGCAGGTTAACATGATCCACCTCGACGAACGGCCAGACTACCGCCTTGGCACCGTCCTCCCGGGCTCGTCGTTCCAGGGTCTCGAAGGTGCGATGCAGCAGCGTGTCAGACAGTCCGTCCACCTCGCCCAGCGGCTCGGAGACCAGCGAGAAGGGAGACTGGACCGAGAGCACCGGTCGCAGATTGATCCCCGCGTGGCTCGCGAGGGTACGCAGCGGACCGAGCCAGCGGTCGTGCAGGTCGTTGGGCGCGCCGCTCGCAATCAGGTAGGCCGGCACGATCGCGTCGATGCCGCCCGGCGCGGCCACTGCGACGTGTCGGGGCCGCCAGCCGCAGCGCTCGGCCACTGCGAACCAGCGGTGCAACTGAAATCCGCGCGACGCGAGCCGATTCCACCTCGCCGCCCTCACCTGCTCCACGTCTCCCATGGGAATGACCAGCCCCTGCTCGCGGAGTGCGGAGTGCTGGGGAACCGTCATGCCACACCTCCAGGATATGTCGCGAGGCCGTCTACCGTTTCGATCAGTACCGGGCTTCGCGACAGCACCGCCCGTCCGAGTGGAGATCCTGCCCATACCGCCACCACGTGAGCCAGAGGATCCGGCACCGGGAGCAGCCCCCACTTCCGCTTGAACTGCTGCACGCCATCGTGCAGGAACGGCGAGGTCCGGCCCGCGTCGACGCGACGGTACCCTTGCGTCTTCGCCCAATCGAGCGTCGCGGCAAGCGCGGCCACGCTCGCACCCTGCCGCAGGAGCGTAGGGTCACCATCCTTGATCCCGGAGAGTGGAACCCAGATCGTGTCGGCCCGCGGCACTGAGCAGGCGCCGGCCACCCGCTGGCCGTCGAGGCAAACGAAATGCAGCGTTCCACCGCGAGCGAGCTGCTGAAGCAACCCGCGCGAAGTGGTCCATGCCTTGTTCCCGTGCCGGGCTCGCGCCATCGGGCGCAGCATGGTCGAGTCGAACTCGTCCCAATCGGCGAGCGCGGTGGTATGCTCCACGGTGTACCCGTAGCGCTGGATCTTTTTCAGATCCTCGAGCAGGCTGCGTGAGGGCCGGATCGGAGGCACCTGCGCCAGCTCACCCTCCCAGCGCACGGCATCGGGCACCATGAGCCATCCGGCGCGACGAAACCGGGGCGCCATCCAGCGATGCACTTCCACCAGGATCAGGTCGGCGTCGGCCACGGCCAGGGCCGACGGGTTCCACAGCCCGCGCACCGCGTCAGGAATCGGCCTGGGAAGCTCGCCCAGCAACCCGGCGCACAATTCGGAGGTCAACTTTTCCCGCCCGACCTCCAGCAGTCGCAGCTGCTCGCCCCGAAATGAGGTCGTTCTCCGACGGGCTGGGCCGACCAGCTGGAGCGGCAGGGCCAGACTGCGATGGGCCGCGACCGAGGCCGCGCGCCATCGAGAGCCGTAGGTGGGGACCAGCAGCCGCTCCTCGACTGCTGCCGCCCAGGAACGCCGGATCACCGGCTCTCTTGCGTTCACCGGCTGTGCCACCGACTGCGGGTCTGCAGCTCACCGTAGGCACGCAACACGTCGTTCCGCGAGGCGCCCAGGACGGTGACGCCGCACTTCCCCTCTCGCAGCAGACCAATGTCATGCAGCACCGCGCCCTGGCCAGTCGCAGGCGCGTACAGCGCGGGCCCAACGGCATCGCGCAGCTGGACGAAGGTCCGATGCCGGGTTTCGATCGTTCCCGAGACGAATGCGCCGCTCTCGGGATGGCCGCTACGGCGCTGCACTGCATTGAGCCGCTCCAGCACGGCAAGCGGATAGGTTGCGCCACCGACTCGGGGGCTCACCCCGGCCAGGAAGGCTCGCGGCGCACCGGTTTGTGGGTCGGCATACTCGACGAAGTCGAGTCCCAGGAGCCCGGCGTAGCCTTCGTGTTGCAGCCAGGCGGCGAGCCGGCGAGCCCAGCCCACCATCGGGTCGGTGGTGCGCGCGATCGAGGGATACACGTTGCCGCCGTGGACCAGCACCCGTTCCCAACGCTGGTCGGTGACGCCTACACAGGTGATCGCGCCGCCACGGGGCTGAACATGCAGCAGGATGTTGGGCGATACGGTCGCGGCGACCATCACCTCGACCAGGTAGGTCCGGTTGTTGGTGCGCCGAATCAGACAGCGGATGACACCGTCTACGTCCTCGCCACCGTTACCCACGATGTAGGTGGATGATCCCGCCGAGCCGAGCGATCCTCGTACAATCACCTGTCCGGTGGGACCAAGGCGCCGCTCCACGGCCGCGCGAAGCCGGTTGTAATCCCCCCGGCGCCGCCCCACGGTCACCGGAAGCTCTACGACCTCGCCCTCGGCCACTGGTATGCCCAGCTCGATCGCCTTGGACCGGACCTGGTGCCGTTGGCCCACGTACTCCACTAATCGCGGATCGCCGCCGGCGACCTTTACCTCGGTCTCTGCCGCGACCTCGAGCGCGGCCGCCAGAGCGAACTGCCCTTGAGAGGCGACCAACGGCTGGATCTGCGAAATGCCGGTACGACGAACCAGGTTTCCCAGTGCCCGAAGCGCAGCCGTATTGCCCGCCAGACGAGCCCAGAGGGCCCGGCCGGCGGCGCTGCCGTAGCGAGATGCGGACACCACGTGTTCCGGACGGGGACCGAGGCCAAGCTCGCCCAGATATGCGAGGTAGTTGGGATCCACCTCGCCGGCCACGCAGACGACGTCCTGCGATCGGGCCAGCACCAGGGCGCGTTCGGGGTACCGCTCCACCCCACGGATCGCTTCGCTGCCTTCGTGCGACGGTCCGGCCGGAGTGGCGCAGTGGACGAAGAGTTGCGATGGCACTCCGTCTTCCAGTTGCTCGAGCAGACTAGACATTGGCCGAGGGCGTCACTGGGTTGTCGTAGGCCGAAGCAATCAGCGAGCGCGAATGCCGGAATTTTCCGGTCGGATCGAGCGGGATGTCGTCGACCATCCGCACTTGAAACTCGACGCCTGGCCCGAGCAGCGGCGCCACCGATCGCGAGATCCGGTCCTGAAGCTCGGGTGATGCCTGCGCCGAAGGGACCACGCTGAGCACGATCCGATCGGGCCGATCCTGCAGCAGCTGGTACTGCAGGATGTCGATGCCGGGCAGGAAGCTCTCCAGCAGGTTGTAGGGGTGCACGACTCGGCCGTTGGAGAGGGGGAAGTAATCGATCATGCGGCCCTGGATCGCGGCGATGGTGCCGAAGGGCTGGCCGCAGGCGCAGTGCTCCGTTCCTCTGGTCACCACGTCACTGAGCCGATACCGGATGAGCGGCATCGCGTAGGCGTACAGATTGGTGACCACGGCCTCGCCGGTCTGGCCCGGTGCCGCCGGCCGCCCATCGCGCAGCACCTCGACGATGAAGCCGTCGTCACAGGTGTGCAGTTGCCCGGTGTCGCGGCACTCCCATCCCATCAGCGGGAACTCGTGACTGGCATAGGTCTGAACCGGCGCAACCCCGAACGCTTCGGTGAGACGCCGGCGCATCAGCGGGGTGAGCACCTCTCCGCCAACCACCAGGATTCGGGGACGGATCTCGTGACGCCCAACCGCGAGGAGGTAATCCGCCACCCGGCAGAGCATGCCCGGCAAGCCGACGAGGAGATGGGGACGGTAGGCGACCAACTGTTGGGCCACCGCCTGGGGATCGCCAATGCCGTCGAGCGCGATCTTGGGATGAATTCCGATAGCGCGGAGCGCGCGGCCGAGCAGCTTGGTGTCGTTCGGATCGCGGGTCCGCGGGCGGCCGACCGCCGCGATGCGCTCGTGCAAGCGCAGCCCGAACGATTGATAGGTCCGCTCGCGGAAGAGCACGTTGTAGCGCTGCTCCAGCTGAGTCCGCCGGACCACGAACGGCTCACCGGTGGAGCCGCTGGTTCGGACGCTGATGAGGCTGGCAGGATCGATGTCGCGAGCGATCACCTCCGAGACCGGCCGGTTTCGCAGGTCCTGCTTGGTAGTGATCGGGATCAGGTCGAGATCAACCACACCGCGGATGTGGCGTGGGTGCAGCCGGTGGCGATCGAAGAGCCGGCGGTAGTACGGCACGTTCTCATAGGTGTGCAGCACCAGGCGCCGCAGCTGGACGTTCTGGAACTCCTTCAGCTCCGCGCGGCTGGCATGGGTATGCCGCTGGACGGCGCGAGCAGTGTTCAGGAACCGCGACGCAGTGCTCATGAGGCACGCGCCTCGAGCGGCATCAGCTCGGTGCGGGCGGCGGAGGGGGCGAGGCCAAGTAGGGCCCGGGCTCGAAGCGAGCTCGCCAGCGGCCGGCCAAAGGTCTCGCTCAGATGCGCCACCCGCCCGAGCAGACCCTGATTGGTGGCCAGCTCGCCTCGATCGAATCCGTGGTAAATGTTGTCTTCCAGCCCGATCCGGCAGTGCCCGCCCATCGCGATCGCGAGCGTGTTCATGGGCAGCTGGAAGAATCCGATGCCCGCGGCCGACCAGAGCGATGCCGGCGGCAGATCCTCCAGCATCCCGGCGAGATGCCGCGCTGTGGCGGGAACCGAGTAGCGCGAGCCTAACAGGAGATTGAAGTAGAACGGGGGCTCACCCAGCAGTCCCTTTCCAATGAGCATGTTGGCGGCGTTGATCATGCCGTAGTCGAAGCACTCCAGCTCCGGCTTGATCCCGTGAGCCACCATCTTCTCCCCCAGAGCGATCACCATCTCGGGCTCGTTCTGGCTGGTGCCGGTGGGAAAGTCCAGGCTGGTGAGGGTGAGGCTCGCGAGGTCCGGACGGGCCGCGCCGGTGAGTTCCAGCACCTCACTGCGCCGGGCGAACTCCGGGAAGTTCCGCCCGCTGCAGCTCACACACATGATGGCATCGGGAAAGTGCCCTCGAATGCCGAGGATCATGTCCTCGTAAATGCGGGCCTTGTAGGTCGGCTTGCCGCTCTCGTCCCGAGCATGAAGGTGCACGATCGCCACGCCGCGCTCGAGCGCGAGGCAGGCCTGCTCGATCACTTCCGCTGGAGTGATCGGCACATGCGGCGTCATCTGCTTGGTCGGGATCATCCCCGTGGGGCAGAAATTGACGATCAGCTCGCTGTAGGGCGTAAGGGGATGCGGCAGCGGCTTCGCCCGGGCGGAGCCGCCAGCCAGATCGCGAATGCCAGGCCGATTCGACGGGAGCTGAATCACTGGGCCTCCAGCGTGAGGGGCGAAGAAGTCGACGACTCCAGAGCAAGCGGTTGGACCACGCGGAACTTGGCTCGTGGTCCAGTAGGCAGCCGATCCACGAACTCCACCTCGGCTTCCAGAAACGGAGCAACGTGAGCCCGCAACATGGTCTGCACTCGGGCAGCCACCCGGCCGCGATCGGACTCGGATCCCACGATCACGCGGACCCGCACCCGCGCGGGATCGAGCTGGGTCACCTGATAGCGAAGGAGATCGCCGACGTTCTCCAGCGCACAGGTGACCGAGTAGGGCGATACCCGCTGTCCGCCGGCGAGCACCAGGACGTCAGCCTGACGGCCGGTCACCACCCCGAACCGCGGGAGCGATCTGCCGCAGGCACAGGGATCCGGTAGCAGGCTCCCCCGATCACCGATCCGATAGCGCAGCAGTGGCATCGCGTGATTCACCAGCAGCGTGGCCACGATCTGTCCTTCGACTCCAAAGGGCAGCACCCGGCCGACGTCGTCGAGGATCTCAACCCGCACCACATCGGCGTTGAGATGCATGCCGCCCGACGGGCACTCCCACGCGATCTCCTTGGTCTCCGAGCTGCCGTATACATCGAAGACCCGAGCCAAGAATGCCTTGGCGAGCTCCTCACGAACCGTGGGCTGAAGCAACTCGCCGCTGGTGAACAGCAGCCGGACGGAGAGACGCTCACCCCGTTCACGAAGGGCCGCCGCGACTTCGAGCAATGCCGAGGGCAGTCCGTACACCACATCGGGCTCAAACTCGGCTAATTGCGCGGCGATGGTCGTCGCCGGCTGGAGCACGCTGATGAGAGCGATCCGGCTCTGGCGGCTCGGATCGGGGCGAGGGTCGCCGAGAGGCGTCGCGTCCAACAGCGCGACCCGGTCGGTCAGTCGCATGCCGCATGCGTGCCGGGCCCGCAGCTTCACCAGGTGCTTGAGGGTGGCCCAGGCACGGGCGTTGTAGTACACCCTGAACGGTTCCCCCGTGGAGCCGGACGAGCTCGAGGACAGCCACTCGGGACGGATCTGCCCGCCGGGCAGCACCCGAGTACCCGCACTCCGCAGCTCGTGCTTTCCCACCGGGCTCAGTGCCTCGAGCACACCCTCGGGATCCCGCTCGAGCAGCCCCATGCGCACCCGGATGCCGGCGCCGCGCAGCCGCTCGCCGTAGAAGTCGGTCTCCGCCGCGCGCGCCAACAACCGAGTGAGTCGGCGGCGGGCGAGTGCCTCCAGATCGTCGAGAGCAAGCCGGGGCGCCCGCAGCGCCGGGATGGCATCGACCCCTAGCCAGAACCCGACGCTCACCAGCTGCTCGAGGGCAGCTCGGTGAGAATGGTGCGCACCGGAGCGCGCCGTTGTACGCCGTGATAGACCGAGAGGTAGCGCGCCGTGGCATGGTCCCAGGAGAGATTCGACTCCGCCTGGGCCCGATTGCGCCGGCACATCTGCACCCGCAGCGCCGGGTCATCCGCGAGATGCCGAATCGCGGCGGCGAGCGCGCGTGGGTTGCGAGGGGGAACCAGCAGCCCGTTCTGTCCGTGCTGCACCAGCTCCGGGATGCCCCCGACCGTGCTTCCCACCACCGGCAGTCCGGAGGCCAATGCCTCGGCGAATACGTTGCCGAAGGCTTCTTCCCAGGAAGCCAGGGTGAAGAGATCCGCCTCGCGATAGCGGTGAGCGGTGGCAGCGCGGTCCAGAGTGCCGCTGAAGGTCACCGTGTCAGTCAGGCCCAGCTCGGCGACCAAGGCTCGCAGTGACCGTTCGTCGGGGCCGCTGCCCACGATCTCGAGCTCGAAACGGTCGCGTGGGAGCAGGCTGATGGCGCGGATCAGATCGGTGAGGCCCTTGCGCTCCACCAAGCGGGTGACGGCCAAACAGCACACCCGGTCGGTCCGAGGAATCCGCCGGGTTGCAGGCGGGCGGAAGAGCGCGAGGTCGACGCCGTTGGGCACCACAGCGTACCGCAGACTCGGAAGGGTGCTAAGCGCCAGTCCGCCGAGGCTCTCGCACACGGCGACCACCCGGTCTGCCCGGCGCCAGATCCATCGAGTGAGAGGCAGCAGAAGACGGTGGGCTCGCACCAGGGACCGATGATGCGGATCGTAGCCGGGCACGTCCGAGCCGCGAAGCGACACCACCACCGGGGTGTCGCCCAAATTCAGGAAAGGAAGCAGCGCGCCGGTCGGCAGCGAGAAGAAGAAGTGGACGACGTCGTAGTCCTCCGACCGCAGTAGACGCCGAACCAGCGGAAGGGCTGCGACCAGATAGCTGAACGCTCCGCCCATGCCCGCCTCATGGACTCCGGTGCGGCGGGCTTTCACCCGGCGCACTGTAAGCGTGCCCTCTTCCGGTGAGCGTCCATCCCAGACCAGGAAGGACTCGCTGGTCTCGCGCTCTCCCGCGGTGACCACGTCGACAGTCACACCCTGCGACGCCAGCCCGCGCGCGAGCGACTCGGTGGCGACGCCAGCGCCGCCGCCCAGCGGGGGGTACTCGTAGTTGAGGATGAGCACGCGCATGAAGCCCGAACGGGCAAGACACACGCCAGTGAGGGTAGGGACTTGGCGCCACTGCAAGGCGTGGCGCTGTCGTTCGAACTGCTCATTCGAGGGAGAGTTAGACGCGGCGGAGGTGGCGTGCAGCGGGTTGCGCGCCGTTCATGCGCTGCTTCGATGTAGCGGATTGTCTACAGAGTGGTCGCGCTGGAGGACGTCCTCTAGAGTGAGCCCAGCCGATGCGGGAACGCACACCATAACTGCGCACTGCAACTACAACTGCAACTGCGCACCACGGAGACACGGAATACACGGAGATAGCACTGAATCCTCAGCCTAGTTCGTCTCGTCATCGAAATGAACTGAGGGCTGCCCCGCCACCCACATAAAAAGCCCACCACGGAACCACGGAAGACACGGAAGATTCACGGAAAACTGATGCTGTCGGGCGCAGTGGCACGATTGAGTCTATCAGAAGATTAGAAGAACTACCCTAGCATTCCGTGCAACCTCCGTGTTCTCCGTGTCTCCGTGGTGCGCAGTTGCGGTTTTCATGTCCCCATGGGGCGCAGTTGCAGTCGCCTAGGACTTCCGCTCGAGGAAGCGGGTAATCTCCTCGGCCGCGGCCGCCTGTCCCTCTGCCTCGCCCTGCAGCTCCCGCGTGAGCTCGGCCAGAATGGGGGCTGCTTCCTCGGCGGACTGAGTCTGCAGTTGTCCCACTACGGTCATCGCCTCGAGCAGACGCTGAACCAAGGCGTCGCGGGTGCGCTCGCAGTCCGAAAGAGTGTCGACCCAGCCATCCGGAAGGCTCGCGAAACGATCACGTTGGCGCTCGAATCGAGTGAGGTTTTCGTCCAGATCGGCAAGCTCGCCCGCGGACCGGCAAGCGGCCGTAAGCAGCTCGCCCAGGGCAGGAGCGATCCGGTGTGGATCGCCGGTCCGGGCAAGCTGGCCGAACAGAACGCGCGTCGTTCGCACCACATCGGCGAGCAGGCTCCGCGCGGTGCCCGGAGAGAGCTGCGCCAGGGTCTGTAGGACCCGCTCTTCCAACTCCCGCGACAAGTCCGCGGGACGGGCCGGCCTCGCCACCAGCGGAGTGCGCGCGACGCGGTGCGCGCCCAGGAGGAGCAGGGCTCCGAACACCGGCGTGGTCCAGAGGAGGAGCGGCATCGCCGAACCGGCTAGCTCCCCGATGATGATGACGGACCCAACCAGGGCTACGTACCCGGGCGGAAACGCGCTCCAGGCGCGCCTCGCGGGCACGGCTCGGCCGGGGAGTTGGCGCTTCCCCAGCTGTTCCACCAGTCGGTCGCTGCCGGCGCGAGAGACTCCAAAGAGGGGGCGCTCGCCCCGGGCCGCGGCCAGGCGATCCTCAGGTGATATCGTTGCGGGGAGAAGCTCATCCAGTCGGGCAGCGGTCGTGTGGCGCGCGGCGCCACGCGTACGCTGAAGAAAGATGAGAGTGTCAGCGCTGCCGCTGGAGCCGCCGCAGGCGGGGCAGAGCCCCAGGGCCAGCGGATCCGGTCCGCCACAGAGGACGCAGCGACTGGTGGTCCCCGGCGAAGGTATCGCTGCGACCGCGCCGGGCCGGCCCAGCGCCTCCTCCAACGCCGCAGCGGTCGGGAAACGATCTTCCGGAGCGGCCGCCGTCGCGCGAGCGATGACCTGATCGAGCCATTCGGGGATGCTGGGAACGATGTTCCGGGGGTGAAATCCTCCGGCAGCAGGAACCGGCGGGACCTGCGACGACGGACGCTCCGGCAGCTCGCCGGTGAGCCCATAGTGCAGGGTCAAGCCGAGGGCGTAGATGTCGGCCCGGGCATCGCCACGCCGCCCGGCGAGCACTTCCGGGGCGCTGTAGATGAGCGTTCCCGCGAGCGCCCCCGTCGCGGTAACGCCAACCTGACCATCCAGCTTGGCCGAGCCGAAGTCGGTGAGCCGGGCGCGTCCGTCGGGATCCAGCAGAATGTTCTGCGGCTTCACGTCTCGGTGGAGGATACCGCGCCGGTGCGCGGCGGCGAGCGCATCCGCAATGCCGCGACCGAGCTGAACCGCCTGATCGGCGTCGAGGGGGCCGCGCTCCCGAACCCGGACTTGCAGGTCGGGACCCGCGACGTACTCCATAACGATGAAGCTCCACGGGCCTTCTTCCAGAAAGTCGAATACCGCGACGATGTTGGCGTGAGACAGCCCTCGCACGGCCTGCACCTCGCGCCGCATGCGCTCGCGCGCCACTTGAGCACCCGCCGGGGGAGGCACCAACAGCTTCACCGCGACCTGACCATCGATCTGACGGTCGCGAGCCAGGTAGACGACCGAGTAGCCTCCCCGCCCGATCTCGCGGAGGATCTCGTATCGCGCACGAAGGATGGTGTCCGGAGTGAGATACGCGGGGCCGGTCATTTGACGGCGTTCATCCGTCCAAGCACCTCGATCGCGTTGGACCGCCAGCCGTCTTCGTTGCGGTAGATCGCCAGAAACGACTTCAGGTGGGTGCGGGCGAAGTCCAGCTCGCCCAGGATGTATTCCGACATTCCGGCGTGATACAGCGCCATGTAGTTGTCGGGCGTGTACTGTATCACGAGGCGCATGATGGGCCCAGCCGATTGATCGTCGCCGGCGTCGGCAACCGGGTGACCAACGTTGAAGACGATGTTGGCAGCCAACCGCCGGTCGCCGGCGTCAAGCTTATCGATCGTCTCTCGAGCCCTCTCGATCTTTCCGGCGAGGGCATAGCATGCCGCGCTGTAGCCCGCTCCTTCAGCGGAAGCGGTCGCTGGCGTCTGCTGCTGGCGGACTTCGACCTCGACCGCGTTGCAGTATGGCTTGACTTGGGAGAACCATCCGCCGGCCGAACCCCGGTAAGGCATTGCGGGTGAGGGAGGCTCCCCGCCTCCGACGGGCGAAGGAGCCAACCCGGCATTCGCCCAGACCACGCCGCAGAGCGCCACGTAGCTCAAGCCCGCGACATAGAGCGCTCGATTCATGGTCCCTCGCTTAACCGGTATGGTCGGAATGTGTGGGGTGGACTTCCCGCTCGCCAGCGGATCGGATGGGCGCAATGTCTGTGCCCTTTGAGTCCGGCGACGAACGGGTTCTCGGGAGATGCACGAACTGCCATTTCGTGTCCCGATGGACTCAGTCGCCGGTCCGGCATGGTACTCTGGGGCTAACTGTTAACTAATGAACTACTTTCGACTTAAGCCAGGCCACGGCGAGCCTGTGTCCGCTTGGGCATAGGGAGGATCGTGCCGAGTCACCGCATAGGCGAACTGGTCGAGCAACTGCCCGTCTTTGAGCACCGCCTTACGCAGCCTGCCTTCGAGGATGTAGCCCGCCTTTTCCAGGACTCTGCAAGAGGCAGGATTCCACTCGAATACCAGAGCGTACACCCGGTAGAGATCCAGTGACGTGAACCCGTAGCTGGTCATGCGACGGACCACGTCGGTCATGATGCCGCGGCCCCAATATGCCTGACCCAGCCAGTAGCCGATCTCGGCCGAGTGACGCGCCACGTCTTCCTGGAGCATCAGCCCCACCCCGCCGGCCACCTCGCCGTTCACCTCGATGGCAAACTGGGTCTCCGGCACATGGCCTACGACTCTCGCGATCCATGCGTCCGCGTCGGCCACGGTGTAGGGATGAGGAAATTTGTCGCGCACGTTGCGCCAGACCTGCACGTCATTGGCATGGCGCGCAAGGGATGACTGGTCACCATTTCGCCAGCTCCGGATGCGGCAGTCGGAGAGTTCCAGCTCCATGTCGCAAATCTAGCGCCGCTCAAGCCGCAGGTTCACCACAGAGGCACAGAGCACAGAGGACTCCGGGATCGTCCCTGCATCTCTGGCCCTTTACCACGAAGGCATAAAGAACAACGGTAAGAAGTAAGAAGTGAGAAGTAAGAAGTGAGAAGTAAGGAGTGAGAAGTAAGGAGTGATGACCGGAGCCCGCTCGGTATGCTGTTAACCTACAAGCAGTTCTTCCTGTCCTTCGTGGGCTTCGTGCCTTCGTGGTGAGTAGGCATCGGAGCTTGAACGGACTCGGAGTTCTCTGCGTCCTCCGTGCCTCTGTGGTAAGCAGTTGGTGCAGCCGGGCGCCTCACATCCGGAACAGATAACTCACCTTCAGAAAGAACCCGTCCTCCGCCCGGCGGAGCCCGGTGGTCAGCGGATCCCCGGGATCGACCGGGTCCCGCAGCGTGTTACCGTATCCGGCAAAGAGCACGGTGCCGGGCGTCGGCTGGTACGACAGCAGCACATCACCCCGGAAGGAGCGGTGTTGGAGAGCAGCGGCCCGCACGAACTCGTCTATCTCGGGATCGAAGATCAGGATCGGGGCCTCGGTGCGGGTATCGTCGCGCAGCGAATCCTGCAGCTCACTGGTGTATTCACCAACCACTCGTACGAACACCGGCCGGGACAGTTGGTATTCCACCTTGAGTCGCGGAATCTTCTGCAGGTTCACCAGAGACCCGTCGCTCCGCCGTCGCACCTCCTGCAGCTGATAGGTCGCATTGAACCGCAGCTTATCGGTGGGACGCCAGTCCAGTCCCCAGTTGAACTGCTGGATCGCTCCCGATGACCACTCGAAGAAGTTCTCGTCGTGGCCCCAGAGATAGAACGCGTTGGCCGAGAAGTGCTTGAACTCCGGGGTCTCTACCGACAAGACGAAATCCCGGTTGGGAATCCTGGGACCGCCCACGAAAGCGACCGTGTCGGTGCCGCCTTCAACGCGGGGAAGCTCTACCCGGTAGCCTTGGTAGATCTCGAACGGGTACCCAAAGGTCTCGAACAGCACCGCTCCGGTGAGCTGCCATCCGCCCCGAAAGGTCGAGTTGAGATTGAAGTGGAGCTGCCGGTCCAGGATGTCTTCGCCATGCACGAACTGCTCGTAGCGGTAGCGGCCGTTGAGGTTGACATCGAAGGTGAAGTTCTCCACCAGCCCGCCGCGCGGTCCATAGAGCGTAAGCCGCGGATCGAAATTCAGACCCACAATGCCCGGCCGAGGAAAGAACCCGCTCAGCGCCCGGAAATCCTCGTGGCTCCCGCTGAAGCTGGTCCGCAGGCCGATCGTGCGTCCATTGAGATTGAAGCGGGCCAGCCAGAGGGAACCCGAAGTGGTCTCGCCACCCACTCGGGTGCGGCTCCCGGCAAGCTGGAGTTGAGCACTATAGATCCCGCCGAATACCAGGCGGGCGTCCGCTCCGGCAACGCGGTTGTAGTTGTCGCCCTCGACCCGGTCGGTATACACCATCCCCACCCGTGAGCTCCCCGCGACGTCGCGCTGCAGCCGCAGGAGGTTGTAGATCGGATGGTCCTGACCGTTCGCCGACACTTCACGGTCATCGATGGCTGACAGCAAGCCGATGTCGGTCCCCAGGCCCTTGCCGGTGAGCTTGACCGCGGCCACGGGCTGCACCACTCGGCG
Organism: Gemmatimonadales bacterium; assembly: GCA_044867445.1. GTDB lineage: Bacteria > Gemmatimonadota > Gemmatimonadetes > Gemmatimonadales > GWC2-71-9 > CAVVWJ01. Next base: position 15,258 of record JBIOUY010000202.1, read on the forward strand.
GCTGTAGATCAGATTGTTCGGGGTGGTGAACTGCTCGCTGCCGTCGAGAAAGAAGGGGCGCTTCTCCTGAAAGAACCGCTCATCGCGGGGGTCGAACAGGAACTGGCCGGCGTCCGACTCCACCTGGGAAAAATCGGGATTGGCGGTGGCGTTGAGATTGAGGTTGTTGGTGATGCCCCAACGAAGACTGCCGCCCAGCTCGGGCCCGCCGCCGCTGTAGTTCCACCCGGCAGAAGTGGGCGTACCGGTCGTCTTCGATGTAACCGAGGGGTTGAACTCGAGCACCAGCCCGCGATGGAGATCGGTGAGCCCGACCAGTCGTCCCGATTGCGCCAGAAACGAGGCCCGCGCGCGCTTGGCCGGCGCCCAGGAGTCTTCAGCGCCTGAATGTTGCACCAGACGAGTGATATTGATGCCCCAGCTCTGCTCCCGAGCCGGTTGGAATCGCAGGCTCTTGAAGGGGATGCGGATCTCGACCTGATAGCCGAAGTCGGTGAGCCGGCCCTTGGATTGAAACACGAAGTCAGGGCTCAGGTCCGCGCTTTCCCGGCGCACCACGGCATTGTTGAAGCCATTTCCAGAGGTGGACCCGGTTTCCACCAGGGCGCCATCCGACTGTACCCCGAACGGGTTCACGGCGAAGACCGTCGCTTGGCGCGCGTCGTTGAAGGTGCCGAGCAGGATCTGCACCTGGTCGTCCGCCCCGATCCGGTCTCGGTCCGCCAGGGTTGCATGCACCCCGCCGTGGGCTTCATATGCCTTCACGCCAAAGTAGATCGCGTTCGGCGAATACCAGACCATGACCTCGGTCGAGTCAGTCGCCGCGACGCCGTCGACCGGGGAGAATTGGGAGAACCCGGTGAGCAGTGCGGCCTCGCCCCAGACCGACTCGCTCGGCTCCCCGTCCACCGTGATGTCCACCACCCGCTGGGGAATCCGCACGTCGAGCCTGCCCGCGCGGCCGTTGTAGACCGAGGCAGGATCGGTATTGCCCAGATGGAGCGCCAGCAGCAGCGGGAGAAGCATGGGCCCGCCAGAGGAGGTGGGTACTCAGGTCTACGCGACCCTCCCCGACCCGGTTTCGGCTCCCCCTAACGGCTGACCTCCCCGCTCGCCCAAACGGCCGATGCCGGGGCCGTCGATCGGCACGATCATACGACCAATCGCCGGCGCACTCCGCGCCCGACTCTCGTTGGAGGACTCCATGACTACATCCGCACCCGGTCAGACCAGCGTGCTGGCCGGACTTTCGCGCGACCTGGCCGCCACCGCCGAATGGGTCGGCAGGTCGGTCGTCGCCATCCACGCCCGCCGGCGCATCCCCTCTTCGGGAGTAGTCTGGCGCCCAGGCGTCGTCGTCACCGCAAGCCATACCCTGAATCGAGACGAAGACATCAGCGTGACCCTCGCCAGCGGCCGCAGCACCACCGCGACGCTTGCCGGCCGCGACCCGACCACCGATCTCGCTGTCCTCCGGCTGGAGGATGCCGCGGTACCTCCAGTGGAGCGGGCCGACGAGTCTGAGCTCCAGGTCGGCCGGCTGGTGCTCGCGCTCGGCCGTCCGGGGCCCCAGCTCACCGCGAGCCTCGGGATCGTGAGCGCGGTGGGAGGTGAGTGGCGCACCTGGCAAGGCGGAAAGGTGGACCGCTTCGTCCGGTTGGATCTCTCGATCTACGACGGTTTTTCCGGCGGTCCTTCGGTCGAGGCCGGTGGACGGGTGCTCGGCATCAACACGTCGGGGCTCGCACGAGCGATGGCGCTCTCGCTTCCGGCCGCGACGGTCGAGCGGGTAACCGACCAATTGCTGTCGACCGGTCGGGTGACTCGCGGCTATCTCGGGCTCGCCGCACAGCCGTTGCAGTTACCCGATGCCCTCCGCGAGCGGCTCGGCTTGCCCGGTCGGGTGGGGCTGGTGATCGTCAATCTCGAGCCTGCTGGTCCGGCCGAGCAGGGTGGACTGCTTCTGGGCGACATCATCGTGGCGCTCGACGGCCGGGAGGTGGGTGACCCCTCCGATCTGCTGGCCGCGGTCGGCGGCGATCGGGTGGGCAAGTCAGCCGTCGTGCAGGTTGTCCGAGCAGGTGAGCAGCGGAGCATCAGCCTGGTTATTGGCGAGCGGCCCGCGAAACGGGGACGCTAACAATGGCACACCGACTCGCCGCATTGGCCGCCGGACCTTTAGGCGCAGAGCTCTCGGTCCTGGCGGACTCGCTCCGCAAAATCACCGTGCAGGTGCACAACGGACGCTGGGGTCACGGCTCCGGAGTCATTTGGTGGGGCGATGGATTGATCGTGACCAACGCGCACGTTGTGCCCGGCGCGGGAACCCGGGTCCGGCTTGCGGACGGACGGATATTGGATGGACGGCTCGTCGCGCGCGAGCCCGACCGGGATCTGGCCGCGCTCCGCATCATGGCAACCGGGCTGCCGGCGGGGGTGCCAGGTGGGTTCGACTCGTTGCGGCCGGGGGAGTTGGTGGCCGCCGTCGGGCACCCGTATGGCGTTCCCGACGCTCTCTCAATCGGCGTGATCCATGAGCTCACCCGGGATCACGGTACGCCGGCCTGGATTCGGGCCGACATCAGGCTGGCACCAGGAAACTCCGGTGGTCCGCTTGCCGATGTCACCGGGCGGGTGCTGGGGCTCAATACCTTGGTCGCGGGAGGGCTCGGGTTTGCGATTCCGTCACCGGTGGTGGCGGGCTTCCTGCGGCGCGCCGGTCTGGTGCCGCCCGGCGAACGAGCAGCGTGACTCGCATCGTGATCGCCGCGGCGTCACCCACGGTGCGCGCCGGACTCGGCGCGCTCCTCTCCGGCAATCCGGCTTTCACCGTCTTGGAATCGGCCGCGCGACCTGAGACGCTCGCGGAGCTCGCCGAAACGGTCGAAGCGGACGTGGTGCTCCTCGCGCTCGAGCCGGCCGAGTCTCTGCCCCTTCCGTTGGCACTGCCCCCCGACGCTGTGGGTCGAGCCCCGGTGGTCGTGTTGCTCGGAGATGACGCGAGCGAGGGGTGGTCCGCTCGAGCCCTGCGGGCCGGCGCGCGCGGCGTTCTCCCTCGAACCGCCACCGGGGAACAGATCAGCGCCGCGGTCGCAGCCGCGGCAGCCGGCCTGACCGTCGTGTCCAGCGAAGCCGGTGTCCCGGCCCAACGTCCGGCCCTGGTCGCCGCAGCGCCGCCGGTTCAGGCGCTCACGCCTCGCGAGGTAGAAGTCCTCGGCATGCTGGCGGAAGGTTCGGGCAACAAGGTGATCGCCGCCCGGCTCGGAATCTCGGAGCACACGGTGAAGACCCACGTGGGCTCGATCTTTGGCAAGCTCGGAGTCTCCAGCCGGGCCGAGGCGGTGGCGAGCGCCGCCAGGCTGGGACTCCTGATGCTCTAGTGGGTCAGGGGCACGGCCGCTCGAGGAAGCGGTTCCGGCAGATCGGCGACCACGTAGGCCATCACCGCCATCAGTGCGACGCAGCGGGCCATGTCGGCGGGATCGAGCTTGTCCAGGGTGTCGCCCTGGGTGTGATGGTACCAGAAGTATCTAGTGGCATCCACGTCGAGCTCCATACCCGGAACGCCCTGTTCCACCAGCGGGGTAATGTCAGCGGCCGGACTCTCAGGGGCCCGCTGAACTCCGGTCGCGCCGATCGGCTGCAGCAGGGCGGCGACCTGCTGGACCTGAGCCGCGGCGGCATCGGTACCGGCGAAAATGACGCCTGCCGGCTTGAACACCCCGTTGTCGGATTCGATCGCCAGCACATGCCTGCCGATGTCCCCGGCGTGCGTGTCGCGATAGGCGAACCCGCCCCGGAGGCCGTTCTCCTCGTTGGTCCAGAGCACCACGCGAACCGTGCGACGCGGCCGGAACCCGAGCCGGTGCATCAAGCGAACCGCCTGCCACGCGGCGACCGCGCCGCCGCCGTCGTCCATCGCACCCTGACCCACGTCCCATGAATCGATGTGGCCGCCGAGCACGACGACTTCGTCCGGCTTCTCCCGTCCGACCACCTCCGCGACCACATTCCGGCTCGGCGCGTCGGGCAGCATGCGGGCGTTCATGGTGAGCGTCACGACCACCGGCTCGCCCCGATCCTGGAAGCGATGCAGCATCATGGCGTCTTCCACGCTGATCGCGGCGGCGGGTATCCGAGCCACGGTGGAGTCGTAGCGGAGCGCCCCGGTATGCGGGCTGCGGATAGAGCCGGAGGCCACGGAGCGGATGAGACAGGCTACTGCGCCAGCCCGGGCTGCAACCGAGGGGCCATCGGTGCGATACCGCCGGGTCGCTTCGTATTGGGTGAAGGCCTCATCGAACAGCACGATCTTGCCTCGCGCCACGGCCGCCCGCTGCTCCAGCTCCTCGAAGCTGCTCACCACCAGGACGGGAGCCGTAATTCCCTGTCGCGGTGTGCCGACGCTCCCTCCCAGTCCGAGCATCTGAAGAGTCGCCCGCCTGGGCTTGACCAGCTCGACCGATTCGGCGCCGCGCACCCAATGCGGCACCATGACCGGCTCGCCGCGGACGTTCTCGAGTCCGTCGGCCTTCATCTCGGCGAGCACCCAATCGATCGCCGCCTCGAGGCTGGCTGAGCCGCTGAACCGGTGGCCAAAGGTATCCACCAGCTTGCCCAGGCGCTGGTAGGCCGCGCTATCCCGCGTCGCGGCGTGTACGAGACTGTCGGCTACACCGCGATACGAGGTTGCGATAGCTGGACTTTGGGATTGTGCGGCAGCCGGGGTGCCGCCGGCGAGCAAGCCGCAGATAATGACCGGCGAGAGCAGTTGGAGAGGATGCATGGCAGGATTCTAACGGGCTAGGCCGTCTCGGGTAGGGCTATATTTCTTTCGAGCCGCAAAACGCGCCAATGAATGACCGTCTGGAGGATTCATGGTGATCCGCACGCTGGGCTCCATCGCAATTGGCTTCCTGGTCTTCGCCTCTGGCGCCTGGGCCCAAGCCAAGACCACGAAGAAAGAGCCCGTCACCGATGGTAAGACGTTGAGCCAGTGGGTGGCCGACCTGAAGTCGGCCGCTCCCCAAGTTCGCAATGCCGCGGCCTACGAGATCGCTGGACTCGGAAAGGACGCAGCGGCCGCGGTCCCGGCGCTGATCAAGGCTTTGGATGACCCCGACCCCAGCGTCCGCTTCCCCGTGACCGTGGCACTACGAGAGATCGGTCCGGCGGCGGAGGCGGCGGTGCCCCGTCTCAAGAAGATGGTTGATGATGAAATCAACGACGAGGTCGCCGCGGGAGCCAAGCGAGCCCTGAAGTCGATCAAGCCGGAGGCGCTCTCTCAAGAGAGGAGCGACCAAGACTAGCGGCGTCAGCCCTGCCCTGCTCCCCCTAGCGCGCGGTCGAGATCCTCGATCAGATCGTCCGCGTGCTCCAGTCCGACCGAAAGGCGTAGCAGGCCGGGAGGCGTTCGGGTCGCCGGGCCCTCCACCGAGGCCCGGTGTTCGATCAGGGTCTCCGGACCGCCGAGGCTGGTCGCCCTGGTCAACAGCCGGACTCGCGAGAGGACTGCGAGCGCGGGCTCGCGACCACCTCGAACCTGAAACGATACCATTCCACCAAAGCGCGCCATCTGCCGTGCGGCCACCTCGTGCCCCGGATCGTTGGGCAGACCGGGGTAATGCACCCTTTCCACGCTCGGGTGTTGGGCGAGAAAGCCGGCTACCGCCTCCGCGTTGTCGCAGTGCCCTCGGATCCGATGGGCGAGTGTACGAATCCCCCGCTGAACCAGCCAGCAGTCGAAGGGAGAGGGGACCGCGCCAGCCACGGTCTGAATCGTGAGCAGCCGAGCGGCGAAGTCATCGTCTCGCCGAGCCACCAGCGCGCCGCCGGTCACATCGCTATGGCCCGCCAGGTACTTGGTGGTGGCGTGCATCACCAGATCCGCACCCAGATCGAAAGGCCGTTGCAGCAGCGGTGTGGCCCAGGTGTTGTCGCAAATACAGCGTGCTCCCACGCCGTGAGCGATGTCAGCCACTCGAGCAATGTCGGTGACGGCGAGGGCTGGATTGGAGGGAGTTTCCACCCAGATGACGCGAGTGCGGGGCGTGACCGCGCGGGCCACGGCGTGCAGATCGCGCATGTCGACAAAGCTGCTCGCGAGTCCCCAGGGGCCGAGCACCTCGGACAACATCTTGGCGGTCCCGTAGTACGCGTCGGCCGGCGCGATGACATGGTCGCCGGGGGACAGTGCTTGAAACACGGCCGTTGTCGCGGCCATGCCCGAGGCAAAGGCGAGCGCGAGCGAGCCACCTTCGAGCGCGGCAAGCGCGACCTCGAGTGCCTGCCTGGTGGGATTGTCGCTGCGGCCGTAGATGAATCCCTGAGGCAGTGAGCCGTCGGGCGCGCGAGCGAAGGTGGTCGACAGGTGGATGGGCGGTGCGACCGCACCGGTCGGGACGTCGGGGGTCCGCCCCGCGTGAACGGTCAGCGTCTCGATGTGCATCTCGGCTCCCGGGAAGCGAGCCGCTCGGTCGGCCCGCGTGGCTCCATCGAGCAAGATACCCGGGAACCGATGTTACTGGATGCGTCACTCCCTTTCTACGGAGAGCCGATAACCGACCTTGCGAACGGTGAGGATATAGCGTGGCTGGGAAGGATCGTCTTCGAGCTTTCGGCGTAGCTCGCCGATGTGGGTGTCGAGCGTGCGACTGAAGACGCTCTCGTGGTAGCCCCAAACCTCGCGCAGCAGTTCTACCCGCGTTGCCAGGCGTCCCTGCCGACGGAGAAGGGCGCAGAGGAGGTCGTATTCCTTGGGCCGTAGCGCAACCGGCTGTTCGTGCCGGATCACCTGTCGCGTGGCCGGCTCGATTCTTACCGAGCCGAAGGCTGCCGGTGCGGGCGCAGTATTCGGGCTACCCGAGCGTCGCAACAGGGCGGCGATGCGGGCGAGCAGTTCCCGAAGCGCAAACGGCTTGGTGACGTAGTCATCGGCCCCACTCCGCAGGCCGTGCACCTTGTCGGCCTCATCGCCCCGAGCAGTGAGCATCAAGACCGGCGTAGTCACTCCCTCGTCCCTGAGCGTCCGGAGCAGGCCGAATCCGTCGATGCCGGGGAGCATCACGTCGAGCACGATGAGATCGTGAGACCGGGAGCGGGCCCGGCCCAGGGCCGCCGGGCCATCATCGGCGACTTCGGCCTCGTAGCCCTCGAACTCCAGGTTACTCCGGAGCCCCAGGGCGAGGTTGCGGTTGTCCTCGACAATGAGCACGCGCGGCATCAGACCTCCGTCACCCGTAGCTCGTCCGTGGGAGCGGGCACCGTTCCGCTCCGTGAGGCCCCGGGGAGCTCTACCACGAAGCAGGCCCCGCCAAGCTTCCCTTCCTCGACCCAGACCTTTCCTCCGTGGGCCACCACCAAGTCTCGCACCACCGCGAGTCCAATGCCGCTCCCTGGAACCGGCGGCGTGCCCGGCAGTCGCACGAATGGCTCCCAAATGCTGCTCCGGTCGGCCGCCGCCACTCCAGGGCCGCTGTCTTCGACCTCGATCCGAGCCTGTCCCTCGCGGAGCAGGGCTCGAAGTATGATCCGTCCCTCAGGGCGTCCGTATTTTACGGCGTTATCCAGCAGGTTGATGGCGATCTGATGCAGGGACTCGGGATGCACCGGCGCCACCAGCTGCTCATCCAGCTCGGCATGGACTCTCAGCGCGGCCGACCCCGCGAGAGGCGCAAAGCGCTCCATGATCTCCCTCATGAGCGGCGCCAGCGCGACCATCCGGGTTTGAACCTGAGTCATGCGCCGCTCGGCGCGGGAGAACTGGAGCACGTTCTCTACCAGGTGCGCCAACCGGCGGGCCTCCTGCCCGATGATGGCCAAGGCCACCCGCTGCTCGTCCTCGCCGGCTGCGCGCCCGAGCTCGAGGGTTTCGGCAAAGAGCAGGATCTGGGTCAGAGGAGTGCGAAGCTCGTGGGAGACGCTCGAGGTGAAGTCGCTCCGCATCCGAACCAGCTCCTGCTCGCGCCGCAATTGTCGCAGCGCGACGATGGCGAGCCCGGCCGTGAGCGTGAGGAGTCCCAGGAGGAGCGGAAGCCGCGAGCCAGGGCGCACCACGGCCAGGCGGCCGGCGACCTCAGCGGGCAACGCGGCGCGCACTACCATGGAGCCCTCACCGTCTGTGGCCGGATCTCCGGCGTACATCGGCCCGGATGTGGGACCGACCCGGTAGAGCAGGCGACCCCCCGGCGTCGACACCCGAAGAGATATCAGCCGTCGGTTATCCATCCCACCGGTGACCGAGCGGGGCAGGAGCGGGTGGCTGCGCACCACCTCGGCAAACAGTGAGGCGAACGCGCCGGCGCAGGTCACCACCCCGTATGCCGCCAGGGGGGCATCGTGCTGGGCGTACCCGCTGTAGCGGAGCCACTTGACTCCGAAGACGGCAACCAGGCCTTCGCCGGCTCCCGAGCCCCATATCACGCCGGCTCTCCCAGCCGCGGCCAGATGCGCCTCTGCCGCACGAGCCAGGAGGCTGTCGCGGAGCCATGCGCGCGCCGTTCCGAATGGGGCTGCTCCGCTGGTGATCAGCGAGCCGTTCCTGAAGTCCAGCGCGAACAGGAGCGGAGCAGAATCGCTGGACGGACACGGGAGGAACGCCATGCCCGCCGCCAGCACGCCAGGTGGCGGGAGGGAATCGTAGGGGGATGCGGCGAGGCTCCCCACCGCCGGGCCCAATCGGTCGGAGAGGGTCCGGTCCAGCAGATCATTGGTGGCCGAGAGGAATTCCCATCCGGCAACGGTGGCGTAGTCTCGCAGCGCGTGTTCCGCGGTTACCCGATGGGAGCGGGTCGCGCGCTGGGCCTCGTAGCCCAGTAGCGCGGCGAGAGCCAGGGTGAGGACCAGCAGGAGTACCAGCGCACGGGCAGAAGACTTCATGACGAAGTGAGGGCGACCTCGGTCGGGGCGTCGCGGGCGAGCCGGAGGTCGCGCGCGTGTTGCCGGCTATATAAAAAGTAGATCGCCCAACCCAGAACCAGCCACACAAGCAGCCGCTCCCAGGTGGACCAGGGCAGGCTGACCATCTGCGCCAGGCAGCTCAGTCCACCCAGGATGGGAACCCAGGGGACCCAGGGGACCCGGAACGGCCGCTCCACCGCGGGCGCGGTCTTTCGCAGCAACAATACTCCGATACACACCAGCAGGAACGCGAGCAGCGATCCGATGCTGACCAGCTGACTCAAGACCCCAAGGGGCAGCAATCCGGCAGCAATGGCCATGACCGAGCCGGTGAGCAGGGTGCTGAGGTGCGGCGTGCGGAACCGGGTATGCACCCTGCCGAACAGCGGCGGTAGCAGTCCATCGCGGCTCATGGAGAAGAAGATCCGGGTCTGTCCCAGCAACTGAACCAGTATGGTGCTGAAGAGGCCAAAGAGGGCACTGACCTTTACCACCGGGCTGAACCAGGTGAGCCCGGTTGCATCGATGCCGATGGCGATGGGGTCAGCCACATTGAGCCGGCGATAGGGCACGATCCCGATGAGTACGACGGCGACGGCGATGTAGATGACCGTGCAGATGAAGAGCGACGCCAGGATTCCGATCGGCATGTCGCGCTGGGGATTGCGTGCTTCCTGGGCGGCGGTGGATACGGCATCGAAGCCGACGTAGGCGAAGAACATGATCGCCGCGCCGCGGAACACGCCGCTCACCCCAAAGTGACCGAACTCGCCGGTGTTGGGCGGAATGAAGGGGACCAGATTCTCCCGTCGCACGTAGGCGGCGCCCAGCGCGACGAAGAGAATGAGCACCGCGGTCTTGAGTACGACGAGCGCGGTGTTGGTGTTGGCCGACTGCCGGATGCCGATGACGAGCAGCGCCGTCACCAGGAATACGATCGCGGCCGCGGGCAGGTTAAAGACACCGGGCACCACGCTGCCATCCGCGGCGACCGCGCTGGCATTGGGTGCGACCGTGAGGGCTGGAGGAAAGGCAATGCCCAGGTCGCGGAGAAAGCTCACCAGATACCCGGACCAGCCGACCGCGACCGTCGCGCCGCTGAGCGCGTACTCCAGAATCAAGTCCCATCCGATGATCCAGGCGACGAATTCACCGGAGGACGCGTAGGCATAGGTGTACGCGCTCCCGGCGACGGGAATCATGCTGGCGAGCTCGGCGTAGCACAGGCCGGCAAAGGCACAGGCCACTGCCGCGATGATCATCGAGATCACCAGTGCAGGTCCTGCGTTCTGTGAGGCAGCCGTGCCGGTGAGCACGAAGATTCCCGTGCCGATAACCGAGCCGATGCCGAGTGCGGTGAGGTTGAGTGGGCCGAGGGCGCGCCGGAGGGTGGGCTTGCTGGCTTCGGCCTGGAGCTGGTGGATGGTTTTTCGCGTGGCGAGGCCCATGCCTCCTAGATACCACGCGACCATGCGAGGGGCCTAGAGAATCAATGACAGAATTCTGTCAGAGCTACTCGGCTGGTGAAGACTCGTCCGCGGCAACCACGTGGGGTGCGCCTTCGCGCAGCAGCCGCTCGCGAAGCGTGTCCAGATCCACGCGCTTGCGGATGCGCACCCGATACTCCAGGATGCCCGGACCACCGTCGCTCGGACGGGTGTTGGCGAGGGCCCAGGACTTGGCATCGCGCTGCAGGACCGCCTCCACCAGCGGCCGAGCTTGCTCGACCTGATCCACATAGATCCGCACCATCTTGGTGCGCCGAGGTTCTTCCGTCTCGGCCGCAGGCTCTTCCTTGGGTGGGCGGATCGCCAGATGTTCTCCAGTGGCATTGGCGATGGCGGCGAGATCGGCGCCGGACGGCAGGCATAGTCGCGCGAAGGTGTGCTCGAATTCGGCGCCGGAATTGAATTTCCAGAGGGCCAGCTCGAGCAGCACGAAGAACAAAGAGAGCACGGTCGCCACCCCCAACGCATGGATGCCGGTGGCGAATCCGATGCCGATCGAGCCGAAGATGTAGACCGCGTCACCCGACTCCTTGAGGTTGTTGCGAAACCGCACGGCCGCGACGATGCCGGCCAGGCTGAAAGCCAGAGCCAGACTGTCGCGCACCACCACGATGATCGCGCAGACCACGATCGGCAGCACGATCACGGTCTGGACTATCGAGTGATCGTACTTCGGCCGAGTGCGGGTCCGCACATAGACAAAGGCCATCGGCAGGACCAGGAGCGTGGCACCGGCCATCTGTACCACGGCGTCGAGCCAGACCGGGGTGCCCCGGGGGAAGAGACTTAGTTCGCCGCGGATCCAGGCGAGCGCCCCTCCCATGTCGGTCGGGGGAGCGGCCTGAGCGGGGCCGTTGGGGCCCTGGGGAAAAAGACCGGTGATGAGCAACAAGACAGCACCGGCACAGACATAGTAAACCGTGAGGCGCACCAGGGTGATTCGTCCAATCGTGCGCTGGGCCCTCTGACTGAGTTCAGTGACCGACAGCGGCATTTCCATGGCTTCCCCTCCTGGGCCCATCCGCGGCGGCATCACGCACGGTCGGTGCAAGCGCCGCCCGGGCCAGCGCGAGAACCAGGGGCTCGCGTTCCAGATTTCCAGCGTACTGCACCCCGTTGATGAACAATGTCGGCGTGCCCTTCACTCCGCTCCGCACTCCTTCGGCGGCATCCTCACGCACCCGGACCTGATGAGCCTGGGTCCGCAAGTCGCGCTCGAATCGTTCCAGGTCGAGCCCGATCTTCCGGGCATGTCGCCGAAGGCCCATGTCATCCAGCGCGTCCTGATGCTCGAACAGCCGGTCGTGCATCGCCCAGAACTTTCCCTGAGCGTCGGCAGCTTCGGCCGCCTCGGCTGCCATGGCCGCATGCGGATGCGACGCCAGCAGTGGGAAGTGGCGGAAGACGAACCGCAAGTTGGGACCGAAGGCCTTCTGGACGGCCTTGATCACCGGATGGGCCCGGCCACAGTCGGGGCACTCGAAGTCGCCATACTCCACCAGCGTCACCCGGGCAGAGGCCGGCCCCTGGATATGGTCGCGTGACCCTACGGGGGTGAAGCTCATGCGCGCACTCCCGCGGGAAGGAGCGATCGGAGCAGCGAGCGCACCGCCGGAACGCCTTCGAGATGGAACCGGGCCCGGGTGGGTCCCGGTCCTACCCTGATCGTGATCGCCTCAGCGGGTAACGCGGCGAAGAGGTCCTCGTCGGTGCGATCGTCCCCCATCGCCAAGACGGTGGTCGTCGCCAGTCGCTCGGGCGGCAGCGCCGGGACGATCCGCCCCTTATGGATGCCGTACGGCCGAATCTCCACGACCCGATTGCCGGCCAGGATCTCGACCGGCTGGTTGCTCAGGAGCTGGTTGAGATGCAGACGAAGTTCGTTGGCCCGCCGGTGCCCCGTCTCCTGATCGGCCATGCGATAGTGCCACGCGAGCGCCACCGCTTTTTCCTCGGTGAACGAACCCGGCGTCCGGGCAGTGATGTCGCGGAGAATGGCGAGCACCGGTTCTCGCCATCCGGTGCTGACTTCGGCGGCAGGCGCCCACTCGCCTCCCTCCGGGCGGCGGGACCAGAAGCCATGCTCCGCATGGAGCCAGACCGGGAGCGCGCCCAGCCAGTACTCCAGGGTCTCCTTGGACCGGCCGCTGACCAGGTGAATCTCGGTGTCGGGTCGGACGACCAGCGCCCGAAGCAAAGCGAGCAGCGCCGAATCGGGCCGCGCGAGGGCGGGCGTGGAAGCGAAGGGAACCAGGGTGCCGTCGTAGTCCAGGAGCAGCAGCAAGTTATCGCGGGTCTCCATGCTGCGGCTGAGCTCCTCTCGCAGCGCGTGCGCTCCTGTGGTGGTGGTGCCGATCACCGGCGCCAGGTGGACCACGGCCTCGAGCTGTTCCAGGAACGAAGCGACCCAGCGGTGGACATCGAAGGTCTCGACCCGGCGACGCAACGGCGCCAGTCTGGCGCGCCGCTCATCCGGATCCATAGTGAGGGCGCGATAGAAAACCTCGGCGGTGCCGTCGGTGTCATAGGGATTGACCAGCAGCGCCTCAGGCAGCTCCCACGCCGCGCCGGCGAACTCGCTCAGGATCAGGACGCCGTCGCCATCGACCCGCGAGGCCACGAATTCCTTGGCTACGAGGTTCATGCCGTCCCGCAGGGGCGTCACTATCATCGCATCCGCTGCCCGGTACAGCGCCACGAGGTCCGCCGGCGAGAGTCCCCGGAAGATGTAGTGGACCGGCACCCACCGAGGCGTGCCGAAGGCGCCGTTGATCCGACCGACTAGCCCGTCTACCACGGTCCGATAGTCCTGGTACGCGCCCACGCCCGTGCGAGAAGGAACCGCGACTTGCACCAGCCGCACCCGCTCGCGCAGCTCCGGGTGAACGTGCAGCATCCGCTCGTAGGCCAGAAGCCGGCGGGGAATGCCTTTGGTATAGTCCAGCCGATCGACGCCGACCAGGATGCGCACGCTGCCGTCGCCCCGCAGCGCCTCGGACTCGGCTTCGACCGCCGGATCCGACGCCAACGACTTGAAGGAGGCGGCATCGATTCCCATCGGGAAGACTCCCAGACGAACTTCCCGGCCGGGAAGCGCTACCCGGTCGATCTCCACGGTGAGGCCCAGGATGTCGGTGAGACCGGTGGCGAAATGGCGGAGGTAGGCGGGAGTGTGGAATCCGATGAGATCGGCTCCAAGCATGCCTTCAAGGAGCCGCTCGCGAGCCGCCAGGGTGCGGAAGAGCTCCTCCGAAGGAAACGGGATATGAAGAAAGAAGCCGATCCGCGCCTCGGGAAGCCGTTGCCGCAGGAGTCCCGGAACCAGAAGCAGCTGGTAATCGTGGACCCATATGAGGTCACCCGGCTGGTACTGCGCCGCCACGGTTTCGGCGAAGCGTTCATTGGCTTCGACGTAGACATCCCAGTCGCTGGCCTGAAGGGGAATCTGCTCCAGCAGATAATGGAACAGCGGCCAGAGCACACCGTTGGAGAACCCCTCGTAGTAGCGGGTCACCTCCTCCGCGGAGAGTGGCACGGGGATAAGCCGCATCTTCGCGAGCTGCTGATCCAACAGTGCATGCTGGTCTGGGGTGAGATCACCCGGCGTGCCTGGCCAGCCGATCCAGAGGCCGCCGGACTGCTCGTGAGGGCGCGACAACCCGGTCGCGAGACCGCCGCTGCTGGCCTCCACCTCGACGCCGCCCGGGGACAACCGGACCGTCACGGGGAGACGGTTGGCGACGATCAAGAGGCGAGACATGAAAGGAAAGGTAGCTTCGGGGGCGGGCTAACAGCTATCAGCTAACAGCTATCAGCTACTCCTTGCCCCCCTCGACCCTCCGATGAAACTCACCGGAGCATGGAGCCAGATGGAGTTGCTGTTAGCTGATTAGCTAAAAGCTGATAGCTGATAGCTGTCAGCTATCAGCTTCACCGCGGCCAGACCTGATTGCTTCGGTCCACGTCTGGAAAGTCTTTCGCCGGATCGATTTCCACCCGCTTCACCGAGGGCTCGCGGGCTATCCGGGCAGTGGTCTTCCGGGCCCCTTGGAGCCAGACATCCACCGGGATGGTCAGCGAGTCCGCCTGCCCATCGGATCGAGTGACGACCAGATGCACGGGCATGGGCGCCTTGCCCCGGTTCTCGATCACCACGTCGAGCGAATCCCCTACCACAGCCACGGTGTCGATGGCCTGATCCAGACGGGCGGTCTCGAAGAACCAGGTGCGCCAGAACCAGGAGAGATCCTGGCCCGAGACATTGTCCATGGTATCGAAGAAGTCGTATGGCGAGGGATGCTTGTACAGCCAACGGCGCCCGTACTCGGAAAAGGCCTTGTGGAAGGTCTCCCGCCCAAGGAGACCACGCAGCGCCACCAGCATGGTGGCGGGCTTGTAGTAGGCCGCCACCCCATATGAGGGATAGTTGGGGTAGCGGTCCCCGTGGCGCATCAACTCCACCTCGTTACCGCTCTCGGCGAAATCCAGGTACTCTTTCCGGTTCCGCTCCTCGTCATCAAACCCCTTGAAGAATTCGTCCATGGACTGGGACTGATCGAACTGAGTAAAGCCCTCGTCCATCCACGCGTACCGCTTTTCATCGGACCCGACTTGCATGGGGAACCACATGTGCCCGATCTCGTGGGTGATCACCTCGTACAGACTGAGGGTATCCCACTGACCCCCGATGCAGGTCATCATGGGAAACTCCATCCCGCCACATGAATTGATGCCGTCTACCGCGGTCATGTGGGGATAGGGGTAGGGCCACAGGTATCGGGAGAAGAACTGAATGGAGTACTGGGAGTAGTGCGCGCTCTCATCCCAATGATTGATCCGCTGCTCCGGCCGGTAGAAGGAGTAGATGGCCGACGTGTCCGGCCGGCCGTCACCATTAGCGTCACCTACCTCAGCCGTCGTGGCATCCCAGAGGTACTTGGCCGAGGTGGCCCAGGAAACGTCGCGCACCGTCTGGGCCTTGTAATGCCAGGTGAGCTTGCCGTCCTTACCGGTGGTCGTCGATTTACCCGCGGAACGGTCGTTCTCGGTGACCACATGGACGATTCCGCTCGCGTGTGAGGCGGAGTCCAGGCGAGCCCGGGTTTGTGCTGAGAGTACCTCGTCCCGGTTCTCCAGGGTTCCGGTAGCATCCACCAGCCAGCCAGCGGGCACCGTGAGGGATACATCATAGTTCCCGTATCCCATGTAGAACTCGGCGGTGCCGAAATACTGGTCCGTCTGCCAACCGTTGATGTCGTCGTACACCGCCATCTGCGGGTACCAATAGCTCAGATAGTAGACCTCCCCGTCTTGCCCACCTCGAGGTGCGCCATCCGGGGGGACCCGCAGCTTCCAGGCGAACTCAAAATCAGCCGAGCTGCCCGGCAGGATCGGCTTGGGCAGCCGAATCCGCATGACCGTCCCGTTGATCTGGTAGCCCGGGGCATCGCCCTCGAGCCGGGCCAGATCCTGACCCTGGGCAGCCACTCTCGCGAGATCAATGCCCTCCACCGACCAGGGCACGTTGGTGTTATGCCGCGCTCCCGGAGCAAAGATGTTTTGCAGTACCTGCACATACACCACCGGCAGGGTGTCGGGAGAACGATTGTAGTAGGTGATCTTCCCCTTCCCGGTGAGCCGCTTGGACACCGGATTGAGCTCGGCCTCCAGCCGATAATCGGCCCACTGTTGCCAGTACTTCGGTCCGGGCACTCCGGTCCGGGTTCGGGTGCCTTGGGCCACCGCCCGGTCGAAGGCCTCGAACACCGGGAGGCTGGCACGGCTACGGGCCGTGATCTTGGCCGTACCGGTATGCGGGGTTGCGGCCGGGGCAGGTGCCGGCGCCGGGGCGTGACTGGACCCACAGGCGGTGACGGTAGCGAGCAGGAGGACCGCAAACGGCCTCCGCCCAGCGGCAACCATTTGATGCATCAAGCTCTCCGGGTCGATCGGGGGGTCGGGAACAACCTCATCGGGGGCGGATGATGCCCTGACTACGGCTCCGGGGCAAGCCTCGGTTTCGCAGCCTCGGCCCCGGAAGGGGCTGTGTCAGAGAATGAAACACCCCGGCCGCGACGAATGAGCGCATCCGGGCATCTCAAAACTGCCTGGGGCCACGTCGGCCCGCGGTCTTGGTCCAGTCTCGAGGGTGGCAAATCATGATGAAAGCTTGGCTTCGCCGAATTCATTCCGGCAGCATTGCGATCGCATTTCTGGCCGGCCTGCTCTTCGCCGGCCTGCTTCATCTCCCCCAGTTTTCCACGGCACAGCAAGCCGAGCCTCGCTATGCAGTGCGCTCGCGGGCCGGGTCGTCCGCGGCGGCGAGCAGCGGTCTGGAGAGCCTGAGTGATGCCTTTGCCTCGGTCGCCGAACATGTCAAACCGAGCGTGGTCTTCATCAAATCGGGGCGGAAGGCTCGGGTGCGCCAGCCACAGTTCCAGCTCCCGCCGGGATTTGAGCAGTTCTTCCCTCGATTCCAATTCCAGCAGCCGGACCAAGACTTCCAGGAAAGCGCCGGCTCCGGATTCATCGTGTCCAAAGACGGCTATATCCTGACCAACGACCACGTGGTGGACGGATCCGATCAAGTGACCGTCCGGTTGCTGGACCGCCGTGAGTTCAAGGCCAAGGTGGTCGGCACCGACCCGAGCACCGATCTGGCGGTGCTCAAGATCAATGCAGATAACCTCACTCCCGCGCCCCTCGGCAGCAGCGATGCGGCCAGGGTGGGCGAATGGGTCCTGGCGGTGGGGAACCCACTGGGCGAAAACCTGACCTTCACCGTGACCTCGGGGATTATCAGCGCGAAAGGCAGAACCCTCGCGCTGCCGAACTCGAGCGATCGGAGCATACAAGACTTCATTCAGACCGATGCGGCCATCAATCCGGGCAATTCGGGCGGGCCACTGGTGAGCGTACGGGGTGAGGTCATCGGAGTGAACGCAGCGATCGAGAGCGAGACCGGGTTCTACTCCGGCTATGGCTTTGCGATCCCGATCGATCTGGCCCGGAGAGTCATGGATCAGATCATCACGAGCGGAAGGGTGCATCGTGCGGCGCTCGGCGTCACCGTCAAGGATGCCTCGCCCAACGACGCCGCCTACGTGGGACTGCCCGACATCCGGGGCGTCGTGGTCCAGGACTACGGCAGCGAAGCCTCTCCGGCGCGGAAGGCGGGCCTGGAGCCGGGTGATATCATCGTCGCGGTCGACGGGAAGCCGGTGGAGTACGTGGGCCAGCTGCAGCAGCAGATCGCCTTCCGCAAGCCGGGAGAGACGGTCAAGGTGGACGTCGCGCGGAAAGGCGGCGTCCGGAAGACCTTCGAGGTGAGATTGCAGGAGCTCCCCGCCGCCAGGGAAGCGACCCGGGCCGATTCCGGTGCGGCGGAAGACAGCACCGACAGCGCAGGAGCCGCCTCGATCGACCGGCTCGGCGCCACGCTCGCGCCACTGGACGCCGACGATATTCAGCAGCTCGATCTCAAGCCCAGCGATCGCGGCGTCGTGGTGACGGGGGTCCAGCCCGGTGGCCCGGCGTGGGGAGAGCTGGCCGATCCCGATCACGGCGGTCCCGACATCATCCTGGCGATCGAAAACAAGCCGGTGAAGACACCGGGGGATGTAAGTCGGATCCTGCGCCAAGTGAAGTCTGGAGGCATCGTCAGTCTGCAGGTATACAACACGCAGGCGAAGAGCCGCCGAATCGAACGGATTCGGCTGGAGAAGTGAGCAGTGAGAAGTAAGAAGTGAGAAGTGAGAGGTGAGAGGTGAGACGGGGGCGCCTGGTGATGAGCCGGGCGCTTCCGTTTCAGGGTTGAGCCCTTCCGTCCTCTGCGTCTTCTCCGTCTTCTCCGTCTTCTCCGTCTTCTCCGTCTTCTCCGTCTTCTCCGTCTTCTCCGTCTTCACCGCGCCTGACATATTCTTCGCCATGACCGACGCCACCAACCCCTTCGCGGCCCTCTCACTTATCGTCGCGCCCGCGGTGCTCACCAATGCGTCCTCCATTCTGGTGCTGAGCACCAGTAACCGGTTGGCACGGGCTGTTGATCGAGCGAGAGGGTTGGCGATTCAGCTCGAGGGTGACCGGCAGGAGGCTGAGGTGTTTGGCAGTTTCAGGGTGCGCGAGCTGGACAGCGCCGAACAACGGGCGCTGATGCTGTTGCGTGCGCTACGCTTCTTTTACGGTGCGCTGGGCGCCTTCGCCAGCGCTGCGTTCCTCTCGTTGCTCGGCGCCGCCTTTTCTCAGGCCAGCCCTTCGGGCCTGGCGCGGAGCCTCGAGATCGCGGCAGTGCTGGCCGGGCTGGTGGCGGTCTTCTCCCTCGGAACTGGCTGCGCGATTCTGCTACGGGAAACCAAGATCGCGGTGGAGATCGTGAGCGAGGAGGCTACGCTGCTGCGGCAACAGCTCGCGTCGCGTCAGCCGCGATAGTTCCAGCGCGGATGGCCGAACCCGGTCTCGGTGCGTTTCGGCTATCTCGCCGGCAGACGCCAGAGCTCCACCCGATCCTCCCCCACCATCGGCACCCCACGATGTGACCGACCGGATCCACCCCGATATCGGCCGCTCCTGGCTGCGCCGGGGTACTCCAGTCTTATCACCGGTGAAGTCTTCCGGTGTTGGGCGGGCAAAGCGGGGGTTGAGGCTAGCTGGGAGGTTGAGGCTAGCTGGACAACATGCCACCGGTCCATGCGGCGCTCAGCGCCGCGAGGGGCGGTGCGCTCCGGGGCTGAGGCTGGTGTTCGAGCACCACCAGCACCACGGCTGAAGGCTCGGCGGAGATGGCCCCGATCACGCCGAACGCCTGGCGGGTACCATCGTGCCGGCGAAGCACGACTCCTGAGATCCGCTCCTGGCCCTGTCGGACCAGATCAAAGACTCTTCCCTGCTCTTCCCGATTGGTGAAGATGCCGAGCACGCCTCCCACTCGCTGCAGCTCGGCGGGAGAGGTGTAGCCCAAGAGCCGGGCGAACGGCCGATTGCCGATCAAGGGAGTGCCATCCTGACGGAACAGACAGAGACCGACCGGACATCCATCCACTAATGCACGAAGTTGCTGCTCGGAATACCGGAGGGCGTCCTCGACCCGGCGGCGCTCGGTCATCGAGTCCTTGAGGTCGGCCACCTGCTTTCGCAGAGCCGCGACCTCGTTGATGAGGTCCTGCTTGGGTCGGTGCTGATCCCGCATGGCAGAGAGTAGGACGGCGGGAGCGTGCCGTCTTGCACCAGCCAGGTGCCGGCCCTTGCCAGAATGAAACGGCGGCGACTGAATCTGTCTGATGCAACCCACCCTTGAGATGTCCACGTGACGCCGACACTGCTGCTCGTTACCCTGGCTGCCGCTATCGGCGGCGCGATGAATGCCATCGCGGGCGGTGGCACCCTGATCACCTTCCCGGCGATCGTCGCGCTAGGAGTCCCCCCACTCATCGCGAACGCGACCAGCACCGTCGCGCTCTGGCCCGGCGCGGTGGGCAGCATGTGGGGCTACCGCAAGGAGCTGGCGGGCGCGCGCCCTTGGGCGATTCGATTCGCTCCGCCGAGCCTGCTGGGTGGGGCGCTGGGTGCCTGGCTCCTGTTGCGCACACCCCCCGAACGCTTCGAGCGCATCGTGCCGTTCCTGGTGTTGGCCGCAACTCTCCTGTTCCTCATCCAACGACCCCTGATGCAGCGATTCCGTTTGGGGCGAGGGAACGAGGGCACGAGCACCGGGCAGGAGCCTCATTCACCACCCTGGAGCTTTGCGGCCTCCCAGTTCGGCGTCGGAGTGTACGGCGGGTACTTCGGGGCCGGGATCGGAATCCTGATGCTTGCCGTGCTGGGATTCATGGGCCTCAGGAACATCCACCGGATGAACGGGCTCAAGAACTGGGGCGGACTCTGCATGAACGCGGTTGCCGCGGCGATGTTCGCCTTCAGTGGGATCGTGAACTGGCCGGTTGCGCTGGCGATGGCCGTGGGCGGCCTGCTGGGAGGATATGGTGGCTCGCGGCTAGCCCAAGCGGTCGGGCAGGAACGGGTGCGGCGGGCGGTGGTGGTGATCGGGTTGGGGTCGTTCGTGTGGCTGCTGGTGAGACGGTGAAGGTGAGAGGTGAGAGGTGACAGGTGAGAAGTGAGAAGGAGTGATTGGAGTAGAGGGGCTCCTCCTGATCCCGAACGTCAGCGAGGGACCCCTCAGTGGCTATCAAAGCCAGTCGAGAGGGTCCCTCGGCCCCCTTCCCTGTCGCTGCGCTCGGGGTCAGCGTCGCTCGGGATGAGGATACCAGTTGGCCCCCGACCGATGACCTTACTTCTGCTCCCTTCACCCTTTCACTTCTCACTTCTCACTGCAGTTTTTTGCACAATTTTGCAGACATTGTCCCCAAATCGCCCAAAACTGGGGTCCAAAATTGTAGGATGTCACCGGTAGTCTGCATTTAGTGCAGAAACCTGTTGACACTGTTGCAGCCGAGGTGTATTCTGATCTTGACCTGCGCACTCAACTCCACCGGAGCAGGAATCCGATCGTGACGGCTCGAGTACTCAAGCGAAACCGCAGTCCCTGGCCCTCGCACCACCGGCGCCGAGCAGGATCGTGGTCCGCATCGCTCACATGTTTGTGACGCCACGGCCCGCTCCTCCGAGCGGGCCGATTCGCTGGTCGCGGCCCTTGACCAAGGTCCCCACCACCTCCGAGTAAGGACCGCGCAACGTGGTTCACGCACCGATCGAGGGGTGGGCGGCCGCAGGTAGTGATCCAGCCGCACCGGTGCTGCTGGCGCTGGCTCTGCTGCTCACCGGAGCCAAGCTCGGTGGCCACCTTGCCGAGCGCTTCGGGCAGCCGGCGGTGTTGGGCGAGCTGCTCGTCGGCGTGCTCCTGGGTAACGCCCATCTTTTCGGGGTCCCCTGGTTTCGCCCACTGGCATCCGATGGGATAATCGACATCATCGCCCGGCTAGGGGTCGTCGTTCTGCTGTTCGAGGTCGGGCTCGAGTCTACCGTCGGGGACATGCTCAAGGTCGGGGCACGGGCCTTCGTAGTGGCCATCCTCGGCGTGATAACGCCGTTGATACTCGGCTGGTGGGTGGCTTCACTTCTGTTACCCGATCGCAGCGTGTACGTCCACGCCTTTCTTGGTGCAACGCTGACGGCGACCAGCGTCGGCATTACGGCTCGGGTGCTCAAAGACCTGGGATGCACCAGCTTCATGGAGGCCAGGATCATCCTGGGAGCCGCAGTGATCGACGATGTGCTGGGGCTCATCGTCCTGGCGGTCGTCACCAGCGTGCTCGCTGCCGCGGACCTTGGGCGGGCGCCTTCCTACCTCGAGACCGGACTGGTCTTTGGCAAGGCGGCCGGTTTCCTGCTCGGGGCCATTGGCCTGGGTGTGCTTCTCGCTCCCCGGCTCTTTGCGGGGGCCGCGCGGCTGCGCGGGCGGGGAGTCCTGGTCACGACCGCGCTGGTGCTCTGCTTCGGTCTGGCCTATCTCGCCTCGGCGATCGGCCTCGCGCCAATCGTAGGGGCTTACGCTGCGGGCCTGGTGCTGGAAGAGGGGCATGCGCTGCACTTCGCACGTCAAGGCGAGCGGCCGTTGAGCGAGCTGGTCCGCCCGCTCGCCTCGTTTCTGGTTCCGGTGTTCTTCGTGGTGATGGGTCTGCGGGTCGATCTCGACGCGCTGCGTCACCCTGAGGTGCTGGGCCTGGCCGGCGCGCTCACCCTCGCCGCCATACTCGGAAAGCAGGCCTGCGCGCTGGGCGCGTGGAATAGCAAGCTGGATGGTCTGTCGATCGGGGTAGGGATGATCCCCCGGGGAGAGGTCGGACTCATCTTCGCCAACCTGGGGCTCGGTCTCATGGTCCATGGTGAGCGGATCATGGACCAAGGACTCTTTTCGGCCATCGTCCTGATGGTAATGGCGACGACCCTGATCGCGCCGGTGGCGCTCAAGTGGAGCGTTGGGCGGGTTGGCGGGCTGGGGCTGCCCAACGCTCTGCCCAGCGGAACATCCGCGGACTGAAGCTCAGCGGCTGGCTCCCTCCTCCTGGACCGCGGTTTCGGCAAAGGCGAGCAGATCCGCGAGGGTAAATCGGCCCGGGATGGCGGACGGCAGCTCCGGCCGCCAGCCCGGCGTCGCCCGGAACGAACCGGGGTCGTGGTCCATGAGCCCCACGAACACCTCTCCAACGATCCGGCCGCCCACGGCGCCGAGTCGATCGCCATCGGTGCAGATCTCCGCCTCCTTCAGGATATAGTACCAGAGCGGAGTCTCACCCTTCCAGCCGTACGCGGCGAGTCCGGTCCCACGCGCGCTCAAAGGCGTGATTCCGAGCCGCCGCGCCAGCGTCTCGCCCGAGGGCAAATTCACCGCGCGCCCCCGCTGAAGGTCCCGAGCTGCCAGCGAACGGTGCGCCTCGACCGCCACCTCTCCCGTAATGGCCGGCGGCAGCTCGATGAGTGGGCCGCACAGGCGACCGTCGATCTTCTTGGCTCGTTGAGCTGGGGAGCAGCCGGGGAGATCGAACAGGTACGACCAGTCGATCACATGGGCCGGCAATACCGGGCGGAAGCCCAGAAGGTCAGGAAAGATCGGCACCGGCTGCATCGCATCATTGAGTCGATAGCTGTGCCGGATCTGCGCATGACCGTAGCGGTAGGCGGCATCGGCGAACTCGAGTGGGACGTACGGGTCGTCCCCCGGGTGGTAGTACTTGGGACCCTGGCTCAAGAGCTGATCGACCAGATCAGGACCAATGAGCCGTGGGAGGAAGTCGTGCAGGACTACCCACTGGTAGTGCCAACGCACGATCCGCTGCGCCTCCTCGAACAGCATCCCGCCGGCGGCTCCCTGCCGCCGCAAATGGTCAACCACGGCATTGTGGAAACGGCAGAAGGCCAGGTGCATCTGGGCCATGACGACGTGCGAGTCGTTTCGCGGATCGCCGATGATGGCGGTGCCCTGCGCGTTGCGCTGCAGGTCGTCGAGGCAGCCCGCCTGGTTTCGGCCCAGGAGGAGCTTGGCCAGGTCCTCCGCGTCGAAGAGGAAGGGATCCCCCACCGGCCCCGAGCCATAGAGGAACTCCAGATTGATCTTCTGCCGGCGCGCATTGCGCAGCGCGGCGACGTCGGCGTGGTGCACCAGGCCGGAACGATCGGCCGTGATGTCGTGGGCCACGAACTGGCCAAAGAACGGCCAGCCGGCGGCCTCGGTGGCGTCGTCGGCGCCGGCCTCATCCGGGGGCGATCCGTGACAGGCTCCGCCTCGCTGTCCCAGCGCATAGAAGAGTTGTTCGTTCACTTCCAGCGGAGGCAGCTCGGGAAAAAGCCGGGCGTAGGCCTGCGGCCTTGGCGGAGCATCCACCGGTCGGGCGACATCGCTCGAGGGCACCGGTGTCTGTTCCCGGAAGTGGGCCAGGCAGGAATGGGAACGGGAGCGAGCAGAACAGGAGAGGGACCTCATCGAAACCTCGGAACAGCAGTGAGCAGTGAGCAGTTAGCTGTCAGCTGTAAGCCTAAAAGGGTTAGGAGTAAGGAGTAAGGAGTGAGGAGTAAGGAGTAAGGAGTAATCCTCATCCCGAGCAGGGCGAGGGATCGACTGGGGAAACTCTCGAACCGAGGTAGCAGGTCCCTCGCTCGCTCGCGCTCCCCTCGCTCCGCTCGGGGCAGTTACTCGGGATGAGGATCCAGAGTCTACTGACTTCTCACCAGTCTCCCTTCGCCTTCTCACTTCTTACTTCTCACTTCTCACCTGTCACCTCTCACCTGTCACCTCTCACCTTTCACCTCTCTGCCCGTGCTGCCCCCGGAGGCCGAACTACGGCAGCTGTCTTACATTGGAAGATCCCCCACATGACTGGAGGTGGCTGTGAGCATGAACCTGCGCGCGAGAGGCCCGGCGTGATGAGCTCTCGCTGGTGGTCGGGGGATCTCGACCGACGGGCTACTCCGCGAGCCGAATATCGTCGAACCCCGCCGGCGCTACTCGAGTTCGGTGGGCTCCGCTGCGCCGTGCGCGACCTCGGTACCGGCGGGCTCCGGATCGAGCCGGCGCCGCCGGGACGGGTCTGGACCACCAATCTCGAGGTCGCGGGGGAGATTCATCTGCGGGGGAGCGGTCGTATGCCGATCGCGGGGAGGATCGCCCGGATCGATCGGGCAGGTCTCGCGCTGCTACCGGAGAGCTCGCTCTGGCCGTCCGAAGAGGCGGTCGAAGCCGAACGGGCCCTTCTCATGAGCAACCGACGCGAGCGGCGCAGTGCCCCTCGTCTCCCCATCCCGATGGCCCTCGGCGCGATGACGCCGCTCCGCGATATCAGTGCGACGGGGCTTCGGTACCTGGTGGGGCCGAACGAACAGCCTCCGGCCTTGGGCGGGCCAGTGGAAGGCGCCGTCCAGTTGGACGCCGAGACGGTGATCGAGGTTCGCGGTCGAGTGATCCGGCGAATGGGGCGGGAGGTTGCGGTCGCCCTGGAGCCACCCGGACTCCGGCCGGAAGTGCTGGCGATTCTCCGGCGGCGGTTCTTCCCCGAGGGCGGAGCCGCGCGGACTTCGTAGCCTATTGGCGGACTTCGTAGCCTATTGAATGATCCTGCGGGTCCGGCGCCGGGCAGCCCGGGGGCTGCGCGACAACGGAACCGCGGCCCGAGGAGGGCCGAGGAGCGGGGTCAGCACCCG
The DNA here is from genome assembly GCA_044867445.1 of Gemmatimonadales bacterium. Lineage (GTDB taxonomy): Bacteria > Gemmatimonadota > Gemmatimonadetes > Gemmatimonadales > GWC2-71-9 > CAVVWJ01. The sequence goes on from JBIOUY010000202.1 coordinate 40,310, forward strand.
GTGAAGCTCTCGAAACCCGAGAGGCTTCTGCACCACTGGGATCTGCGGCTGGTCTGCGATCAGTTTGGCCGCTAGTCCCATGGGCACGAAGTCCGCAATCCACGCCAAGCGAATCCCCGGCTCCTGCAGCCGAACCCGGTCCGCAAACTCACCTCCGTCCATGTCGGGCAGCAGGATGTTGGCGAGGACAAGATCGAAGAGGCCCGGATGGCTGCGGAGCAGCCGGAGCGCCTGATCCCCGTTGCGCGCCCCGCGGACCTCGTACCCCAAAGCGCTGACCAGTCGACTGGTGGAAAAGCGCGATCTGGGGCGGTCTTCAACGACCAGAATGATGGGTGGCCGGAACAGGGCCAGGGAAAGCTCGTGTGGAGACATGCGCGGCTCCGGACCGAGGTCTCTCGGTCAAGGAACCCTCTCCACGACGAGGGGGGTGATCGAAACGGCCAGGCACCAGCCGGTTCGGCTGGCGGGGTTGGCCTATCGGGACAGTGAATAACAGACAGCCAGGCCCGCGGCTTCGCAAGCCCCTCGAGACCCCGGGCTCGGAGTCGGCCACCGCCCGCGCCGGCCGACTTGATATTCGCTTGAACATCCTCCCCCAGTGTGCAGCATGAAGGCTTTTCTGCTCATCCTGTGGGGAGACTGCGAACCGGAGATGCGGGGCCCGTTTGCAACCCCGGACCAACGCGATACCGTCGCCCGTGAGGTGCGCCGCGAGTACGGGCTGGGGCACGGCCTCTTCCGTATCGACGTGGGAGTCGACGGCACCTACGAGGCATCAGTGTTCTCGAGCGCCGAGTCGGAGAACGTTTCTCGGGGCCTTCGCGTGTGTCGCGTTCGGCAGGGCCGCTATTGACTCGCGTGGCGGTGCCCGGGCAACCTACGGCGACTGACGATCCGTCTTGGCCCTCGGTCCCGAAGGAGTGCCCGTCCGATGAAGCGCCGCCTCGAGCTCCTGCTGCCGCTGCTCGCGGCTTGCGCCCACCCCACTCCGCCCGCAGCAACACCGAAGCCTGGGATCGAGGTCGCTGACCCTCGCCGGGCCTGGTGGAAGGAAGTGGTGGTCTATCAGGTCTACCCCCGCAGCTTCCAGGACAGCGACAACAACGGCGTGGGTGATATCCGCGGGATCATCTCCCGGTTGAACTATATCAAGAGCCTGGGCGTAGACGTGGTCTGGCTCAATCCGGTCTACCAATCTCCCAACGACGATAACGGCTACGACATCAGCGACTACCGCGCCATCATGCCGGAGATGGGCACCATGGCCGATTTCGACTCGTTGCTGCAGGGGCTTCACCGGCGCGACATCAAGCTGGTCATGGATCTGGTGGTCAATCACACCAGCGACGAGCACCCCTGGTTTCAGCAGAGCCGGAGCAGCCGCGACAGCCCGTACCGGGACTTCTACCACTGGTGGCCGGCAGAGCGAGGGACGCCGGCCAAACGGTGGAGCTTCTTCGACGAGGAGGGCAGCGCCTGGCGCTTCGATTCGACCACCCGGGCATACTACCTGCATTACTTCAGCCGCAAGCAGCCCGATCTGAAGTGGGAGACCCCCCGGGTCCGGCGGGAAGTCTACGACATCATGCGGTTCTGGTTCGACAAGGGTGTCGATGGCTTTCGGATGGATGTGATTCCTTTCATCTCCAAGGACACGACCTTTCCCGCGCTACCAGCAGCGTACCACGGCGACTACGTGGCCTACTATGCCAAGGGTCCGAGGTTGCATGAGTACCTGCAGGAGATGAACCGCGAGGTGCTCAGCAAATACGACGTCATGACCGTGGGAGAGGGCGGTGGCGTAGCTGTAGAAGACGCCCTCAAGTTCGTGGCCGAGGACCGTCACGAGCTCCAGACCTTTTTTCAGTTCGAGCTGGTAGACCATTGGGGTCGCCGCCCCAGCAACTGGCTCTACCCCGACGGCGGCAACCGGAGCCTTCCGGCCCTCAAGGGGATCTTCACCAAGTGGGACAGCGTCTTTGCGACCTCGGGCTGGGGCACGGTCTTCCTCGGCAATCACGACCAAAGCCGGATGGTGAGCCGCTACGGCAACGACACTCCGCCGTACCGCGCTGCCTCGGCCAAGATGCTGCAGACGCTGCTGCTGACCATGCGCGCCACGCCCTACATCTACAACGGCGACGAGCTCGGCATGGCCAACATCCGGTTTACCGATATCCGGGATTACCGGGATCTGATGACCATCAACTACTACAACCGGCTCAAGCAGGAAGGCGGTGACCTAAGGGAGTTCCTTGCGGGGCAGGCGGAGCTGAGCCGAGACAACGGACGGACCCCGATGCAGTGGAGTGGGGACAGCAACGCGGGTTTCACTACGGGCGTGCCCTGGATCAGGATCAACCCCAATTATCGAGCGGTGAACGTGGCGGCGGAAGAGCGAGACACCGGTTCGGTGCTGCACTATTTCCGCCGCATGATTCAACTGCGGAAGGCAGAACCGGTGCTGGTATATGGTAAGTATCAGCTGCTCGATCGGGAGAACCCCGAGGTGTTCGCCTATACCCGCAGCCTCAGAGGGCACACCCTGATGGTCGCGCTGAGCTTTAGCGCAATGGGCGGCCGCACGGCGTTGCCGGCGGGGTACGCACCGGGCAAGACGCTGATCAACAATCTTGCGTCGCCTCCCCTGCAGGGTGCAGAGCTGGTGCTCCAGCCGTATCAGGCAGTAGTGCTCGAGTTGAGAGGCGATTGATTCGTGAAACGTTTTGCACTCGACTAAGCCCCATTCGCAAGTTGCGCCAGCTCGAGCCGCGGCTTTCTTGCATTGTGCTAGCTCGCTGAGGTAGTCGCGAGCTCTCGCTGTTCATCCTTCGAACACCGTTCAACAATTCAGAATTGCGGCCCGCGGGCCGGTAAACGATTGTGAGCTAGCCCAAGTGTGGCGGAGGAGGCGAGCGACGGTTGGGCTCTCACCGAAGTGGTTTCCGGGTAGAGGAGGCGGCATGTGCGGCGTGTCTCGATGGGACCCTCGTGCGATTGTGCTACTCGCGTTGATTGCCCTCGCCGGTTGTAGCGGCGACGCTACCAGTCCAGCTACCGCCCCAGCTTCATCGCCGAATATCAGTCTGGCGACCGCGACGACGGGCAACGGTGCTCCCAGCGGGGCGCACTACACCCTAAACATTATCGGTGTACCCAAGGACAAGTCGCCTGACTTCACCGGCGGTGACGGACGCCGCATCTTCGTCGACCTCGGCAAGACCGGCGCGGCGGCAAACACCCGGATCAATCTGAAGGAGGGTGACTTCGGCGTGCTCGACGCCAACGGGACCGATGGCGCAGCGGCGTTCCAGCTGCCGAACCCGGATCCGGACGGCGATGGCACCACATCGTATTCGGTCTACGTCCGGGCTTTGGGCAAACCACTTGGCAAGGCGACCATGCAATCGTGCTATGAGGACGCGACCGGCACCTGGTGCGCTGTTGACTTCGTTGGCGGGGTCGAGCCGATCACCATTGAGCGGTCCAAGGGCGGCGTGGCCAAGTTCGTCAACGTCTCCAAAGATCTTCTCTTCGTGGATTACTGTACCACCTGGGCAGCTGGTGACGACGGCATTTTGGGCACCGCGGACGACGTGTGCACCACCGTCAATCAGATCGCGCTGTTCAGCGACAAGACGCTCTCGTACTACTGGTCGTATGACAACGAGGGGCTGAAGCTGGCGCAGTTGCGGTTCTACGAAGTTCCCACCGAAACTCCCTGGTGACGTGCGTCGAGGGGATGGCTCGCGTCGCTGAGACCTGATCACGAACACCCCGGAGCCTTAGATCGTGACCGGCCAGTGGCACGAGCCTCCTGCTCGGTGGTGAAGTAAACCAACTCGGAAGACGCGAGCGCCAAAGGGCAGCTGCTCGGGAAATAAGAGCGTCCGTTGGGGTGCGCCGCCCACGGGTGTGCACGTCGGAACGGGCTGATAAAGGGGCCTGCGCCTGAGTCGCGGCGTTCTGAACTCGGCGATGACCCGTCGGGTGCGGAATCGGCAATCGATTTCGAAACGGCACGGGTCTCAACCGGTTCTGGGCTGGAAGTGCGACTGGGGGCCGCTGGTAAGGGCCGCTTGGAGGCCGAAGGTTGTTCCCGCCGAGCGGTCGAGTCCCCGGTAGCAGCTGAGGGCAATCGCGGCTGTGAAACACCCACAGGTTTCTGTGCGCCTGCCCCTGGCTTCTGAGGATGTGGAGTACCAGCGAGGTTGACACGAAATCGGCCCCATCCTAACCAGAGGGACGCTGCCACAAGGAGCAAGGCAATACACGCTGCCAGCCAACCTGAGCGCCATGGTGAGCGCTTCTGCTTGCCAGGAATCGCGGCAGCCTGCGCGAGCGCCTCGGCGAAGGCCGCGACCGTGGGGTAACGCTGGTTTGGGGAGGCGAGCGCCCGTTTCACGACTCGCAGCAAGGCCTGCGGAATGAATTCCGGCGCCGAACCTTCGCCCGGCGGAGTTCCAACGAGAAGATGGTAGAGTACAGCGCCTAGGCTGAATACGTCACTCACCTCATCAGGCGCGCTCCCCGCACGCCGTTCAGGACTTGAATACTGATCGTCGGCGTCTTGATCCAGGCTTCGCCCGGAGCTCGTCTGGTACCAAGAGAAATCAAAACCGACAAGCTTGACCAATATCCGGTCGTCCTCGGCCGGCGTGATGAGAATCGTACGCGGTGAAACGCTCCCATGCGCGACACCCATTCGATGCGCCGCTTGCAGCCCGGCAGCGGCCTGGAGACAGATCTCCACTGCTTCTGCCGGCGGCAACGTGCTGCGAATGGAGAGGACCTCGGACAGGGGCTGACCTGTGAGCAGTTCACCCACTGCGTACACAGTTCCGTCAGGCGTTTTACCTGTCTCCAGAAGACTCGCGACGTTTGGATGGCGTATCTGGCAGGCCCGTCGGAGTTGCTGCCAAAACCGAGTTGGTGGTGTGGAGATGGTGGAAGGGTCCCGCGGATTCTCGGCAAACCGAAGGAGCATGAGAACGACAGGCGGCCCGGTCTGAGAGTACTGGGCGCGATAGAGTGGCTCCTCGCCAGTACCTCCTAAGCGCTCAAGTACCCGGAGGCCGCCGGCCAACACTTGGCCGACAAGAGGGTCGGAAGGCTCGGGGGATTGGATCACCTTCATGGCCGTGCGGGAAACTGCCTGGTGTATTGGTGATGTAGCGCCGCCTGTGCGAATAAGCGATACCCGCCGCGCCCAGAGCAAGAGTGGCGATAAGTACCGCTGATCGCCAGGGGTCTGGCCATGGGGCCCCGAGCGGCACGCTGGCCAGCGGGTCGCCCACGATGGTGAACGCCGCCCACTCCCTGGGCAGCGGGTTCCGCCGGAGTGCGTCCGAGCTTGGCCCCGCGAAGGGACGGTCGTCGAATCCGGCACCAACTGAGCTACCTGGCCTCCGGAAGGGCAATCAGTCCTTCGGCACCACCCGCAGCACCCGCCCGTCGCCCTCGTCGGTCACGACGTAGAGAAACCCATCTGGCCCTTGCTGCACGTCTCGGATACGGTCGCCCAGCTCGCCGAGATAACGCTCCTCGCTGGTCACGCGGCCGTTCTGCAGCGTGAGCCGGACCAGCGCCCCAGGCTGGAGGGAGCCGACGAAGAGGCTGCCCTTCCAGCCGGGATACTTATCGCCGGTGTACCAGACCGCCCCCGACGGCGCGATCACCGGATCCCAATAGTAGACCGGTTGCTCCATACCCTCCTTGGCCGTGCCTTCGCCGATGCTCATGCCCGAATAGTCTCTCCCGTAGGTGATGACCGGCCAGCCGTAATTCTTGCCTGCCTCGGGATGGTTGAGCTCGTCGCCCCCGCGGGCGCCATGCTCCACGGTCCAGATTTGTCCCGTCTCCGGATGCAGCGCAGCCGCTTGCATATTGCGATGTCCGTACGAGTAAATCTCGGGCCGGGCCCCGGTCTTTCTGAGGAAGGGATTATCGTCGGGGATGGAGCCGTCCGGATTGATCCGCACCAGCTTTCCAAGCCCCGAGCTCAGGTTCTGCGCCTGCTCGCGGTACGCCTGGCGTTCGCCCTGGGTAACCAAGAGCTTCCCGTCGGCGCTGAACACTAGGCGCGACCCGAAGTGGCTATGCCCCTCCACCTTGGGCTGCTGACGGTAGATGACGTTCACCTCTTCGAGTCTGCCATCGCCGAGCCGTCCCCGCGCGACCGCCGTCCCCGCCCCGCCTTCGCCCGGCTCCGCGTAGGAGAGATAGACCAGCCGGTTTTCCTCGAACTTGGGGTCGATCGCCACGTCGAGCAGTCCGCCTTGACCCGCCGCCACCACCTGCGGCACGCCCCCCAGCGGCTTCGAGAGCTGTCCATCCTTCTCCACAATGCGGACCCGTCCCGGGCGCTCAGTGACCAGGATCCGCCCGTCCGGCAGGAACGCCAACGCCCAGGGATGCTCGAGGCCCACAGCCACCGTTTCGGCGCTGACCATTCCTTGTATGGGCTTGGGGTTCGGGGACCGCTGCGACGCCCCCAACTGGGGTTTCTGTGCCTGGCATTGGGTCAGGAGCGGCGCCACCATCGCCAGGCCGGCCAGTATCATCCCTTTCATAGTCATCCGAGTCCGTCGCATTTCCATCTCCTCGTATGCGGGCCCTGGATACCCTGGATTGTGGTCGGTTGCCATTTGCTATTGTAGGCGTACCTGCTCCCCGGGAGGGGTCGTGCTACCGCCGCGCGTGGTGAGTGAGACTCCCAGCCTCGACTCTCAACGGCCCGCCCGGCAGCATCTGTCGCATCTCAAATCAAAGCAAGTCCCGCCGAGGCCGCGCAGCGCCGGGGGTACTCTCTCTCAGAGGTGGATATGCGGGTATCGAGTCTGTTGCGCGCGGGAAGCGCCCTTGCCCTCGCCCGCCTGACGGCCTGCGCCGATCAACCGGCCACGTCCCCGGCGGATGCCGGCGCGTCGTAACCAGGCAGCTTCACCAGCTTTCGAACGCCCCGAATACCGAACCGCCGCCGAGTGCCCTACGCTCGACGGCGGTTCACCACTTCCCGACCTAAGCTGATCTTCGCTTCGCTCACCTAGTCGCGTCTACGGCTCCTTGATCGCCATCTGGACCGCCGGTCCCCGGCTGATCCGCTGAAGAATGGCGGCCCGGTCGGAGGGGCCGAGGAAGGGAGAATCGGCCAGCATCTCGGCACGATGGCCGAGCTCCCAGACCTGGCGCGGGTTCTTCTGCTCCTGCGCGATCCACGCGGCATCGAGGTAGGCCAGCGCTGCCTGGCGCACGTCCCCTCGCGCGAGGGCCTGGCGGGCGGCGGCGGCCTTGTCGTTCCGGGCTCCCGTACGGTCGCCGGTTGCAAAGGCGAGCGCCGCGGCCTCGCTCAGGCACCTGAACCCGAGGGGATCCTCAGCACCCCGAAGCTGGGCCGAGCGACGATGCAGCCGGGCGGCGTCACCCCAGCGGTGCGCTGTCACGAGCGCAACCGCCGCCTCGTGCAGGCTGTCGGCCTTGGCCGAGCTGACGACCGTGGGCAGCTGGTATTGTGCCGATGCGGCGGCGGGCAGACCGATGGTCGCGAGCAGCACGCCGGCTATGGAAAGACGGCTGGTGATAGACGGCTTCATCGTGCACCCCCTGGGGAGAGTGGGTCGGCTTCTCATGGCGTGCTGCAGGGTCACGAGTCAAGCTGCGTTCAGCGACAGATCCCCGCAGGGGACGTTCGTCCCCTGATTTTGCCGCGCCCGGGGCCAGTTGAGGATTCACGGAAACTTCACGCTGGGCAACAAGCGTAGTGGATCCGAACCCGTAGAGCTCTTGTCATGGACCTGGCGGCGCTCGTTGGAGCAGTCGAAGTCCTGATGTCCCCCCTCGAGTGGGCCATCCGGGATGCATGGCTTGCCGAAAGCCTGCGTCGGGTCCGCGAAGTGTGCGGCGCCGCCCCCCAGGACCTACCTGCCGATACGATTGGCGAGCTGGAAACGCTGCTGCACCTCCCTAATGACGAGCCGGGGTGGCTGCATGCGGCGCTGGAATCCCCCGGGGCGGACCGCCGGGGCGCGCCTTTGCCCGCCACGATCGATGGCTCCGAGGCCATCCCCGTGGTGGTGTCCCTCCGGTGCGCGCTCGTGGCCGGCCTCGCGACGCTCCATCGGCTTCGCGCCTGGCGAAGCACGCTCGGCCAAGCGTTCGACGACGTGGAGACCGGCATGGCGATCTTCGGGAGTGATGGGCTCCGCGAGGTCGCCCGGAACGGGCGGCTGGACGAGCTGCTCCGCGAGGAACCGGCGCGGGAGCAGCTCCTCAATCTCATCGCCAGCGCGGCAGAACAGGCCGCCGCAGCGACTGGGAGCCTGAGGAAGGACGTGCAGGAGCTTGAGCTGCCGGGCGGACTCTACCTGCTCTCTGTGAGTCGCGCAGCGGCGGGGACGCTGCTCACCGAGGCCGGCGTGCTCGTCCTGGTGGACCGCCTGACGCCGGGACTTCCGACCACCCGGGAGCTACGAGTCACCTTCGGACTACGGGGCCGGGAGCCCCAGATTGCGCTGCTCGCGGCGGAAGGCCTCTCGAACGCGGCCATCGCCCAGCGGCTCCGGCTCAGCGCACACACGGTACGGCACTACCTCGAGCGGGTACTCGAGCGGCTCGGTCTCCATACCCGGAAGGGGCTGGCCCTGCACCTCATGGGTGGCGGCGGGGAGCGCCCGCAGCCGCCTGATCGCCGGTCACTAGATCGCACTGGCTGAGCGCATCCGGGGGCGGAAAGCGGCGGCTGGTTCAAGCGGCCGCTGAGCTTGTTATTTGGGATGTGTATTGAGTTGTGGGCGAATTGGCAGGGGGTATTGAATCCCGACACGCGGATTTCAGGGCGCCAACAGCGTCCTTAAAGTCAGGGAGAGCCGTTACCCCGGCACTCCCAACCCGAAGTCCCGCGGATCGAGGGATGCTGAGACGGGACCCGATCGGAGCAGACCGTCGCGAGGAGCGCAGTGGCAATGAAGTCGCGCTCAGGGTTGGGCCGTGCCTTGGATATAGGTCTGTGCTTTGATCCAGGCTTGCGCGCCGATCTGCCGACCCATCGCTCGCGAATGGAGGTCTCCCTGGGTGAAGTGAATGCCGCCATACCGTCGTGACATGCCCGCCTGGTCAGCGGCGGAGGAGAAAGTCGGCCATGTGAGCGTAACGGTATGCGCCGGTACCAGGCCGGGCTCGACGCGGGAGGTAGCCGGAGCCACCGTGACCAACGCGCCCAGCCTGTCGCTGCGGTGAATCGCATCAGGATTTCCGCCGCGGCGGCGCTGAAGGCGCTATGGCCCGAGGGGAACTCGGCGAACGGCGGTGTCACGATGGTCGCCAACTGATAGGGTTGCCAGTCCTCGCCGCGCATGACTATCGCCCCCCGGCCCGGACCGCCCCACGCGCGAATCATTTTGCCCAGTTTCCAGAAGTGCACGGCAGTGATGGGGCGTACGGAATCGAAGAACCGCTTGGCCTCCCATACCGAAATGCCGGCATCGAGGAGGGCGTTGGTCAAGGCGAAGAACATCCCCACGTCCGCATCGATGTCATGGCCATCGCGGCGCGAAACGTATGCTGCGAAGAGGCACCAATGCCCGGGGGGAAGTTCTGAGCCAGGTCCATCCGCCCAGTATTCAGCGATCACCTTCTGTTCATCCGTCAGTTGGCTGCTGTATTTCAGGATCTCCTCGACCTGTTTCTGGTAGCCGCCGAACGGGAATTGATTTCGAGGGACAGGCGGCCGGAATTGCGCGGCCGAGGTGAGGGCAAAGGGAATCACCCGTCCCCAGAAAGGCGCGACGAACGTCTGGATCACGGTGCCGCCATGGCCATCGGAAATCCTGAGGGGCTGCCACCGGTTAAGCGTGCCGCCAAGCTTCGTGCCGACCGCGATGGCGTCGTAGGCCGCCCAGGCATCAAAGATGGACGTGTGTATGACTGCGAGTGCACGGGCCACCTGCGGCGGGCCCGGGTGCGTCCGCCGGATGGCTGAGAGGGCAGCTTCATCCCATTTGAGCAGGACGTTGTCTTCGCGTGTCGCCGGAGCGCCGAGAATGGGCTGACGCAATTCGAGTCCGGGATTTGGTGCTCCCAGATCAGTTGCGCAGGAAGAGAGCGAAACGGCCCACAGTATGCCGCCGGCCGCCGCCATCCAGTTTGAGGGATGCTTGCGGACTGTGATGATGGTGCGCCCTGACTTGATGCTGACGCAATGCCACCAAGCGCGCCGCCTTGCGGCGATTCGCGTCACTCACCCGTCGCTGCCGACCGGGTAGGCCTCTACTGCTCGACGTGGAACAGCGTCCGGTTCTTGTTTACCCCAGGAGGCGGCGCCTCAGCGTCCCAGTAAGTCACGAAGCCTTTCGTCGCGATGACGCCCTCGACGATCCCGTCGGGCGCCCCGGGCCCATGGCAGCCGATGCCGAGGGTGCCCTGGCTTCCGTCCGAATATTCGATCCGCAAGACTGCATTCCCGTTGGCCCTCTCATTCGTTTCGCCGATAAGGTCAATTGCCCCCGGGGCTTGGAAATTCGCGAATTGCCAGCTCACCAGTCCCTTCACTGTGTACGTGCCGCTTCCGGTCGACGCGCCGTTGCTGAATGTCTCCCAGGTCCCGCCACCTGTGGCAGCACCGGAGGCCCCACCGCTCGCGGGCGCAACGAAGGTTCCGGAACCGGTCAACTTGATCGTCAGAAGAGTGAGGGAGTTCCGAGCGGACGCGAATGCCACACCGCCCGCTTCAAGGGTTAGAGGGGCGAAGTTTGTGACGCTGATGATGTCCCAGCGTACGTGGTCGCTGCTGGCCGATGTGTTGGAGCTCGGGGGGATTCTCGTGGTGGGCGAAGTCGGCGTCGTAGAAACAGGATCTCCGCTATCGCACGCCAAGGCGAGGCTGGTCAGGACGACGCCAAGCAGGCGTACGCCCAATGTCCGGGTATTCATGGTTCCTCCTTTGGAGCAGGCTTCGGCTAGAGCAGGCTTCGGCCTGACTCCGTGTCGATGGCGCCTAGTGGATCGTGATCCTCCCGCTCCGTAGCGTTTCTCTTGCGAGGTCGTAGTTCCCGTTTCCGAGCACGACGTCCCCGGCGACCCCGTCAAAGACCCCGTAGACCGTCAGCTCCAAGGTGCCAACGCCTGCGCCACCAGGCGCGACCGCAGCGCTGTACGGCACGTTCTCGAAGCTGGACTCCCGCCCGTTGCCGAAGGCGTGGAAGACCTTGACCGTCGCCGTGCCCCCGAAGCGCGTGCCATCGGCGCTTCCGAATGTCACGGGTCCTTGCACTGCCATGAGCTTGAGCCCGAGGATCTCGGCATTCCCCGCCATGAGGCACATGAAATGGCCGTGGGCGGAGCCATCGCTCGCGATGACCGCCGTGAAGCCAAAGTGCGTCAAATTGATGGCACCGTTCCCGTCGAGATCCGCCCCGAAGCTCGTTGTACCACCCCCCGTTGTCTGCACACTTCCTTTCTCTGCGGCACGCACGGCTACTGCGGTTCCGGGGCCCGGGCCAACGACATCTGCTGGCCCACTCAGATCCTTCGCCTGCTCACATCCCGCGACGAGCAGGAGGAGGTTGAGCCTGCCAAGTCGTGCGATCGCAAGCCAGGCTGGCCTGGCTACTCGACCCGCGTGATCGAGCATGGTTGCCCTCCCGTCGATGTATCGCAGACGCTACGCTGCCGCGCGCCTGGAGGCTGGCGCCGGCGCGCCCGGGATGGACTTGGCCGGTAGAAAGACACAAATCGCCGAGCGCATCCTTCGGCAGCTCGGCGATCGTGGGGTTCCTTCGTGCCGTCACCAGTGGCGTCGCGGAGGAGGCGAGGACCCGTGGCTTTGCGGCCCCGGCTTTGGCCGGGTGTGCTTTTTTCGAAGAGTGGCGCCAGGATAGGCCGCGGTACCGGGACTGTCAATAGATGCGTCGGCGCGACAGGCTAGCGTCACGTCAATCTCGCGGCAGGCACTACGCGCCAAAGCGGCCACCTACGTTGGGTGGCCGCCTTCTCGCATACTCACGATTAGATGGAGGTTGAGACAATGGCCAGAGACGGAATCGAACCGCCGACACGCGGATTTTCAGGGCGCTAGCGACTTATCCGCTGAGAACTGCGGAGAACGCTTGGACGTCTTCCAGCAACGGCTTACGGTTCCCCGCAGAGTCGCCGAGTACCGGCCAGAACTCTCCAGGAATGCGGAGTTCAGGTACTCTCAGGTACTGGATCCGCAAAAGAAATCCGCAGTCTGTACCGCGTCACCGAAGCGGCGCTCAGGCGAGTACGCGGTGAAGCGCAGCTGCGGCGGGGCGACATGTCAGTTCCGCCCCTTGATGGCGGCGATGCGACCGCGGTCCAGCTCACCCACAACCCGGGTGCGCTGGCGCGAGCGGTGAGGGACCTCGAGCGGTGCGACGTGGAGGTCCCTGGCGGACGAACGGTGAACTTCCTTTTTCCGGTGTGGCCGCCGGTGACGGAACAGAGCGGGCCCGCCAGACCGAGGTCGTCTCCGTACATCGTCGGCATGCGCCTGGACCCCGCAGCACGGCTGGAGCGACTGGCTGCGGTGGGGGCGGTGACGGAGGCTGGAGCGACCGGCGCGCCA
>JBIOUY010000203.1:0-24720 GCA_044867445.1 Gemmatimonadales bacterium
GCCGCCCAGATCACCACGGTCCGCATCATTCGTATTGGCTCTGTGACCCATGCCTTCGACCAGAATGGCCGGGCGCTCACCCTCCCGTTTGTGGCATCGAGTGGCGGCATCAGCGTCACCGCTCAAGAGAACCGCAATCTCGCGCCTCCGGGTCACTACCTGCTGTTCATCTTGAACCGCAATGGAGTACCATCTAACGGCACCATCATCCAGTTCCAATAGCAGCCCACCTTGGCGGCAAGAGGCACCTTGACGTGCCTCTCCGGTCCGGCATTTTTTCAGAGACCGACTTATCCACGTGTCTCCATGCCATCGCACGCCGCCCAGCAACGTGCGCGGGTCCCGTTGGACGCCTCAGCACTCAGCACCCGTCATCCAGGAGGGCAGACGTGAACGGGTCGACTTCGAGCCGCCTGGCCCGGCTAAGCGAAGATCCGGTCGTTCGCGTCGCCGCCTACTACGTGTTGCTGGCGGCTGGTACGGCACTCCTATGGCAGATCTTCCCCGGACTGCGAGCAGTGTTTTCCGCCGAGCGGCTCGACGCGCTCAGCGCCGGTCGCTCGGGCTCATCCTTGGTGTCCGATCCTCTGTTCGAGTCGCTCCAACGTTCCGGTACCCAACTGCCCGCGCCCATCGCCCTCGCCATCACCACAGCACTCTGCATGACGGGGGCGTTTCTGTTGATGCTCCCGGTGGCCTGGGTGTACATCCTGACGCGGCAGAAGAAGGGCTACCGCCAGTCGGTGGTGCAGACCTTGATCATCCTGCCCATCGTCGTGGCCGGCGTGGTCCTGCTGGTCAAGAACAGCATTGCCCTGGCGTTCAGCCTGGGTGGGATCGTCGCCGCGGTGAGCTTCCGCAATACACTTCGAGACACCAAGGACGCAGTCAGCATCTTTCTCGCGACCGGCGTGGGGCTCGCTGCCGGGGTTCAGGTCATGTCCGCCGCCGCAGTGATGTCATTCCTCTTCAACGCGGTGATTCTGGCCTTTTGGTACACCGATTTCGGCCGAGCACCGGCGCATCTCGAGGGGCCGAGAGCGGCGCGACGGCTGCAGCGCGCCCGCGCGCTGGCCAACAGGACCCAGGCGTTCGTCAACCAGATCGATCGTGAGATCCTGAAGTCGATGTCGCCGGAGCAGCTCGAAGCGCTCGCGTCTCGGGCCCGCAAGCGGATCAATGGCCCGGGGGCCCTCGAGAAGGCCAAGAAGCCGCTGGACACGGCGCTCCGCATTCAGACGCCCCAGCCGGAGATCGCACAGCGGGCAGTGGAGGCGGTACTGAGCACCCACGTCAAAGATTGGAAATACGTCGGCACCACCCGAGAGCTCGGGGGGAACGCGACCTTGGAGTATCGGGTTCGGCTCCGCAAAAGCATTCCCGCCGACGCCCTCCATCAGGAACTCCGCGCCCGTCTCGGACCCCAGTTGGCCGGGGTCGACTCCAAGTAATCGTCAGACCTCGTGCCGGATCTCCTCCACCAACTTCAGCAGGCGCTTCGGGATCGGTACGTGGTCGAGCGCGAGCTGGGCCGGGGCGGAATGGCATATGTGTTTTTGGGCCGCGAGCGAAGATACGAGCGGCCGGTTGCGATCAAGGTGTTGGACCCCAGCATCGCAACCGCTGTTGGCGCCGAGCGATTCCTCCGCGAAATCCAAATCACCGCCCAACTACAGCACACCCACATCGTTCCACTCCTCGATTCGGGGGAGGCCAGCGGCCTGCTCTATTCGGTCATGACCTATGTCGAAGGGGAGACGCTGCGCGACCGGTTGATCGAGAAGGGCCGGCTCCCGGTGGGGGAAGCGGTGACCCTGGCATTGGAAGTGGTTGACGCGCTGGACTACGCCCACCGGCGTGGGGTCATTCACCGCGATATCAAGCCCGAGAACATCCTCATCTCCAACGGCCACGCGGTGGTGACCGATTTCGGCGTCGCCCGGGCGATCGGTTTGGCCGGAGGGGCTACACTGACTGGTGCGGGATTTCCCATCGGGACGGCGGCCTACATGAGTCCGGAGCAGGCCACCGCCATCTCGCCGGTAGACGGCCGAAGCGACCTCTACAGCCTGGGGTGCGTGCTCTACGAGATGCTTGCCGGCCGCATGGCCTTCAGCGGCCCCAACCTCAAGAGCATCCTCACCCAGCAAATCACCACCGATCCACCCTTGGTGCACATCTCCCGCCCCGGCGTGCCGCTTTCAGTGGTCTCGGTGGTTCGCCGCGCGCTCGCGAAGAAGCCGGAGGAGCGGTTCCAGACGGCGGCCGAAATGGCCGACGCGCTTCGCGAGGCACTCCCAGAGCTGCCCCGGGTGTCCAGCGGGGCACAGGCCGTTGGGCCCACCGAGTCGGCACGGGAGGGCTCCGGCCGTTGGGCCAACGCCGGGCGTTGGATCCTTCCGGCGGCCGCGGTGGCCTTGGTCGCCCTGGCCTTCACCTTCGTGCTCCCCTCGGGCCGGCCAGTAACCAGCCGACCAGTTACCGAAGGGCCGTACACTGCGTCCGTGGCCGTGCTCCCCTTCGATAATCTCACCGGTGACTCATCCGATGATTACTTCAGCGAAGGGTTGACCGAAGAGATCATTGACCAGCTCGCCCAGGTGGACAGCCTCAAGGTGATTTCTCGTACCTCCGTGATGGCGCTCAAAGGCAGCAACCTGACGCTCCCACAAATCGCCGAGACGCTCGGTGTGCGGCATGTCGTGGAAGGGTCGGTACGTCGTCTGGGCACCAAGGTACGAGTCTCGGCAGAGCTGATCGAGGCTCGCACCGATGCCCATCTCTGGGCCGGCACAGTCGAAGGCAACCTGTCGGATAGTTTTCGGGTGCAGGAGGAGATTGCGCGGAAGGTGAGCGGGCAGCTGCTCAACAGCATTAGGGGCATGCGGCCGATGACCGCAGGCGCGATGGCGTCTCAGAGCGCCGCGTTCGACGCGGTACTGCGAGGGAGGTATCTCCTCGAGCGGCGCACGGCCGAATCGCTGGCCGGGGCACTGAGCGCCTTCGAGGATGCCACCCGGATGGATTCGACCTATGCGGCCGCATTCGCCGGTCTCTCGGCGGCCAACTCGGTGTGGGTCTATTACGGTTACCGAGGGGAGCCCAATGGCTACCTGGCCAGCGCCCGGGCCCTGGCACTGGGCGAGCGGGCCATCGCGCTGGACCCTCAGCTGGCGGAGGCCCACCACGCCTACGCCGACGCGCTGGCGCTGGCAAAGGCGCCGGACGACCAGGTCTTGGCAGAATTGCGCGAGGCACAACGCCTGCAGCCCGGATCTGCTCCAGTGCAGGTGAGCCTCGCCTTCGCGCTCGCCAAGTCGGGGCGCTACGACCAGGCCATCGCCCAGGCGCAGCGGGCCCTCGCGCTGGACCCGTTGTCGACGGCATTGCGGCACAGCCTCATCGTCCTGGCGCTGGGTGGCCGGCAGTACGATCTGGCATTTGACGAGGCGAGGCGGGCGCGATCCTTTTCAGCCGGGGATCCCATCCCGGTCGTGCTCCAGGCGTATGCCCTCCTGCTGCGCGGTGAGCCGGCCCGGTGCGCCACCTTGGAGTTGGGGCCGTGGGCCGCGGTCAGGGCCATGTGCCTCGGTGCCATAGGCCGTAGCGCTGAAGCCAAGGCGCTGAGCGACTCCCTTTCCGAACGGCTCCGCGCCGGTGAATATCGCCTGACCCATCAGTATGCCGACATGGCGGCATACTATGCCTGGCAGGGCGATGTAGACCACGCTCTCGAGTGGCTCGACCGCTCGGCCCATATTACGCCGACCGTGAACTTCTGGCAGATCGAGTCCGGGCTGTTCGACCGAGTCCGAAATGATCCCCGGTTCAACGCGGGGCTCAACCGGCTGGATGACTACTCCCGCGCTCGGGTGGCCGAGGAGCGTCGCAAGCTGGGAGGCTCCGTGCGATGAGCGCGCCAGCCCCGCTGGAGCTTAAGTGGGACGTGCCCACACCCCAGCGGCTTCGTGAGCTCCTCACCGTGCCGCTCCCGTTCCACCTTCGATCCGGTCCCCTCCAGCAAGGGTTTCACCGCGACATCTATTACGACACCATCGATGCCGCCCTGGATCGGCGGGGGATCCGCTGCCGGGTGCGCCTGGGAGCGGACGATCGTCGTACCCTGAGACTGACCCTCCCACCTAGACCAGGCAGCGAGGAAAAGTCGCAGCGCTTCGAGGTCGACTTCGACGACCTGGCCCCCACGGCGGCGCTGACTGGAGGGAGCGAGCCCGCCCGGCGGCTGAATGGGATTGTGAATCCAGCCGAGCTGCAGGTGCTGGCGGAGCTGGAGACGGAGCGGTACGTGCGCGAGGCCGACCGAGGGTGGTTTTGGGGAGGTCGCTTCCTCCTCCGGTACGATCTTGTAGTAGTCCGTCGAGGAACCCTGGTCCGGGGTTTTCAGGAGATCAAGCTGCGTCGCCTACGGAATGGTCCGCCTGGCCTGGACCAGCTGAGTGCGACCATGGCGCGGGAGCACGGACTGCGTCCGATCCTCGAAACCAAATTGGCCAGGGCGCAACGGCTGCTCGCGGCGCTCGAACGCGAAGCCGTTATGCGCTCGCTCGGCTCCGGCCGCATCGTCACGCTTATCGCAGTGGACCAGGGACGGATTGCACTGCGCTGGGACCAACAGGTGTTGCGCTTACCACGATCCGAAGGCCAAGGGGAGGCAGCCTGCCGCCATCTCTTGCAAGAGACCTTCGGTAGCACCGTCGCGGATCTGGCGCAGATCGGGACGGCGCCAGGGGAGGGGGCATTCGGACTACAGGAGATCTGGCTGGCCCGGCGGATCCGGCGCGAGGGCTCCGCGCCCGGGGTGAGTGAGCTGGTCTGGCTTCCACCGGCCGAGGTAATGGCCCTGGCGGGAAGTCCCGGACTGAGTGACCCGGCAACGCTGGGCGCCCTGGCAATCGGGCTACGCTCGGAACCCATGCGTGATGGCGGAGCCACGGAGGCCGATGAACGCCCTCATCCGGCCGCCGCGCTGCCTGAGCCCGCCAATCCCGCGCTCTTCCTCGATGCCGATCTCAGTCTCCTGGAATTCAATCTCCGAGTCCTCGCGCTGGCCGAGGATCTCGCGATACCGCTGGTCGAGCGGCTTGCCTTTCTCGCGATCGTGAGCAGCAACCTCGACGAGTTCTTCATGGTGAACGTCGGGACCTTGAAGCGCGATCCCGACACCCGACCGCAAGAGTGGGCCGGCCGGCTGGAGGCGATCGCTCTCCGCATTGCCCCATTGCGAACTCGCCAGCAACGCTGCCTCGAGCGCTGTCTTGCGGAGCTGAGGTCTCAGGGGATCCGGCTCCGGCGCTGGGCTGATTTGGATTCGAAGGAGCGCGAGCGGCTGGAGGGGCGCTTTCGGCGGGAGATCTTTCCACTGCTCGCCCCACGAGCTATCACGCTGAGCCCGGGCTTCCCGGTGCCGGTCATGCCACAGCTCACACTTTGCCTCGCTGTGGTGCTGCAGGATTCGGAGACCGGGCCGGTGCACTTCGCCTATCTCCGCATTCCCGAGCGGATCCCGCGCTTCATCCCGGTGAGCGGGCCCAACGATCTGGTTCTGACCGAGGAAATGATCCGGGCGAACCTGCAATCCATCTATCCCGACCGAGAAGTCGAGGGCGCTTTTCTGTTCCGGGTCACCCGCGCGGGCGATCTCGAGCTCCAGGATGAGGAGACCGGAGATCTGTTGCAGGCGGTCGAGGAGGCGGTCGGGCGGCGCCGCTTCAATCCGATCGTGCGGGTCGAGGTCGAGAGTACCATGCCTGCCTTTGTGCGGGAGCGTCTCCTCTGGGAGCTGCGATTCGAGCGGGGCGCGACCGGCGCCTCGCTGGGAGATCTTGACGTGTATGATGTCGACGGGATGCTCGACCTGCGAAGCCTTCCGCAACTGGCCGAGATCGCAAGGGCAGAGGGACGCTTTCCGCCGTTCGAGGGTCGTGATCCCTTGCCATCGGAGCGATCTCTCTGGTCGATGCTGCAGGACCACGATGTCTTGCTTCACCACCCATATGATGCCTTCGAGCCCACCGTCGTGCGGTTCTTCTCCGATGCGGCCGACGATCCCGAAGTTGCGGCAATCCGCGTCACCCTCTATCGGGTGGGCACTGGCTCACCGATCGTGGAGGCGCTGCTCCGCGCGGCTGCCGCGGGCAAGGAGATCTCCGTCTTCGTCGAGCTCAAAGCCCGCTTCGACGAAGCCCGTAATATCGACTGGGTCCGGCGCCTGGAAGATGCCGGCGTGCAGGTGGTGTATGGAGTTGAGGGTCTCAAGAATCACGCGAAGGTGGGGCTGGTAGTACGGCGGGAAGGTGAGGGACTCCGCCGGTACGTGCACCTCGGTACCGGGAACTACAATGCGAGCACCGCGCGGTTTTATACCGACCTGGGGCTGCTCTCTGCCGACCCGGAGCTTGGGGCCGACGTGAACGACCTATTCAACGAGCTCACCGGCTCGAGCCACCCGCCGGGAGGAGAGTACCGGCGACTGGTAGCCGCACCCAAAGGCCTGCTTCCATGGCTGCTGGATCAAATCGCCCAGGAAACCGATCTCGCAAAGGCGGGACAATCGGCTCGGATTCGCGCGAAGCTCAACGGACTGGCCGATGGCGAGGTGGTTCAGGCACTGTACCGTGCGTCCCAGGCGGGCGTCGAGATCGACCTTGTGATCCGCGGCCTCTGCACACTGCGTCCGGGAGTCCCAGGCTTGTCCGAGCGAATCCGGGTGATCAGCATTCTCGGTCGGTTTCTGGAGCACGCGCGCGTGTACCACTTCGGCAATGGGGGAGCCGATCGCTACTACATCGGCTCGGCCGACTGGCGCCCTCGGAACCTGCGACGCCGGGTCGAGGTCGTGGCGCCGATCACCGATGATGGCGCCCGCGGCCGCCTCGATGCATTGCTCGATCTGGAGCTCGCCGATCCCAGGGCGTGGCTGCTTCAGCCGGACGGCAGCTACCTGCGCCGCGTTCCCGCGGAGGGCAGAGATCCCAGGGGCAGTCAGGACCGACTCATTGCCAAGGCTCAGGAAAGCCCCCGGGCCACACCGGACGCAAGCTTAGAAACTACTTCCGAGTTGCACAGGAAGTGATTTCGGGCCTTGAATTTAGCAGCTGACGGGCGCATTTTCCTCGGCTCGCAGGAAGTCACTCGCGCCTGGCAGGCAAGCATGATCGAGGTCACCGCAGTACAACCTGAGTCCATCGCGGAAGAGCTGGGGCTCCAGCCCGGCAGCCAGCTGGTCGCGGTGAACGGGCGTGAATTGGAAGACTTCCTCGACTGGGAGTTCCTCACCGCGGAAGAAGAGTTTCTGCTTCTGGTGCGCCAACCCGATGGCGAGGAGATCGAGTTCGAGATCGGTCGTCCTCTGGGAGAGCCGCTGGGCGTCTCGCTGGAGCCAGTGCGGATCCGCCGATGCGCCAACCGCTGTGATTTCTGCTTCGTGGATGGACTCCCTGACGGGCTACGTGAGGTGCTGTACATTCGGGACGACGACTACCGGCTCTCGTTCCGCTTCGGCAACTTCGCGACGCTCACCAACCTCAAGCCCCGCGATACCGAGCGGATTATCGAGTATCGGCTTTCGCCGCTGTACGTCTCGGTCCACGCGACCGATCCGACTATCCGCCGTTACCTGCTGAGAAATCCGACCGCTCCCGAGATCCTGCCTCAGCTGCGTCACTTTGCCGATCATGGTATCGAGTTTCATACCCAGGTGGTGATGTCACCCGGAGTGAACGACGGCACGGTGCTGCAACAGACTCTGGCCGATCTGTACGGGTTTGGACCTGCGATCCTCACCTGCTCGGTGGTTCCCGTCGGGCTCACCGAATTCAGCAAGCATCACTTGGTGCGAGAGCCGGCAATTGATGAATGCCGGGCAGCGGTTCGGCTGGTCGAGGAGCAGGCGGCAATCGCGCGATCCCAACGGCAGATGACCTGGGCTTTCGGTGCCGATGAACTGTATCTCCGCGCGAACCTGCCCCTGCCGCCGGCCGAGATCTACGGGGACTTCGAACAGGTGGAGAATGGAGTGGGGTCGGTTCGCTGGCTGCAGCAGCGGATCGCGCAGGCGGCCGACACGCTCCGCAACTGGGAGGGCGGATGCATCGGTGTCGTCACCGGCACGGCCATGGGTCAGCTCATGCCCATGGTCCTCGAGCCTCTGGCTCGACTGACTAGGGCGCGGTTTGAGCTGATCCCGATCGTCAACTCGCTGTTTGGTTCATCGGTGACTACAGCGGGCCTGTTGCCCGGTGCGGCCGTGCACCAGGCGCTGAGCTGCAGGCGAGACCTCGACCTGGTCCTGGTGCCCGGCGAGTCGCTCAACGATGACAGCCTCTTCATCGACAGCATGTCGCTGGAGGCACTCTCGGCCGACCTGCCAATGGAGGTGCGACCCTCGCGGGACTTCGCGGACGCCCTGCACGAGCCGGCATTGCGATGAGCAAGCCCACCGTCGCGATCGTCGGCCGGCCCAACGTGGGCAAGTCTACGCTTTTTAACAGGATTCTGGGCGGCCGGCCGGCCATCGTCTCCGATCGTCCCGGGACTACGCGCGATCGTCATTTCGGCAACGCAGACTGGCAGGGAAGACGATTCTGGGTGGTGGACACCGGCGGGCTGGTCCCCGTGTCACCCGACTCGATGGACCGCGCCATCCGACAGCAGGTTGAGTTCGCCCTCGCCGAGTCCGATGTGATCCTCTTCCTGGTGGACGGGCGGGAAGGCGTGACTCCGCTGGATCAGGAGATCGCGGAACGCCTGCGCCGGGCCGGCCGGCCAGTCCTGTTGACGGTCAACAAGCTGGATGACCTCGAGCGCAGCACGGCGCACTTTGCCTTCTTCGAGCTTGGTTTCGGTGATCCCATTGGCGTGAGCGCGGCGGTAGGAAAGGGAAGCGGCGACCTGCTGGATGCTCTGGTAGAGCGTCTTCCTCCTTTCGATCCAGCTGAGACGGAAGACACGATCGATGTGGCTGTCGTAGGCCGACCCAATGTCGGTAAGTCCTCGCTCATCAACCGGCTGCTGGGGCAGGAGCGGCACCTGGTCACGCCCGACGCGGGCACCACCAGGGATGCCATAGACTCCCTCTTGCGCTATGACGGCAAAAATCTCAACTTCATCGATACCGCAGGGTTACGTCGCCGAGCTAAAGTAGAAGATGACCTGGAGTTCTACTCCACTTTGCGGACCGAGCGCGCGATCGAGCGAGCCCAGGTGTGCATCCTGGTGGTCGACGCGACGGTGGGGCTGCACAATCAGGATTTGCGAATCGCGAGTGCCGCGTGGGATCGGGGTTGTGGGCTGATCGTGGTGGTCAACAAGTGGGACCTGATTGACGAGAAGGATGCCAACACGGCGCGCCGGGGACAGGAGGAGTTGATCGAGAAGGCGCCGTTCCTTCGCTACGTTCCCTTCGTGTATGTCTCGGCGCTTACCGGTCAGCGCGTGCGCAAGATTCTCGACCTGATTGTGCAGGTGTCAGCCGAACGCGAACGCCGGATCCCGACGGCCGAGGTGAACAAGGTCTTAGCCAGCCTGCTGGAGCGGAACAGCCCTCCGCAGCAGCCCGGTGAGGAGGTGAAGCTGCTCTACGCCTCACAGATCGGCACCGCGCCTCCGACCATCGCCATCGTCAGCAACCGGCCGGACGAGGTCCCCGAATCTTACCAGCGATATCTGATGCACGGGTTTCGCAGTGCCTGGCCCTTCTCGGGATCGCCGTTGCGTCTCCGGTTCACCAGCCGAGGATCGCGGCGGTGACGGCCGCTCAGGGACTCTGCCTGGTTGCATCGTATCTGGCCGGGGCGATTCCCACGAGTTACATCGCGGCGCGGGTCTTTGGTGGGATCGATCTTCGGGAACACGGCAGCAAGAACCTGGGAGCCACCAATTTGTATCGGGTCCTGGGTTGGCGCTTCGCGTTGCCGGTGGGGTTGATTGACGCGGCCAAGGGCGCTGTCCCCGTGCTGGTGTTCGCGCCGTTAGCGTCCGCTTCGGAACTCTTCGCCCTGATCTCCGGCATCACCGCGGTCGTAGGCCATGTGTATTCGGTGTTCGTGCGCTTCAAGGGCGGAAAGGGTGTGGCCACTGCCGCTGGAGTGATGCTGGCGCTCACGCCGATCGCGTTGGGCGTGTCGCTCGTGGTGTGGGTTGGGCTGGTGTTTCTCACCGGTTACGTGTCGGTCGGCAGCATCGCGGCGGCGGCGATCTTCCCGCTCGCGGTTCTTCTGCTGGAACATCCGGCCGTGCCGGAGATTCTCTGGCTGGACGTCGGGGTGGCGGCGGGCATCATCTGGCTGCACCGGGGGAACATCCAGCGGCTGCTCAAGGGCACCGAGAACCGCTTTGGTCGACGAGCGGCGAGCACGCCTCGGGCATGAGCCGCATCGCGGTGGTGGGTGCGGGCAGCTGGGGAACGACGCTGGCCAATTTGCTGGCCTGCAAGGGGGAGGAGGTTCGAGTCTGGGCCTATGAGGCGGAGGTGGTGGACGCCATCAACGGCCGACACGAGAATCCGCTGTTCCTCCCCGGCGTGCCCCTTGTGCCGGCCCTCAGCGCCTCGGGTGATATTCGGGAGACGGTCTCGGACGCTGAGCTGATCCTATCGGCGGCACCAAGCCACGCCGTGCGAGCCGTGGCTCTGAGCATGGCGGATGCTGTTATCCCGGGCGCCTTGGTGGTAAGCGCCACCAAAGGGATCGAGAATGATTCGCTCGCGCTCATGTCGCAGATCTTCGCCGAGGTATTGCCGGAGGCCCGCTTCGCGGTGCTGTCGGGACCGAGCTTTGCCGTCGAGGTGTGTCAGGGGCAGCCGACCGCGGTGGTGGCTGCATCGCGGGACCAGGCCAGCGCGAGCGAGGTACAGCAGATCTTCTCGACTCGAACATTCCGGGTGTACTCCCATGGCGACGTGATCGGCGTCGAGCTGGCCGGCGCGCTAAAGAACGTGATCGCCA
Source organism: Gemmatimonadales bacterium (assembly GCA_044867445.1). Lineage (GTDB taxonomy): Bacteria > Gemmatimonadota > Gemmatimonadetes > Gemmatimonadales > GWC2-71-9 > CAVVWJ01. Next base: position 10,965 of record JBIOUY010000203.1, read on the forward strand.
TCGCGGCGGGGATTCTGGAAGGGTTGGGATTGGGCCACAATCCTCGCGCGGCGGTGATCACGCGAGGCCTGGCCGAGATCACCCGGCTCGGCGTGAGCATGGGGGCCGATCCGCTGACGTTCGCGGGGCTCGCCGGCATGGGCGACCTGGTGCTCACCACCACGGGAAGCCTGAGTCGCAATCGGGCATTGGGTGTCGCAGTGGCACAAGGGGAGACGCTGGAACACCACCGCATGGCGCATCGCAGCGTGGCCGAGGGCGCGAACACCTCGCGCGCCGGCGCCGCGCTAGGAGCTCGCATGGGAGTGGAACTGCCGATCATTGAGAAGGTCTGTCAAGTGCTCTTCAGTGGAAAATCGGCCCGCGAGGCTGTGGGAGAGTTGATGGGACGGGAACTCAAGTCGGAGCAGTGGAGATGACCACCACCCGACCGGTACAGGAATTTTATTCCATCGGCGAGGTCTGCGCGCTGACCGACCTCAAGCCGCACGTGCTGCGCTACTGGGAAAGCCAGTTTCGCTTCCTCAATCCAGCCAAGAATCGATCCGGCAACCGGGTCTACAAAAGCAGGGAAGTAGAGCTGATTATGCTGGTGAAGCACCTGCTCTACACGGAGAAGTTTACCATTGACGGGGCGCGCCAGCGGATCGATCAGTACCGCCGGACCGGCGAGCTCCGGGGCTCCGCCCGGCGGGCCTTCGAGGCGGAACTGGCGCAGGAGCTGCGGGCCGCGATCGACGAGGTGGTGGGGATCCTCGACGGGAAGCCGATCAAGGCCAGAGCTGAGGAGGTGAAAGGTAACAGGTGACAGGTGAGACGTAACAGGTGAGACGTGCACCTCTAACCTGTCACCTTTCACGTCTCACCTTTCACCTTTCACGCCTTTCGTTTGTATCTTCTCCCCCCATGAACATCCTGGTCAGCAACGATGACGGCATCCTGGCTCCCGGACTAGCGCTGCTCGCCGACGTGTGCCAGGACGTGGGCAACGTGACGGTGGTCGCTCCCGATCGGGAACAGAGCGGAACCTCGCATTCACTCACCCTGCATCGGCCGCTGCGTCCCACCCGCCGGCCTGACGGCGCCTGGCAGATCGACGGAACGCCTACCGACTGCGTCATGCTCGCGATTCAGGCCCTGATGCCTGAGCGGCCGGATTTCGTGTTCTCCGGGATCAATCACGGTCCTAACATGGGGGAAGATGTTCTGTACTCCGGCACCGTCGCGGCCGCAATGGAGGCAGTCACGCTCGGGGTGCCGGGAATCGGCATCTCCTTCTCCGGCAGCCAGCCGGAAACCTTGGCGACCTACCGGAGCCTGCTCACCCAGCTGATTCGGCACATCACCGCAGTGCCCGACTTCCCTGAGCAGACCCTGCTCAACATCAATCTCCCGAAGGTCCCCGCATCCGAGGTGCAGGGCATTCAGGTCACCAAGCTGGGCAGCCGGTTCTTCTCCGAATCGCTCACCCGGATGAAAGATCCGTGGGGCCGGGAGATCTATTGGATCGGCGGTGGGACCATCACCTGGACCGGCGGCGAGAACTCCGATCATCTCGCCGTCGCCGAAGGATTCATCTCGGTCACGCCGCTCCACATGGATCTCACCAATTACTCGCTGATCGAGACGGTGAAGCGATGGTCACTGGAAGGGTAGGCGAGGGGGACGGATACGGCGGGTATCGCGCGCGCCTGGTTGAAGGCCTGCGACAGAAGGGTGTCCGCGACCTCAGCGTCTTGCGCGCGGTGCAGATGGTGCCCCGGCACCTGTTCGTGCCGGAGAGCGTGCGCCACCGTGCCTATGACGATGTGGCTCTGCCGATCGGGAATGGCCAGACCATCTCCCAGCCTTTCGTTCAGGCACGCTATCTCGAGTTGATCGGGCTCACCGGACGGGAGCGGGTTCTCGAGGTTGGCACCGGCTCGGGCTATCAGACGGCGCTGCTCGCCCTCCTGGCGGACTGTGTCTTCAGCGTCGAGCGGATCGCCGCCCTGGCCCAGCGGGCCCGCTCCGCCCTGGAAGAGTCGGGCTTGCGCAACGTGACCGTCCTGACCGGCGACGGAACGCTGGGTTGGCGTCCCTTCGCCCCGTATGATGCCATTCTGGTCGCGGCGGCCTCGCCTGAAGTCCCCGCGCCGCTCACCGAGCAGCTCGCCCCAGGCGGACGGATGGTCATCCCGCTGGGAGACCGCGGCGGGCAAAGCCTGACCGTGGTGGAGCGTCGCGACGACACCATTGCCACCCAGACGGTCAGCGACGTTCGCTTCGTACCGCTGCTTGGCGAGTTCGGCTTTTCACAGTGAGCGAGGCATGTTGAATCAGTTCTTTCACTGGCTGGCCGAGACGGTGTTGGCCTTGGGATATCCCGGGATCGTGATTCTCATGGCGATCGAGTCGTCGGTGCTGCCGCTGCCGAGCGAGCTGGTAATGCCGCCCGCCGGGTATCTCGCCGCCAAGGGGCAGATGAATGGCTGGATCGCGATCGCGGCGGGCGGGGTAGGTAGCGTGATCGGCGCGCTGGTCAACTACGCACTCGCGGTGTTCGTGGGCGAGCCGGTGCTGCGCCGCTATGGCAAATACATCTTGCTCTCGCAGCGCTCGCTCGATCGCGCGGAGGCGTTCTTTCGTCGGCACGGGGAGATCAGCACCCTGCTCGGTCGCTTGCTGCCGGTGATCCGGCACTTGATCTCCATCCCTGCCGGTATGTGTCGGATGAGGTTGATTCGCTTCGTCGGCTTCACCGCCTTGGGCGCTGCGGTCTGGTGTGGGATTCTCACCTACCTGGGCTGGCTGATCGGGCGTCACGGGGAGGAAGTCCAGGCGGCGATCGGCCCGTACGTCCACCGGACCCTGATCCAGTACGTGCTGCCGGCCGTGATTCTTCTCCTGCTGGCGTACGTCCTCTGGCGGCGGCGCCAGGGTAATCAGCCGGCGTGACCTCGCGCTTCCTGGTCTCAGGTATGGTGCAGGGCGTCGGCTTCCGCTGGTTCGTGGCTCGCCACGCGCGGGCGTTGAATCTCACCGGCTTCGCCCGCAATCTCCCGGATGGCAGGGTAGAGGTGGTAGTGAGCGGCGATCAGGCGACCGCGATTTCCCGGCTGGAGGATGTCCTGCGCACCGGGCCGGCCAACGCGCAGGTGGATCGGGTCGAGCGCCATGATGATGTAGTCGACTCTGTTCCTCTCAGGAGCTTCGATATCCGATGACGACCCTGACTCCCCTCGCGCGTCACGTGCTGGATACGCTGCGTCCGATCCCCAACTATCCCAAGCCCGGGATCGTCTTCCAGGACATCACTCCGGTGCTGGCCGACGGACATCTGCTGCGCACGGTCGTGGGCGCCATGGCGGATCCCTTTCGCGATCTGGACGTGACTCACGTCCTGGGCATCGAGGCGCGCGGGTTCATTCTGGGAGGGGCTGTGGCCACCGACCTTGGGGCCGGATTCGTGCCGGCGCGGAAGCCGGGCAGGCTTCCATGGGACCGAGTAACGGAGACCTACCAGCTGGAGTACGGATCCGATGCGCTCGAGGCCCACAGCGATTCCATTACCGATGCCAGCCGAGTTCTGATCGTGGATGACGTACTGGCGACCGGCGGGACTGCTCGCGCAGCTGCCCAGTTGATCCGTGGCTTAGGGGGCGACGTCGTCGGCTGGAGCTTCCTGCTGGAAATCGGCGGTTTAGGCGGAAGAGCCCTCCTGGAGGGCGCCACTTGCCACGTGGTCGCCCGCCGCTAGGCTGCCCCCGGAGGATGGCCGGGCGGTCCAACCCCAAGGGTTGCCTATGGAGGTGCAACCCGGCCATTTTTCTGCGCTTGGGTCGCACCCCCGGCGGTGCGAGTAACTCTCAATCCGGCCCCCGTAGCTCAGATGGATAGAGCAGCAGTTTCCTAAACTGTTGGCCGCGTGTTCGAGTCACGCCGGGGGCACTGTAGCACGGCGGGCCGGCACTCGAAAATCAACTCTCCGTTAGGCAGACATGGCAACGACTGTGGAAGCAACAACCCGACGGCAGGCCAACGCGCCAGCAGCACCGACACCGTGGTATCGTGACCGGAATCGGCTGCTGGCGGTAGGTGGAGGGGCCGTGGCCCTTGTTGCATTAGTAGGCTGGTTCGTGATCAGCAGTAACAAGCGGAAGGAGGAGTTTGCTGCCAGGAGCCTCAATCAGGCCCGCGCGGCTGCCGAAGCAGGTAACCTTCCGTTGGCATCGAGTGAGCTCCAAAAGCTGATCCAGACCTATAAGGGCACCGACGCCGCCAGCGAGGCTTTCATCACCCTGAACCAGGTACGGCTGGTCAACGGACAAAGCGAGCTGGCTGTGGTGGGCCTCCGAGACTACATCGCAACGAAGCCTGACGTGAAGTACGTGGCACCGGCCTATGGTCTGCTCGGCGCCGCGCTGGAAAACTCCAAGAAGTTCGCCGACGCCGCCGAAGCGTTCTCCAACGCCTCGAAGTCGGCCGATGTGGCGTACCTCAAGGCTCGCTATCTGATTGACGCAGGCCGGGCATATCGAGAGGCCGGCAAGACCACCGAGGCGATCGCGGCGTATCGCACCGTCATACAGAAATATTCCAAGTCGCCCAGCTTCACCGAGGCAGAGGTTCGACTGGCGGAGCTGACCGGCGGCAAGATGTAGGACAGTTGAGCAGGTAGGGGAAGCCGCGCGGGGCTGTCTTGGGGCAGCCCCGCGCCATTTTGTCCGCTGGCTGCAGCCCTGACAACTTTCCGTTACCCTGGAGGGACGTGGCGGCCCCGCTAACATTTGCTCATTATTAGTGATCCTCCTCCGAGTAAGAGCTGCGGCCGTGGCATGAGTCGGGACCTCTGCTTCCTACGTAGTCGCTGTCGGTGGCTCACGGGCCGCACGACCCTCCTCCCGCTCACCCTCGCGGTACCCACCGGCACATCCCTCGCTCAGTCTCCCATCCCATTCCGTCCCGGGTTGGTGTTGGCCTACGTCATCGGCAATTGAACCAGGAGCACACCATGATCGGCAAGACCAATTGGCTGTTGGCAGGACTGAGCTGTGTGGCCTACACCGTGCCCGTACAGTTGGCCGCCCAGAACACCTTCGAGGGCGTGATCGCTTTTAAGATGATCGGCTCGGATGAGAAACCGGACACCATGATCCAGACCACCAAGGGGAACAATGTCAAGCTCGAGGGGATGGGAAAGGGCAAGGGGGCGGTGGTCTTCGATGCGGCGAAGCACCGCATGCTGATGGTTCAACCGGAAGAGAAACAGTACGTCCTCGCGACCGAAGAGGACATGCAGCAAATGAACATGATGACCCAAGCCGCCATGCAGCAGTTCGCGAAGAAGGAGGCCAAGTCGGAGGATGACGAGGACAACGTCAAGATCGACTTTGGTCCGACCGGCCGGACTGAGACGGTGGCGGGTGTCAAATGCGAGGTCTGGCGCGGGACATCGATTCGCCAGGGGGAAAAACACGAGGGCGAAGCGTGCCTCGCCAAGGGCGTCGGGTTCGCGGCGTTCAACGTGATGAGCAACCCGATGCTGGCCCCACGCGGGAGAGGGGCCTCCTTCATCGAGCAGTACCGCAAGCTCGTCGGCCCCAACAAGGGCGTCATCAAGATGGTGGAGTTTAAGGACGGCAAGCCCCACAGCTCCGTAGAGGCCATCAAAATTCAGCCCTTACCAATCAGCGATGCGGCATTCGACCCGCCGGCGGGGTACAAAGAGGTGAACATGCACGACCAGCTGGTGAAGATGCAGCAGGGCCTGCAGAAGCTGAACGGGACGCAGAAGTAGACTGAAGCCGAGGCAGAAGTAGCCGACCGGTGACTGGAGGGTCGAAGTGCGACGGAGGAGCTCGCTGTGGCGGTTCCTCCGTGTCTTCTTGGCTGAGCTCAACGACGTATAAGATATATTATGTTAAGTAACCATGGGGAAAACTGTGGAGAACTGGTCGCGGGGTTCTCCACTTCATTTGTAAGTGATTGTTCTACAAGAGATTGGCTGAACACTGCACGGATGTGGAAGAGTCCGGCTAGATGTCTTCCCACACCGCCCGGAACACCAGGCGACCTTCCCCCTGAAGCCACACGTCGCTCGCCACCGCGTCGTTGAGCTCGGCCCGAACCACTAGCTCTGGGCCTCCACGGCTGCGGAACCGGACTGGTAACGACGCCTCGCCTCGGGTCGCTAGGGCCACGGCCGCTGCCACGGTTCCGGTGCCGCAGGCCAGCGTCTCACCCTCCACCCCCCGCTCGTACGTCCGGATCAGCCACTGGTCGTGCGCCACCGGGGAGCTCACGAAGTTCACGTTGGCGCCTGCGGGCTGAAAACTCGGATCCTGACGAAGGCTGCGGCCCCTGGCGCTCAAATCGACCCGCTCCACGTCTTCTACCCGCGCCACCAGGTGCGGCACACCCACCGAGGCGAACATCAGCCACCGCTCCTCCGGTCGAGGCGCCAGCCCCGGTACATCGGCAGGAACCGGAAAGTCGGGCAAGTTGATCTCGGGGGCGGCTCCGGATCCGTCACTCCGAGCACGCACCATACCTGCGTCGGTGTGGAGACAGAGCTCCCCGGGAGGAGCCAGCTCGAGGTACACCGCGAGTCGCGCACTGCAGAGGGCCGCGTTGCCGCACATGGCTGCCAGCGAGCCATCGGAATTCCAGTACCGCATTCGAACCGTTCCCGGCGCCTCGGGCGTCAGGATCACCAGCCCGTCGGCGCCAACGCCGCTGCGCCGATTGCAGATCGCCGCCACCTGTTCGGCCGGCCATTGCTCGGGATCGGTATACCTCCCGTCGAGCACGACAAAGTCGTTGCCCGAGCCCGTCATCTTGTAGATGATGGTCCCCCTCACAGCCTACCCACCAATGCCTGAAGCCGCAGCCACCAGACCATCCAGATAGCCTCCCGTACGATCCGCTTGTTCATCTTGCTTTGCCCCTCGACCCGATCCGTAAACACGATTGGAATCTCGACCAGTCGGAATCCCTTGCGCCAGGCCCGGAAGCTCATCTCGATCTGGAAAGAGTACCCATTTGACCTAACTTGTTCAAAATCAATCGCTTCCAGTACAGCACGGCGAAAGCACTTAAACCCGCCGGTCGAATCGCTCAGCGGCAGCCCGGTGACCCAGCGGGCGTACAGGTTGGCTCCCAGCGACAGAAGGAGCCGGGAAATCGGCCAGTTGATGACATTCACGCCGGAGTGGTACCGTGAGCCGAGTACCAGATCCGCATTCTCAATGGCCCGCAGGAAGTCCCTGAGAAACTTGGGATCGTGGCTGAAATCCGCATCCATCTCAAAAACAAGATCGTATCCATTATCCAGCGCCCAGCGAAATCCGGCGAGGTAGGCCTTTCCCAGCCCCTGCTTGGTCTCGCGATGCAACACGTGCAGTCGAGGCTCCATCGTCGCCATTTCGTCGGCCAGCCTGCCGGTGTTGTCGGGTGAGTTGTCGTCCACTACCAGCACCTCGAGCCTGGGATCCTGTTGCAGGATGGCGGGCACAATGAGCGGAAGGTTTACACGCTCATTGTACGTAGGCACCACAACCACGGCGCGCTCAGGCATCGACCCGCCTCCACCGCAGGAGGCGAGGCCAAGTAAGCAGCACCCCGGTCACCAGCAATGCGAGGAGGGTCACCAGGCGTCCGCGGTCGTATCGGGCCGAGTGGAAGTGCAAGCCGACCTGGCGGGCGCCAGGTGGCAGCACCACGCTGAGCAGCGCGTCGTCAGCGCGGAGCACCGGCGCTGCCTTCCCGTCAACCTCAGCGTGCCAATCAGGATGCCAGGTCTCTCCGACTAGGAGGTAGCTCGATTTGGCCGCGGTACCGTCCAAACGGATCCGCATTCGTCCGGGAGCCCACTCTGCGACCGTAGCCCGCACGTTCGACACCGCTGGGACCTGGCCGTTCAAGGGCTCTGGGGTGACCGATGTGGTGTCGGAGTAGAGCACCACCGAGTTCAGGGGAAAGCGGGGATCGATCACCGTCGGGGCCAACTGCGCCTCGGGAAGCTTGGCGGCTCCGGCAACAACCCGCGCGTATCGCGGGAGGGTATCCCGCTCGAGCAGGATCGCGGGCCGACCAGGTGTAGTGGCGACCGGTCCGAGCACCTGATGAAAGCCCGGGACGGTCTGCGCCTCGGGAAGCAAGATGTACCGTACGGCCAGAAGGTCGTGGAGGTTGGGGCTTCCGGCGAATCTCCATTCCCCCTTCCCTCCCAGCAGCTCGTCGTAGAAGCGGACCTCGAACCCATGGTAGCCCAGCATGCTCTGAATGTCATGGGCCATCAGGTAGGAACCCTGATACACTCCCACGTCGAGCACCCGGAACGGCTTGGGCTCGGCTCGAAGCCGGCTGGTGACCGCGTCATCCCGATAGAGCTCGGCTGCGGGTGGCTGGAACTGAAAGAACAGCCGGTCGATACTCCAGAGATCCGCCACCGTTATAACCGCGAGCCCCGCGGCAGCCCTCCACCCCGCGAGGCGACCTCCTCGCATCAGCCAGAGCGTGGCACCGGCCAATCCCACGAACAGGAGCAGCCGCAGTGCGCCGAGCTGAAGCGCGCCGGCGTTGGCCATAACCTTCTCCATCTGCTGCTCGCTTGCGAGGCCTGTTGCGATGGTCTGTAGCACCCCAATGGCTCCGAGGAGAGCGAGCCCGCCGAGCACGCCCAACGGCACGGCCAGCGCCCGGAGCGAGACCTCGCGCCGGAGCAGGCGATCGACGCCAAAGCCGGCGAAAAGCGCGGTTGGCAGCGCCACCAGGAAGAAGGCCATGCCGGGGGCACGGACCTTCTTCATCATGGGCATCAGCTCGTACCAAAGCCGATAGAACGGGGTGTGTCCGCCGAAGGCGATCAGCAGAAAGAGCACGGCGATGACTGCGAGGGCCTGCACCAGACGCCGGCGGGAACGGTCACCGATGCCGAGAATGGCGAGCACGACAACCATGGGCCCGACGTACTCGGTGTGCGACTTGAAGAAGTTGGTTCCCCAGTAGTTCTCCAGTACGCCGTTGAACTGGGGAAGCACCGTAGTCATGATCTCGATCGGCGGCATGGAGAAGCCGGTGGCATATTCCCAGCCGCCGCTCGGCCCCCCGACTGCGCGGGGCGAATAGGGGATGTATGCCAGGAACGGAAGAATCTGAATGGCCGCGATGGCCAGGCCCAGCACGACCGCGCCCATCGCAAGGGCTAGCGGGATGGGCCAGCGGCGGTCGCGCGGCCGTTCCGGATCGAGAAACACCAGGTACAGCGTCCAGAGCGCGGCGGCAACCAACAGATAGTACGCCATCTGGTATTGGGGGCTCACCATGCAGAGCCCCACCGTCAAGGCCAGGAGGGCGAAGCCCTCCAGTCGACGGTCGCGTAGGCCTCGCAGCAGGGCGAGCAGCGCAAGGGGCGCCAGCGCCGATACGAAGAGCTTGCCGTCGTGCCCGGGCTTGACCAGCGACGCCACGATGCCGGTGAGCTCGTATCCCAGGCCGGCGACAAGTGCGCCGGTCCAGCTCGTCCCCAAAGCCCGAGCCAGAGTGTACATGGCGATCCCGGCGAGCACGATATGGAGCGCGAAGCCGAGATTCATGGCGGTATCGACCGGAAGCACCCAGCGGAGCCAGGCCGTGGGATAAAAGATGTCGCCGTGCATTGCGGCGATGTACGGCATGCCCCCGAAGAGATATGGATTCCACTCGGGAATGCTCCCGGTCGCCCGAAACATCTCGGCGCCGAACAGGCGGAAGCCATACCCCGCGATATACTGATCGTCTCCCACCAGGAAGCGTCCAGCCAGCATCGGCCAGCACAGCGTGCCGGCGGCGAGAACGAAAATGGCCCCTGCCAGCAGCGCCGGCCGGCGAGGCTCGAAGGAGAGTTGGGGAACGGGCTCAGAGGGCGACACGGGCTCTCCGTCGGGGGAACATCAGAAACGGGACCGCGGCTCCGAGCTCGGTCACAGTGAGCAGCAGCCTCGACGCTACCGCTAGTCCGGTCGCTGCGCCGATGCCAAGTGGTCCTTGAAGCATCAGAATGAATACCCCTTCGCGAACGCCCAGTCCCCCGGGCGCGAGGAGTGCCAGGAAGCCGGCCAGATAGGACGCCGTGAACACGGCAATTGCCGGGGGAAGATCGAGCCGGGCTCCCGGGAGTACGCCCCGGGCAAGCAGCCACAGTGCGGCACCGTAGCCGACCCATGCTATGCTGTTGGCGGCGATGCCGAGGACAATGGCGCCTGCGGCAGGCGCGGGGCGAGTCTCGCTGCCGGGGGCAGCGAATTGAAGCAGCCGGCGCAGCATCGGTGGCCAGAGCAGCAGCGCAATGCCGATCACCGATGCGGCGACCAGGAGAACCAGGGCAGCCTGGGCCCCAGGGTGTGCGGCCTCGAGTGCGCCTGCCCCGGTGAGTCCTGCTACTGCCGCACCCGTCCCTATGGCGAGCACCTGAAGAATGACGGCCGATCCCGTGGCCGCCCAGGCCGCCACACCAGCCTGTTGTGCCATGAGCGCCATGCCGGCGATGGCCCAAACTTTTCCCGGGAGATACTTGCCCAGACTCGAGACGGTCCAGATTCGTGCGGCGGTCCACGCCTCGAGGGATTGGCCCCAGGCGGCGAGCATCGTGCGCCAGGCCACGATCAACAGCGCGTACATCAACCAGACCGCGACGGCGCTGAGTACGATCCAGGCGGGATCGATCCTCCAGGCGAGCGGCTGGGAGCGGAGCGCATCCCAATTCCGCACCAATGCCCGCGCGGCAAAGCCGATAATAAGAAGTGCCAACGCCCATTGGGCCCAGCGGACCCATCGGCTATGCACCCAGCGCCTCGCGGTACCAACCCTCACAGACCTCGGCCACGTGGTCCGGTGAAAGCCGTGAGCGCCACGATTCACCGACCAGCCGCGCCACCGCGAGTCGATCGGGTTCCAGGAGCAGGCCGAGCACCGCGTCGCCAATAGCTTCGGCCGAAGGGAGCGTAAGCCGGCCGGCGCCGCTCTGAGGAACAACATCGAGCACCCCGCCGCCATCCCAGCAGGCCACCACGGGAACGCCCGCGATCAGCGCTTCCGCCGCCGCCAGTCCGAAGCCTTCGCCCTGGGCCGGGAAGATCATGACGTCAGCCTGGCTCAGCAGCGTCGGCACCTCCGACGGCTTCACCGCACCAGCGAAATGAACGAAGGAAGCCACGCCGAGACGCTCGGCCAGGCGCTCCAGAGCGCCGCGCTCGGGCCCATCGCCGGCAATGGTCAGGGGGAGTTCGTGTCCACAGGACGCGAGAAAGGCGACCGTCTCGATGGCCAGATTCACCCGCTTCTGTGGGGTGAGCCGGGCGAGCACGATGGCCCCGCCTCCCCCACTGGTCCAGGAGTAGTCGGTGCTCTCCACCGGCATCGGGTGGACGTGGGCGGGCTCGATGAACCGTCCGGCCCCGTTCTGCACCCAACCGGCGAGCTCACGGGAAACGGCGGTTACGACTTTCGCGCGCTGGAATACCGGGCGGGCCAGGGCACGGGCTACCCGAGAGCGCCGCAGCAATGCGGCGTCGGTGCCGTGCACGGTGAGGACGGTGGGGGCATCGGCTGGAGCAGCTAGTCCGGCGGGCACCCACCAGTGGGCATGGACCAGGTCGACTCCCCGAGCCAGCTCCTCTCGAGCGGCCCGACGGAGGGCTCGCCAGAGTCCAGCCAGGGCGCGCCAACCCGAGGGGGCCTTCAACGCCGCCTGCATGGTGCCGCGATAGGCGATCGTTTCCCGTGCGGCGCGGGCGTATCGGACCCGCCGGATAACGACGCCATCCACCTCCTCTTCCCCACCCTGCCCCTGATCGCTCGGCGCCAGCACCCGCACCTCGACACGACGGCGCACGAGCGCCGCCGCCAACGTCGCCAGGAACGCGCCCGACAGGTCACCCCGCCAACGGGGGTAGTTGTGGGTCAGAAACACGACCCGCACGCTCAGTCCCGCAAATCGAGCTTGTCCGCGCGCGCGAGCGTCCGGGCGATCTCCCGCGTCTCCTCCTGCATGCCCGCTATCATCTCGCCCAGCAAGCCGAACCCGAAGAGGATGATGCCACTGATCACCATGATCTCGACCAGATTCAGCAGCGGGCGGAAGCCGAAGCCGTAACCAAACCGCAGTATCAGGGCCGTGACGCCGGCGAGCAGCCCGATCAAAAAGAGAATCACGCCTCCGAGACCAAAAAAGAGCATCGGCTTGCGTCCGAAGCGGAGTTGGAACCAGACCGCGATGAGATCGAAGATGCCAACCGGGATGCGCTTCCAGTTGAACTTCGACCGACCCGCGCGTCGGGGATAGAGCGGTACCGGTTGCGATAGGAGACGAAAACCGTCGGCAGCGGCGATCACAACCATGTAGCGGTGCCAGTCGGGTCGGAGCGGAACACCGAACATCACTTCCCGGCGATAGGCCTTGACCGAGTTGAGATCGGTGACCTGCACGCCGAAGAGCCAGCGGCAGATCGCGTTGTAGACCCCAGACACGAATGCCTTCTCGTACTTGCCCTGCTTGGTTCCGGTGACGATGTCCGCCTGGCCTTGGAGCACCGGCCTCACCAACGCGGGGATGTCCTCTGGGAGGTATTGCAGATCGGCGGGATAGAACACCAGCACGTCACCTCGGGCGACATCGCCGGCGGAGCGGAGAGCGTCCGCGATACCGCGCTGGCGACGATGGGTGACGACTCGCAGGAAGGAGTACTGCCGCTCCAGCTCGCGGAGCACGTTGGCTGAATCGTCGCGCGACCCGTCATTCACCACGACGACTTCGAAACTGAACCCCGCCGGCCCCAGCGCCTCGGCGCAGAGCCGCAGGAACTCCGGGAGGTTGGGCGCCTCATCCTTCGCCGGGACGAGGACGCTCACGTCCACGGTCTCGGCGGCGGTGAGGGTCATACGCGCTTCCGCATCCTGGCCGGGAGGATCCCGAGCTGGTCGCGGTACTTGGCGACGGTGCGGCGGGCGATCTGGATCCCCTGCTCCTGGAAGAGATGGACGATCTGCTGATCGGTGAGCGGTTTGCCGCTGTCTTCCTCGGAGACCATCTTCTGCAGTTTGGCCCGGATGGAGCGTGCGCTGGCTTCTTCTCCGGACGCGGTCGCCAGGGCGCTGGAAAAGAAGAACTTGAGCGGAAGAACGCCGCGGGGAGTCTGGACGTATTTCTCGTTGGTTACCCGGCTGACCGTCGACTCGTGCATGTTGATGACTTCGGCGACTTCACGCAGCGTGAGCGGCCTCAGATGCTCGATGCCCTTCTCGAAGAATTCCCGCTGCCGGTCGACGATAAAGTTCATCACCTTCAGCATGGTCTGGCGACGCTGCTCGATGGCCTGAATCATCCAGTTGGCGCTGTTCATCTTGGAGGCGATGAACTCGCGGTTCTCCGGGGTCATCTTCTTCTTGTCGCGGGCGATCTCCTGATATGAGCGGCTCAGCCGCAACCGCGGCATGCCGGTGTCGTTGAGGAACACCTGATAGCGGCCGCCAATCTTCTCGACGATGAGATCGGGGATGATGTAACCGTCGTTCTGTTCGGAATACTTGAGCCCCGGCTTGGGATCCAGGCGCGCCAGCTCGTCGGCGGCCGCCTGCACCGCCGCGGGCTCCACCCCGAAACGCTTGGCGAGGTCATTCCAACGGTGGGCGATGAGGTCGGGAAAGACCTCCGCCACCAGGCGATAGGTGAGCGATTCGGTGTGGAGCCCGCGGCGGTGCAGGCGGCCGCCGACGAGCTGGCACGCCTGGATCCCAA
>JBIOUY010000204.1:0-13497 GCA_044867445.1 Gemmatimonadales bacterium
CCCCCTCAACGCCCAGACCACCGCCGCCGGCCGCGTGCTCCGCCCGGATGTCCGGGACACCCTGGCGTTGCCGCGGGTCCGGGTCCTGCTGCATCGCGTCGGCCGGGAGCGCCAGGGGCCCGTCGACTCAGCTCTCTCTGACGCTCGAGGACGCTTTCGCTTCGTCTTCCGCTCCGATACCGAGTCACTCTATCTCCTGAGCGCCCGGTACGGCGGCATCGAGTACTTCTCCAGCCCGGTCCACACCAACCCCGTGCGGCCTGATACCGCGATTCCGCTCCTGGTCTACGATACTTCGAGTCGAGCCCCGGTCGAAGTCGAGGCCCATCATATCGTCGTTCCCCGTCCTGGAGACGACGGGAGCCGATCGGTGCTGGAGCTTTTCGTGCTTCGTAACTCTGGCCTTCGGGCCCGAGTGGGCGCGGACTCCGTGCAGCCGGCCTGGAGCGCACAGCTGCCGGCCGGCTCACTCGGATTGCAGGTGGGTGAGAGCGACTTTTCGCCCGACGCCGTGAGCCGGAAGGGAGACTCGGTGTATGTCTTCGCGCCCATCGCGCCGGGAGAAAAGCAGCTGGCGGTGCAGTATGTGATCTCCGGCGAGCAGAACGTGGTGAACTTTCCCATGGGAACATCAGCCAGCCAGGTAAACCTCCTCATCGAGGGTTCGGTTGAGGGGGTAAGCGGCGCGCCGCTCGCGCTCGCCGATAGCCAGGTGATCGAGGGGCGGAAGTTCCAGCGCTGGACCGGGACGGTCTCCCCCGGAGCCGTGATCCGGGTGGCTTTGTCCAGTTCACGCCGGACGCCAGTCGCCGCGTTGGCTGGGCTTGTGGTCGGTCTTGCCCTGGCGCTCCTGCTCGCCGGGTGGCGATTGGTGGCGCGCTCACGCCCCCGACCCGAGTCGGCTCTGCCGGACGGTCTTCTTGCGAGCATTGCATCCCTCGATGTGCGCTATCTCGGACGCGAGAGCGAAGTTCCCGCCGATGAGTGGGAGGCCTACCGAACCGAGCGCGCCAGACTCAAGGCCGAGCTGGAGGCCTCACTTGCGGCGCGTGATCGCAGCCGATAAACTTGCGCTCCAGGACAATCGAAAACTCGCGAACGGGGACGCTCGGAAGCCGGTGCAAAACCGGCGCGGCCCCGCCACTGTAACGGGCAGTCAACTTCGCTCACACGCCACTGGGGAACCGGGAAGGCGAGCGAAGGCCCGAAGCCAGGAGACCTCTTCGTTCGCGCCACCTTGAATGCCCTCGGGGGAGGGTAGGTGGCGCCCGACCGCGCTGCTGCTGTCGCTCACCGCCCATCCCTCCATCCTGGGATGGGCGGTTCTCATTCGCACCTGGTTCACTCGCTCCCGCTTTCTGCTAGGCCTCACGCTGCTGACGCTGGCGTGCTCTGCGCGGCCGGTCGGAAGCCGGGGCGTGATGATCGTGGACGATGCCGGTGACAGTGTGCTCGCGCCGGAGTCTGCCCGCCGGATCGTCTCCCTCATTCCCGCAACCACCGAGCTCCTCTTCGCCATCGGCGCAGGCAGCTTGTTGGTCGGCCGGACCAGCTGGTGCGACTATCCCCCGGCCGCCTCGGCGGTGCCGAGTCTTGGAGACGGAATCAATCCCAATCTCGAGGCGATCATCGCCAGCCGCCCTGATCTGGTCATCCTCTACAACTCGGCGCAGAACGCGCCCGCCGCGACGCGCCTCCGCAAGGTCGGCATCGCCGCCCTGCGGATAAACACCGACGCCTTGAGCGATGTCGCTCGAGTCTCCCGCCTGCTCGGCCGGCTGACACAACACCAGCGCCAGGCCGACTCGCTGAGCGCGGTCTTCGATACCGCACTCGCCTCCGCAACGCCCCGGCCACCGAGCCATCGCCCCAGGGTGCTGCTGCTGGTTTGGGAGCAGCCGCCGATGACGATCGGACGGGGCAGCTTCCTCAATGAGCTGGTAGAGCGAGCCGGCGGAGAGAATCTGTTTCCCGACGTCACCGCTTCGGCGGGAACGGTGAGCATCGAGGCGGTCGCCGTGCGTGATCCGGATCTGATTCTCACCACCGGTGCCGGCCCCTCCGCGTTTGCCCGGCGGCCCGAGTGGCAGGTGGTGCGTGCGATTCGGGAGCGGCGCTTTCTGCCGGTCAGCGGGTCGGAGTTCAACCGGCCTAGCCCAAGAGCCCCAGAAGCGATCCGTCATCTGGCGACGCTGCTTGCGGAGTCACGCCGGTGAAAGGCATTCGGGGCGGCCTCCTGTTGCTTGCTGTCCTGCTCTCCCTGATTCTGGGGCTGCTCGCGGGCGCGGTGCCACTCTCGCTGCATGAAGTGTGGGAAGCGCTGCGGCGTCCCGACGCTGAGGCCACCGTCATCGTACGGCAGTTGCGGGCGCCGAGGGTGCTGCTGGCATTCCTCGTAGGTGGTAGTCTGGGCGTCTCGGGGGCGGCGCTCCAGGCCATGATTCGCAACCCGCTGGCCGAACCATATCTGTTGGGCCTCTCCGGCGGTGCGGGTTTGGGTGCGGTTGTCGCAATCGCGAGCCGTGCCGCCGGCCCCTGGGCGGTCCCCATCGCGGCATTCTTCGGCGCGTTGACCGCCGTGAGCCTGGTCTACCGGCTGAGCCTGGTTGCCGGCCGGAGGCTGGACCCGCGCGTGCTCCTCCTTTCTGGTGTCGTCGTGGGTTCCTTCGCCGGTGCCCTGATGAGCGCGATCATCGTCCTCTCCAGCGCAGCTCAAGTCCGCAACGCGTTTCTCTGGTTGTTGGGCGGATTCGGTGCCGCCTCGTGGCAAGCGCTCGGGGTGTTCGCCGCCTACGCTGTGATGCCATTGGCGGCAATCGGCTGGAGCGCCCGCGGCCTCGACCTCCTCGCACTCGGCGATGAACCGGCTCACCACCTCGGCGCAGAGGTAGAGCGAACCCGCCGGCTGGTCTACCTCTGCACCGCGTTGCTTACCGCCGCTAGTGTCGCCACCTGCGGGATCATCGGCTTCGTGGGCCTGGTGGTGCCGCACGCGGTCCGGCGAATTGCCCGGCCGCTGCACCAGAGCCTGCTTCCGCTGGTGTTCCTGGGTGGCGGCTCGTTCATGGTGCTCTCTGACGTCGTCTCCCGCACTGTGGTTCGGCCCCTGGAACTCCCGGTAGGCGTGATTACGGCGCTGGTCGGGGTTCCGCTGTTCGCCATCCTCCTCCGGAGAACGCTCGCATGATTCTGGAGACTCGAGAGGTGACGGCACGCTATCGCGGCGCGAGACAACCAGCGCTGGATCGGGTGAGCTGCGCGGTATCCGAGTCTCAGCTGGTGGCTGTGGTTGGGCCGAATGGCAGTGGCAAAACCACCTTGGTGCGCGTCATTACCGGCTTATTAGCGGCGGAGCAGGGAACGGTGCTGATCCAGGGCCGTCCGGTTGCCGCATGGCGGCGCAGTGCCTTGGCGCGGGTGCTCGGCGTAGTGTCGCAGCGGGAGGAGGTGGTCTTTCCCCTTCGGGTGGATGAGACCGTCATGCTGGGCCGCTACGCCCGCCTCGGTGCGCTCGCCGCACCTTCGACCGACGATCGAGTGGCGGTACAGGCCGCCCTGGAGCGGTGTGATGTCGCTCATCTCCTCGACCGCTCGGTTGATTCGCTCTCTGGAGGCGAGTGGCAGCGGGTCCGGATCGCACGGGCGCTCGTCGGAGAGCCCCGAGCCCTGGTGCTGGATGAGCCCACCGCGTCGCTCGATGTGCGACATGAGATGGAGTTGTTCGAGTTGATCCGGCAACTGGTCGAGAGCGGCCTCGCGGGACTGGTCATCACTCACCATCTGAACCTGGCCGCCCGCTTTGCCGATCGCATGGTGCTTCTCAGCGGCGGCGCTGTGATCGCCGAGGGCATTCCCCGCGAAGTGCTGCAGGAAGAAACGCTGAGTCGAGTCTTCGAGTGGCCCGTGGCGGTGACGACCTGGTGCGACGGCGCTCCCCAGGTGGTGCCACTGCGGCCGGGAGAGACCGGGCCATGAGCGTGTGGCTGGACGGGGTAACGAGCGCGTCGAGAAGGCCGCTCCTCGGCGCGATATGCAGCCTGCTGCTGACAGCGTCGGCCCAGGCACAGGGGCCTTCTCGGGTGGAGGGCAGGATCCTCGATGCGCTGACCCAGTCTCCCGTCGGGGGTGCCGAGGTATCGCTGGGGGATCTCCGAGGCACGAGTCGGGCGAACGGCGAATTCTTCTTCGGCAGCGTGGCAGCCGGCCGAGTCGCGCTCCGAGTCCGAATGATCGGGTATCAACCCTGGACCACAGTGATCGACGTTGTTCCCAGCCTCGATCAAAGAGTGAACATCGTCCTGAGGCCGGCGCCGGTTCCGCTCGACACCATCGTGGCTTCTGCTTCGGCTGGAGGAATCACGATCTCCGGCGGCGAGCTGACCCGACGCGGCAGCGATCTCGCCCACGCCCTCGACGGCTGGCAGGGTGTGGTCGTGCGGCGTACTGGGAGCGCTGGCCCGGCGGCCCCGCAGGTGCGCGGGGGCGGACCGGATGAAGTGCTGGTGCTGCTCGACGGATTTGCCATCAACGATCCTCTTACTGGTCGAGCCGACCTGAGCCGGATCTCGAGTCGAGATGTCGAGCGAGTGACCCTGGTTCCCGGCGCGCAGACCACGCGGGCGGGCGGGCGAGCCATCGCCGGATTGTTAGTGGTCGATACTCGACGCGATCTGCGTCCTGAAGCATCGGGCTGGTATGGATCGCACAGCGCTGCAGGGATGCGGCTAGGAGCGTCATCGGCCCCGATCACTGCCAGCATTTCGGGCGAACGGTACCCCTCGGACTATCCCTACTCGGTGCCCGAAGTACGTGGTGGGGGAGAGGGCACCCGTCTGAATGCTGGTGGAGAGCAATATGGCGTGTCGCTCAGCAGCGATGACCGCGTGGCGCTGTCTCTTCGGGGCACGCTCTCCCGTCGCGGACTCCCCGGCACCACGACCAACCCGACTCCAGAGGCTCGGGCTTCGGACGCAAGCGTGTTCCTGGGGATTCGGTCGGCCGGCGCGCTCCAGTGGGCCGGATCGCTGCAGTGGCTGGAGGCCCGCGCCGAGGATCCCGAGCCTCCCACCGGAGTCTCCTACGACAGCTATACTCACGGAGTCGGCGGAACATTGGAGCTGGGCTACCGACGCCGAGCAGCCGTGAGTGGCTGGCTCGGCGAGATCGGTGCGAGCACCGAGTTGCGAGGCGACCGTTTCGCAGGTGACGGCGTGCGCTCAGGGTCGTCATTCACCCATGCCGCCCTTCGTTTGGATGGCTCGTTTCATCGGGCCATGGGATCTGCCTCGTGGTCGCTCGCCGCTGCCACTCGGCTCGACGGATGGAGTCACAGCGGCTCGCCCCGAATGAGCCTGCGGCTGGACGCAGGCTGGCAGCGGAAGAAAACTGCCCTGACGGCCGCCCTCGGGAGCGGGGTAACTCCCCCCGTGCTGTCCGATCTGTTCTTCCGGGAAGGCGTCGGCGTCAAACTGAATCCGGACCTTCGTCCCGAACGGGTACGATGGGAGGTCGAGACTGGCTTGCGCCAGGACCTGGGAGCCGGGAAGACCAGCGTGAGCCTCCGGCTGTTTTCCGGCCGGGTCGATGACATGGTGGTGTGGGCGCCGGATTTCCGGTTTGTCTGGAGCCCAAGCAACTTCGACGTCCGGCGGCGCGGAGGCGAGCTCGCTCTGGACGCGCACCCGACGCGCAACCTCGGTCTCGACGCGAGCGCCAGCTACAGCGCAGTTACCTACGACATTGCCGGTGGCGCGCAGGTGGAGTACCGGCCGCGGATCACCTATGCGGCCTCGCTGCTCTGGTCACCCGACGCCTGGACCGGTGACTTGCGCTGGCACCACGTCGGACGGCGCTTCCCCAACAGCGCGGGCACTAACCCGCGGCCGGCGTTCTCCATCCTGGATCTCGGCATCGAGCGTCAGCTCGGCGGTGGTCTCGGTGTGCGCGGAGAGATTCGGGATCTCACCGACGCTCGTGCCGAATTCATCGCCGGCTTCCCCACGCCGGGTCGCAGCTACTTTCTCACTCTCAACCTGGTGCTCCCATGATGCTCCACCGTCTGAATGGCGCGCTCGCGGGCATGGCCCTGAGTTGCCTGCTGGTCGGCTGCGCCGATACCAACGCGCCGTTGCCCGATCCAGAGGAAGTCCTGCTCGTGGTCAACAGTACCGCGAACACACTCAGTATTGTCCCGGTGGAGCACCCCGGCGATGCGGCCGAAGTGCCGTTGGGGGGTACGACGCCCACCCCGGTCGGAGTATCGGCCCGCGGCGGCATCGCCATCGTCCCTCTGGGATTGGACAATGCCGCCGCGGTCGTGGATCTCCGCGACGCTCAGGTGATGCGGTTGGTACCTCTGCCGGCCAACTCCGGCGCCACCGGTTCGGCGATCGTGGACGACTCCATCGCCTATGTGGCCAACCCGAATCTCAACTCGATTTCCCGAATCAATTATCTGACCGGTACCTCCAGTCCGGAGGTCCCGGTGGGGCGTTATCCTCAGGGTATCATCTTCACCCGCGGGAAGATCTTCGTACTCAACGGCAATCTGGATGAGACCTTCAGCCCCGCCGGCCCCAGTTGGCTTACGGTCATCGACCCCGCCACGAACGCGCCGGCCGATGGGGTAGACTCGATTCCACTCACGGGTGATGGCAACGCCGGGTTCGCAGACGTGGCTGGCGATGGCCTGCTCTACGTGATGAACACCGGCAGTTTCTTCGAGGGAGAGGGGCGACTCTCGATTGTAGATCCGGTCAACCGCTCGGAGGTGGCCAGCTTTTCGGGATTCGGTACCGGACCAGGAAACGTGGCATCGGACGGGGGAGTTCGCATCTTCGTGAGTTCCTTTGCGGAAGGCCTGATGGAGTTCGATACCGACAGCAATAAAGTCGTGCTGGGAGCCGATGAAGGGATACCGATCCCCTCGAATTCCGCCGTTGCCGTCGACAGCCACGGCCGGGTGTACGGGATCGAATCGGGAGCATGTCGCGGCGGACAACGGGGAAAGGCGCACGTGCTCGATACAGACCTGAGGGAAATCCGCATCATCACGTTAGGTGAGTGTCCATCGGGAGCCACGATGGTAAGGATTCCGCCGGAGTAGGGCGGTAGGGCGGTAAAGCGGTAAGGGCGGTAAGGGCGGTAAGGACTGTAAGGGCGGTAAGGACGACAACAGTTAACCGGCTGTTTAGCTGTTAGCTGTTAGCAGTTAGCTGTTAGCTGTTAGCCGTTCGCTGTCAGCTGTTAGCCGTTAGCTGTTAGCTGTTAGCTGTCAGCTGTTAGCTGTTAGCTTTCTCCCCATGTCCCTCGTCAGCACCCCGGCGATCGTGCTGTCCGCGCTGCGCTACAGCGAGTCCTCCAAGATCGTGCGCCTCGCCACTCGGGAGCTCGGGGTGCAGAGTGCCATCGCCAAGGGCGCGCTCCGTCCCAAGAGCCGCTTCGGCGCGGCCCTCCAGCTGTTGAGTGAAGGTCAGGCCCATCTGCTCGTCAAAGAGAATCGTGAGCTGCACCTGCTCACCGCCTTCGATTTGCTCCAGCTCCACATTGGTCTGGCGGAAGATCTCGAGCGCTACGCCACCGCGTCGGCGCTCTCCGAGGTGATGCTCCGCTTCGCTCCGCCGGATCCACATCCGGAGAGCTTTGAGCTCTTCCGGGATGCGCTTCGCCGACTCGAAGCCGCGCCCAGGGCCCAGGTCGAGGCGCTCGGCTTCCGGGTACTCTGGGAGCTGGTGGCCGTCCTCGGCTTCGCTCCCTCGGTTGAGGCCTGCGTGCGCGACGGGTCGCTCCTCCCCGACGCCGGACCCCTTCCGTTCAGCACCCGTGAGGGAGGGGCCCTCTGTCCGGCGTGCGCAGCCGAGCGCGGAGCCACCCAGCTGCCCGAACGCGCGCGGGCTGATCTTATGGCGTTACTCGACCCCGACGCGAACCTTCCCATCCTGGATGGCCGCCACAGCCAGGCCCACCGGCGGCTATTGGCCCGCTACATCCGCCACCATCTGGCCGAGGATGCGGAGCTGCCGGCGCTGGACTTCTGGCTGCGGCGACCATGGGCGGCGGCATGATCATCGGGACCGCCGGTCATATCGATCACGGCAAGTCCACTCTGATCACGGCACTCACCGGCCGTCCGATGGACCGCCTGGTGGAAGAGCGCCGGCGAGGCATCACCATCGATCTCAACTTTGCTCCTCTCGACCTCGGGGTGGGGCCACTCGCCGGGGTAGTAGATGTTCCGGGACACGAGGACTTCGTCCGCACCATGGTCGCCGGTGCGTCCGGCATCGATATCGCCCTACTCGTGGTCGCCGCCGACGAGGGCATCATGCCCCAGACTGAGGAGCACCTCGCGATCCTCGAGCAGCTCGGTGTGAGCGCGGGCGTACCGGTGATCACCAAGATCGATTTGGTCGAGCCCGACTGGGTGGAGCTGGTATCCCAAGAGCTCTCCGAGCGGCTCTGCCAGAGCGTGATTGGGTTCGACCCTCCAGTTGCCGTCTCGGCGAAGACCGGCGCAGGGATCGAGCTCCTGCGGGAGCGACTGCGGGCTCGTGCTTCCGCCGTAGTTCGCCCGCACGTGGAGGATCTCTTTCGCCTGCCCATCGATCGCAGCTTTTCCGTTGCGGGAGTGGGGACCGTCGTGACCGGCACTGCCTGGTCGGGCCAGATCGCGATTGGCGATCTGGTTCGGGTGCTCCCCGGATCAGGTGCGGGCAGGGTGCGCTCGATCGAATCTCACGGACGAGCCATGGATAAGAGCGAGCCAGGCGCGCGCACCGCCGTCGGAATCGCGGGGCTGGACCGCGCCGACACCCGACGCGGCGCGGTCTTGCTGAGCCAGTCGACACCCTGGGAGGTCACCGGGGCGCTCGACGTGGAGATAGCAGTGTTGCCCAGCGCGCTTCACCCTCTGCGGGCGCGCACCCGGGTCCGCCTTCTGCTCGGTACGGCTGAGGTCATGGCGCGAGTGCTGCCGCGTAGCGCTCTCGACCCCGGGCAACGAGGCCCGGCGCGCTTGGTGCTGGAGCAGCCGCTGGTGGCACGGGGAGAAGATCGATTCGTGCTTCGGAGCTTCAGTCCGGTCACCACCATCGGTGGCGGGCGCGTGCTCGATCCGTATCCGCCAGGACGCCGTTCGGTCTGGCCCGCGAGGCTGCCGGCGACCGAGCCCGGTGCCCGGTTCCTTGCACTCCTGGAGCGCCGCCCAGCGGGCATTCTCAGCGGGGAACTTCCGCTGCTGCTCGGCATCCCACCCGCCGATGCGGCGAAGCTTGCGGTCGCTGCTCCCGACGTGCGCCAGCTCGAGGGACGCTGGGTGAGTGCCGCGTTGCTCGAAACCATCGCGGCCCGCGCCCTCGAGGTCCTCCGCCAATTCCATCACACCCACATCAGCGACCCCGGTCTCCCGCTGGAGACCCTTCGGCATTCGCTTCGCGCTCCTCAGGGTCTGGTCGATGCCTCCCTGGGCGATCTCGAGCGGACTCGCCGCATCCGGCGGACCGATGGCATGGTTGCCCTGGCGGGCTTTGCCCCACGCGTGGTTGGTGGCGAGGCCGAAATCGATCGCATTGTCCGAATGCTAACCGAGGCTGAGTTGAGCCCTCCTACCGTGGGCGAGCTATCGCGGCTGACCGGCCGGACCGATGTGGCGGCGACGCTTCGCCTCGCTGCGGCTCGGGGAGATGTGGAGGCCGTCGAGCGCGATCGGTACTATTCTCGCGACGCGCTCCAGCGCTTCACCAGAACCCTGGAAGAGCTCGGCCGCGATCGACCGATCATTCCGGCTGATGTCAGAGACCGGCTCGGCATCAGCCGCAAGTATCTCATTCCGCTGCTCGAGTGGGCTGATGGAAAAGGGGTCACTGTGAGGGTCGGGGATGCCAGGAGGTTGAGAGGTCAGCTTGACACTCCGGCTCGGCTCCGCCCATTTTCCGGCTGACCACCCATCTTGTGGCAGTCATTCCCCCGCGGAGGTGCCTACCGGTTCGACAATTCGTGTGAAGAGGAGCGCCCATGGTCCGCTTGGCGTGGCCGGGGTGGTGGCTCGGGCTTCTCGTGGGAGTCGGTTCCCCGGTCGCAGCACAGGCGAATGTGCTTCCGCCTCGCGTCGAGCTGAAGGAGAACTACCCCAACCCGTTTTTCCCGGCAACCACGATCCCCTTCGAGATTGCGCAGGAGGTGTGTTCCGGGGGGCATCAGCCGGTGGTGAGTCTGAAAATCTACAACGTGTTGGTCCAGGTCGTGGCAATACCGGTGCTGGCCAATGGTGCCGCGGAGCGGCTGGATAGCCTTCGGCTTCGGTGCGGCGAATACCACGCCTACTGGGACGGGAAATACCTGGATGGCAAGAGGGAAGTGACAGCGGGAGTATATTACTACCAGCTAACCGTCGACGGTGAGCGCTACACCCGGAAGATGATCGCGCAGAAGAAGGTGACGAGCCAGCAGTGAGCAAGGGGCGACCTCGGCGGTCGCCCCTTTGTGTTCTATGCCTTGTTCCTTCCTGCCAGATCGGCAGATTTTGTGGGAACGGGCCTTGCCCAAGCGCCAGGGAGAAGCAGTCCGTGAGACTCCAGTGCTGAGGCCGCGATGATCCGACCGGAACGACTGACAATCAAGGCGCAGGAGGCCTTCCGCGACGCGGGCGAGGAAGCTCGCCGGCGGGGCAACCCTGTCGTCAATGATGCCCACCTTTTTGCGGTCCTCCTGGCCCAGCCCGAAGGGGTGGTCCAGCCACTGCTCCAGAAGGTGGGACTCAATGTTAGCGCGCTGGCCCAGGAGACCGAGCGGGAAATCGCCCGCTTTCCGACCCAGGCCGGAGGCGGCGCCGAGCCGACCTTTAGCCGGGAGACCCACCGGGTGTTCGATCGGGCCGAGGCCGAGGCCCGCCAGATGGGGGACGCCTACGTCTCCACCGAGCACCTCTTGCTCGCTCTGGCTCACGAGAAGGGAACCACAGCTCGGGCCCTGCTCAGCGCGCAGAACGTCACCGCCGACACGCTACGTGCCGCACTACAGGAAGTCCGTGGCTCGCACCGGGTCACCGACCAATCCCCCGAGGAGAAATATCAGGCGCTGGAGCGCTATACCCGCAATCTCACCGACCAAGCTCGCCAGGGAAAACTCGACCCGGTCATCGGCCGGGATGAGGAGGTGCGGCGGGTCATGCAGGTGCTCTCTCGCCGGACCAAGAACAACCCGGTGCTGATCGGGGAACCCGGGGTCGGAAAAACCGCTATCGTCGAGGGCCTGGCTCAGCGCATCGTCAACGGCGACGTGCCCGAGTCGCTGCGCAACCGAGAGCTGGTAGCCTTGGACATCGGCCAGTTGCTGGCCGGTGCCAAGTACCGGGGGGAATTCGAGGAGCGGCTCAAGTCGGTGGTGAAGGAGCTGACCGAGGGTGAAGGGAAGTACATCACCTTCATTGACGAGCTCCACACGATCGTGGGCGCCGGTGCGGCCGAGGGAGCCGTCGACGCCAGCAACATGCTCAAGCCTCCCCTGGCGCGGGGCGAGTTGCACGTCATCGGTGCCACGACCCTGGACGAGTACCGGAAACACGTCGAGAAGGACCCAGCGCTGGAGCGCCGGTTTCAGCCGGTGCTGGTCGGCGAGCCCAGCGTCGCTGACACCATCGCCATCCTCCGGGGACTCAAGGAGAAGTACGAGGTCCACCACGGGGTTCGAATCACCGACAATGCATTAGTGGCGGCAGCGACCCTCTCGGATCGGTACATCGGGGATCGGTTCCTCCCGGACAAGGCCATCGATCTGATCGACGAGGCCGCCAGCCGGCTCCGCATCGAGATCGACAGCCTGCCGCAGGAGATCGATGAGGTGGAGCGGCGGATTGTCCAGCTCGAGATCCAGCGTCAGGCGCTCCTCAAGGAGAAAGACCGTGCGACCCAGGAGCGGCGCGAGGCCGTAGAGCAGGAGATCTCCCGATTGCGGGAGCAGAGCGCCGGGATGAAGGCCCAGTGGCAGTCGGAAAAGAAGGGGATCCAGGAGATCCAGCAGATCAAGGCCGAAGTCGACAGCTTGCGGAGTGAGGTCGACCAGGCCACCCGACGGGGAGACCTGCAGCGGGCGGCGGAGCTGCGCTATGGCCGGATCCCGGAGCTCGAGCGAAAGCTGGAGGAGGATCAGAAGCGACTCCAGGAGGTCCAGAGCAAGGCCCGTTATCTCAAGGAGGAGGTGGACGCCGACGACATCGCCGAGATCGTGGCCAAGTGGACCGGCATTCCGGTGAGCAAGATGCTGGAGAGCGAGCGGGAGCGGCTCACCCGTCTGGAGGCCGAGTTGGGTCAGCGAGTCATCGGACAGGAGGCGGCGGTGACGGTCGTAGCCAACGCGGTCCGTCGGAGTCGCGCCGGCTTGCAGGAGGTCAACCGGCCGACCGGCTCGTTCATCTTCCTCGGCCCCACAGGCGTGGGGAAGACCGAGACCGCCCGAGCGCTGGCCGAGTTTCTGTTCGACGATGAACGGGCCATGGTCCGGCTGGACATGTCGGAGTACATGGAGAAGCACTCCGTCGCTCGGATGATCGGCGCGCCTCCCGGCTACGTGGGCTATGAGGAGGGCGGTCAGCTCACGGAGGCCGTGCGTCGCCGGCCCTATAGCGTGGTGCTCTTTGATGAGATCGAGAAGGCCCATCCGGATGTCTTCAACGTGCTCCTCCAGATCCTGGACGATGGCCGCTTGACCGATAGCCAGGGACGGGTGGTCGATTTCCGGAACACCGTGATCATCATGACCAGCAATATCGGCAGCCAGATCATCGTAGAAGCCGGCGCTCAGGTGGCCGAGCCAGCCTGGGCCCGCATCGAGCAGCGGGTGCGTGACGAGCTGCGCAACTATTTCCGTCCCGAATTTCTGAACCGGGTGGACGATATCATCGTGTTCCGGCCGCTGAGTCGGGATGACCTGGTTCAGATCGTCCAGCTTCAGCTTCGCCGGCTGGACCAGCTTCTCGCCGGGCGTCACCTCAAGCTCGAAGTGACTTCCGAGGCCCGCGGCTTCCTGGCGGAGCAGGGATACGATCCGGTCTATGGTGCCCGGCCGCTCAAGCGCGTGATCCAGCGAGAGCTGCAGAATCCGATCGCACTGGAGGTTCTCGAGGGCACGTTCCGGGAGGGCGACATCATTCGAGTGGAACGCGCCGGAGATCACCTCCGGCTGACGCGAGCTACGCCGGTCCCGGAGATGGTCAGTGCGTAGAGGCACACCTTCGCCCAGTGATCTGACCGGTATGGAGGCGGCGCTGCGACTGGCTCGCGCCGCCTCGGTCCGGGAAGAGGTGCCAGTGGGTGCGGTGATCATCGCCGAAGGGGAGATCCTCGCCGAGGCGCACAACGAAACCGTGCAGCGTCAGGATCCGACCGCTCACGCCGAGATCCTGGCGTTGCATCGGGCGTTGCAGAAGGCCGGGGAGGAACGGCTGGCCTTTGCGACCTTGTACGTGACCCTCGAGCCCTGTGCCCAGTGTGCCGGCTCCATGGT